>CAZDWM010000077.1:0-9728 GCA_964509145.1 uncultured Eubacteriales bacterium | reverse complement strand
TGAGATTGATAATGATTTTGAAACCACCGTTCAGATTAAGGTTATCGGTGTGGGCGGAGGCGGCGGGAACGCGGTCAACAGGATGATTGCTTCCGGCGTTTTGGGCGCGGAATTCGTTGCCATTAATACGGACAAGCAGATATTGAGCCATTCGCAGGCTACCCATAAAATTCAGATCGGCGAAAAGGCGACAAAGGGACAGGGCGCGGGCGGACGTCCCGACATCGGCGCAAAGGCTGCCGACGAGAGCAAAGAGCTGATTACAGACGCTTTAAAGGGCACCGATATGGTCTTCGTCACCGCGGGCATGGGCGGCGGCACCGGCACGGGCGCCGCGCCGATTATCGCGCAGACGGCCAAGGATATGGGCATACTCACCATCGGCGTTGTTACAAAGCCCTTTAAATTCGAGGGCAAGATGAGAATGCAGCAGGCGCAGGAAGGCATCGCGCGCCTTGCCGAGCATGTCGACAGCCTCATTGTCATTCCCAACGACAGGCTTCGTTATATCACCGAGCAGCGCATGAGCCTCGCGCAGGCGTTTGCCATGGCGGACGAGGTTCTGCTTCAGGGCGTCAAGAGCATTTCGGAGCTTATCAAGGTTCCGGGCTTTATCAATCTCGACTTTGCCGATGTCACAAGCGTTATGAAGGACGCGGGCTACGCCCACATGGGCGTCGGCCGTGCCTCCGGCAAGGACAAGTCCGAACAAGCGGCCAACGCGGCCGTTTTAAGTCCGCTGCTTGAGACATCCATCGCTGGTGCCAAGGGCGTTATAATCAGCATCACTTCGTCCGAGGACATAGACCTTGAGGATGTCGAGCACGCGGCGGAAATCATCACCGCCCAAGCGCACCCCGACGCGAACATCACATGGGGCGTCGCGTTCGACACAAAGCTCAACGACGAAATGATCATCACTGTCGTCGCCACAGGCTTTGCTACGGACAGGACGGAGAGCGCATCAAAGGCCGTCACCAATTTTGTCAGCCAGATTCAACAGGCCTCGCAGGACGACGAGGAAGCGCCCATCCCGGTGCCCAACTTTGAGAGCAAGGCTAAAACGAAAAAGCAGCCGGCGGAAAAGCCCCAACGCCCGGCAGCCCCGCCCACACGCGAGGACTTCGGCGGCGATGACGACGACCAGGACGAGTTCCATGTCATTCTTAACGATATTTTTAAGAGCAAGGGCAGATAAACAACAAAGAAATCATAGCGGCAGCGTCTGATATTGACGCTGCCGCTCCTGTTTGCCGAATATCATATTGATTATATAGTGATAAACCGTAAAAATTCCTGATTTGAACCACATCCATGTCCAACCGAACAGCACGGTGAACGTGAATTGGTTTAGTTTGCGGCAACAGTCCGATAAGCCGCAAGCTCGTGATCTTTCCATTCAACAACATTTTTTATAACGAGCTTATGCTGAATATGAATATATCGGCTCATATATTCGTAGTCCGGGTTACCATTACCGTCATCCGGCAAAGAAATGTTGAGTGCATCAGCATCTTTTGCGTAAAAATTATTTGAATAATCCCAGAAACTGTTGTATGAAACTTTATGAATTGCCGCAGTAATGTATATAACAGCATTTTTATCAATATTTTCCGTGTGAACAACAGCAACATGGTCATCCGCTCCATAACGGTAGTTTCTGTATTTTGCCGAGCCAAACATATCTATCGTGATTGTATTCGGCTTGAATATGTCTACATCATTACCGATATAAGCCGAGATGCCTGTATCGGTTTCTCCTGCGGTAACGAACGGCAAATCACCATGTATTCTATCATCACCTTTAAGACGTTTCCCTCTTGTGGATTTACCAAACAGATTTTCTAGATTGAATATACTGTTTCTCCTTGTCTCCTTTGTCTCCATAAAATAGAAATCTTCTGGAGTCAGCATGTAATCTTCTAATCCTGCGACTTTTAGATAGGCTTCCAGCTCGCGGATGCGGGCGGCTTCCAGCTCGCGGATGCATTTCTCCATGTAGGAGAAGTCCAATTGTTCAATAACAGGGGTTTCTTCAGTAATATTGTCTTTTACAGGCAGGTATACTTCAAGTTCATGTGCAATTTTTCTGTTGAATTTGCTGGCATAATCAAATTGTCCAGATGAGACTTTTCTAAAAGTTGCGATAAAATAAAGAAGAGATTCTCTTGTCCATTTTTCGGAATGCAAAGGATATACTCCCTGAATATGAGAATAGCCAATAAAATCATTCGGTTGGTAAAAAATGCTATCTGAAGTTGTGGTGTCGCTGAAGGTTATAATTCCACCTTTTTCTTTTGGTTTTAAATTCACAAAACCGCCAATGCCATTATCACGACTTGAATTAACAACAACCGGAACTTTGCCATGGATTTCAAAAAGTTTGTCATTTGTTAACCCATAACTTTTTGTTGGGTGAATATCGAAAAGTGTTCCGATTTTAATTTTTTTAAAATCAGGCATTTTGCTCACCTCGCAAAACCTGCCCGACTTCCCAAGCAAGGTATTCACTGACTACCTTCATAAAGTCAGCCTGCGTAGGTTTTGTGTCAACAGGCTTTCTTTGATTCCAGTCACAGCCGTTTGTTGGATCGATCGTGTGTTCGTAGTAATCATCCTCGGTGAAAAGGCTAAGCTGAGACTTGCCGAATTTTACTATTTTAACAAGCTCTTCATATCGCTCACGGGCATGGTCAACATCAACCAAGTTGCACGACGATTTACCGCGAGCCGTGCGCTTATAGCCGTCATTCGAAAAATCAATGAACTTCACGGGATATTCTTTTTCGTGCTTCTCGTTTACCTTGAATACATAAATATAGGTCTGAACGCTGGAATTTTTAGATTTGCGCACAAATAAATCCTGCGGCATTTTTATGCTTGCAAGCAAAGTGTGTCTTTTGAGAATATTAACATTGTACTCCTTGGCCTTGCCTGTTCCCGCGCTGCTTTGAATGATAATCGCGGCATAGCCTTTTTCCATCATGCCCAAGGCTCTCTCAACAAAAATCATTCCGTTGCCTTTAGCTGAGTACGGAGGATTTAAGACAAAGGCATCCGCGGGGAAGGGCTTTTTTGCATCGATGAAGCCGTAATTTCCGTTATACTGCAAAGAATCCTCATTTAAAATATTACTGGAGCCATCACCCATAAGTATCATGTTAAGAACGGCAAGCATATAAACAGGTGAAAGGATTTCCAGTCCCAGTAACTGATTGGCTTTTATATGTGCTTCCTTGTCACCCAATTCATCAGGAGATGTAATTGTTGCCTTTGCGTCACTCAGCATCTCATTCATTGCCGCAACCAGCAATCCCGCAGAGCCTGTGGCAAAGTCCCAAACATAGCTGTCTTTATTTACACGCGCCAGCCTTGCCAGAAGTGTGGATACATAAAACGGTGTTAAAACAACATCATTGAGCTTGTCCTGCGTAAAACCAAGCCAACTAAACATTTCGTTGAATAGCTTTCCGGCGAAATCCGATGTCAAACCGATTTTATAATACAAGCCTAAATCGTCTACAATCTTTACAAACACACGCTTTAACTGGCTTTCGCCGTTCGTCGGCTTGTTGATGTTATCAGGCAAAACTGTGTTTGACAGAGAGCGGATAATCAAGTCTTCTTTATCGTCAGGCAAATGCTTTTCATCTAAAAACGCTTCAATTTTTCTGATCATTATATCGCCGTCGCGGTTACCTGTCTCTTTAGACGATTTTAAATCAGATTTTTCAAGCGGTGATACTTTGTCGGCAATACCGACTGTTGACATGATGCTTGCGGCAACCAAATAAACCCTATCTGCCTCCGAAAGACCTTTTTCTTCTTTGTAAATGTCGTTATTCAAACGCGTTAATGCCTGCTCAATTTGCAAATCACGCTTATCTTTCAGCTTCCGAAGATCGTTTTCGGTTAATGTTAATTCATTAACCTTTTGAATAAATGCATCAAAGTTTCTGCCTTTTTTTAGAAATGACAGATCGGTATAGGTTCCGACTTCTTGACCGATACCGAGATTGGATTTTGATACAAAGTAAACACTGATTGAATGGTGAAGAACCCCATTATAGTCCTTATAGCCGGTCATGCCTATTGCAATTATTTTTGTGTGGTTCGTATAGTGCAATAGAGCGTTTGCATAATGCACCGCTCCGTTGACCGCATATGATTTAATGTTATCATAGTGGGGCTCAATTTTTTTGTCTTTCGTTTTGGTGTTTGCAACATTCCCATCAACATCAAGTTTGACCAGCTTATCTTTATAGCCTTTATATTCAATCAAAATCGGAAAATAGGCGAGAGAAGAATCCTGAAGCAATAATTTAGCATCAGGTCTGTTCATTCCGCTACCACCGGATTTTGAAGCGTAGGCTTTTAGAGCATTATCGATCTCTGTATTTAATGATTCCTGTTCTAATTTATATTCAAGTTTATAAGACCTTAGCCAGCCGTTAGCTAAGTCAGCAATATTCGGTTCTACTGATTGTATAGCCATAGATTATACCCCTTACCTGTAAGGTTCTATACTTTAACATCTGAGCATAAAAAGACTTTTCTACGAATTATAACACACTTCGACATAAATTACAAACGAAAATTTCCAGTCATAGACAATGAAACGGCGGGGCTTTGTTAAGCCCCGCCGGTAAACAGATATTATTCGAGATTTTTCTTCAGCGTTTCAAGCTCGGCTTTCATCGCGTCGGGAAGCTTGTCCCCGAACTTCGCAAAGAATTCCGCGATGCCGTCGGCCTCCGTGCTCCAAAGCGATTTGTCGACGTCGAGAATCGAGCGAAGCTTATCAAGGTCGATTTCGTCCTCGAGCCCCTCAATGTTAATGTCCTCGGCATATGGCAGATAGCCGATGGGCGTGTCTTCCGCGTCGACCTTGCCCTCGCAGCGTGCGATGATCCAGTCGAGCACGCGCAGGTTGTCGCCGAAGCCCGGCCAGCAGAAGTTGCCCTCGTCGTCCTTGCGGAACCAGTTGACGTTGAAGACCTTCGGCGCTTTTTCGGGGTCAAGACCCGCGCCAATGTCGATCCAGTGCTGCCAGTAGTCGGCCATGTTGTAGCCGCAGAAGGGAAGCATCGCCATCGGGTCGCGGCGGACAACGCCGACTGCGCCCGAAGCTGCGGCTGTTGTTTCGGATGCCATGACGGCACCGACGAAAACGCCGTGGTTCCAGTCTCTCGACTGGTAGACGAGCGGCGCGAGCTTAGCCCTGCGTCCGCCGAAGACAAACGCGGAGATGGGCACGCCGACCGGATTTTCAAATTCGCTGCCGATGCATGGGCAGTTGACGGCGGGGGAGGTGAAGCGGCTGTTAGGGTTGGCGCCCTTTTCCTCGCTCGTCTTGCCGTTCCACGGGTTGCCCTTCCAGTCGACAGCATTTTCGGGCGGGTTCTTGTCGAGACCCTCCCACCAGACGGTGTTGTCGTCGAGGTTGTGGGCGACGTTTGTAAAGATGGTGCCCTGCTTCGTGGAGGCGAGTGCGTTGGGGTTGGATTTTTCGTTTGTGCCGGGCGCGACGCCGAAGAAGCCGTTTTCGGGGTTGATGGCATACAGTCTGCCGTCGGAACCCTTTCTGATCCACGCGATGTCGTCGCCGACACACCAAACCTTGTACCCCTTCTTGAGATAACCCTCCGGGGGAATCAGCATGGCAAGGTTTGTCTTACCGCAGGCAGACGGAAACGCGCCGCAGACATAATGGATTTCGCCCTGCGGGTTTTCGACGCCTAATATGAGCATATGCTCGGCCTGCCAGCCCTCTTTCCAACCCTGATAGGAGGCGATGCGCAGCGCGAAGCACTTTTTGCCCAGCAGGACATTTCCACCGTAGCCGGAGTTTACCGAAATGATGGTGTTGTCCTGCGGGAACTGGCAGATGTAGCGCTTTTCCTCGTCAATTTGACACTTGCAGTGGAGGCAGCGTACCCAGTCGTCGCTGTCGCCGAGGACGTCGAGAACGGCTTTGCCGACCCTTGTCATGATGAGCATGTTGAGCACGACGTAAATTGAGTCCGTCAGTTCAATACCTACCTTAGAAAAGGGAGAACCGACAGGTCCCATAGAATAGGGGATGACGTACATGGTGCGACCTTGATATGAACCCTTGGCTATATCATAAAGCATTTTGTATGCTTCGTCGGGATCCATCCAGTTGTTGGTCGGACCGGCCTCGTCCTTTGTCGGTGCGCAGATAAACGTTCGATGCTCGACGCGCGCGACGTCGTTGACGGCGGTGCGGTGTAAATAGCCGTCGGGGAGAAGCTCCTGATTGAGCTTTTCCATTTCGCCGGTTGAGCAGGCCTCCGCCCTGAGAGCCTCACACTGCTCCCGGGAGCCGTCAATCCACACCACCTTGTCCGGTTTAACAAGGTTCTTTTTGTCCTCAATCCATTCGAGGACGGTCTTGTTTGTTGTCATTGCCATGGAATATAACTCCTTTCAAAACGTACTCCATTATAACTATACACTATTTGCCAGGTAAATACAAGTACAATTTGTTGTATTATTTTTGTTGACAATGTGTATATATTGTGATAGACTTAGTTATAAGAATTAACTGTAAAAAAAGTCGAAAAAAATCGAACATTTGTCTTGACATTTTTTTAAAGTCTGTTATAATAAAGTTACAAACAAACGTTCTACGAATATTCGTTCGAAGGATTTGTCAAAAGGCTCGGCGGCGGTAAAAGTACGCGCCGAAACTGCGGTAAGACAAGGGGAGGTTAGCGTGAAAGATTGACTTTCATGGTCTATTTATATCGCCGCTTGTTTCACGCCTGATTTTAAATTCGCCGCGCTGCGCGGCGGGATGGAGGTTATTATGACAACCGTATCACTCGTCATTAAAAGCATTGCGGAGCTGGCGGCTATTGTGCTGATTATAGTCGGCGTTGTTAACGAAAGCAAGCTTGTTAGGTTTGAACGCAAAGCGGTTCGCGTCGCGGCGGTGCTTGTCCGCGAGCACCGTAAAAAGAAAGCACTTGAGAAACAGCGGGTTATCGCCAAGCAGCGTTACGAGGCCGAACATGCCAGACACAGAAAGAGCGAACCGTTGCCCGAAAAGGCCTACGAACAGCGCAGAGCTCAACGTACTCCGCGCAGGGTAGCGTAGCTATCGCATTTGAAATTGAAAATGTTATGTCTGCGGAGGAATATTGCGCCGTATTTACCCGCTGCAACGGAATTAAACCTATCAGCATTAGCAAACCACCTGAAACTGCCCGGTATACCGGCCTTTTCAGGTGGTTTATGTTACATTATCAAGTAATCGCGTCATCCCGTGAACATAATGTATGAATGGAAAAAGCCACACCGCCGGTTCTTTCGACGATGTGGCGACTTGTTTTTTAGTAAAGATAAGCAGTTCGACTATCTGGGTTAGTTGTCCATCGTTTCAACCATTCCGTTTGCAATTCTGTCTTTTATGCATTTCAGTGATGCGGCTTTACCTGCCGAACAATGCGCGTCATTAACCTTGAGCTTCTCTCTGCTGCCGGTCACTAGAACATCAATGAGCCTTTGATATTCGGCCATGGACTGCTCTAATTTATCCGAATCGTAACTGCCGGAGCTATTGGTATAGGACGGCATCGAATAAGCGTTTTGAATGACATAGAGCTTCATGACTTTCTCAAGAAACGCAAATGTAAATCCGTCGCCATACCAGTCTGTAAGCATTTTTTCTTTAGAAATGCCCGAGTCTGAGGCTTTCTTCTCGTTCCCGTCCAATATGGTCTTAAGCGTGGCTTTATTTTCGGCGGTAAGTTTATAGCCGCCGTTCGTAGCCAGATAGTTATAAAACGCAATACTTTCGTTGCATCCTTTAACCGCGAGAATCTCCAGCTGGTCAGACCAAAGGATAGGCTTGCTGGTCTCTGTTTCCTTGTAGTACTGCTTGTCGGGCATTGTATTAGGCAAATAATTGTCACCATATCCGTTTTGGTTACCGATGTTGCTTGCATTAAGACAAGTGGTTATCCAACTGGTGATATAAAAATATCTGAAAAGCAGGGTTAGTTCATCGTCGGTAAAGGCAGGAAAATCTTTATCTCGGTTGGGGTCAGTAGTCGTCTTTACAACTGTCGTTGTTTCCGTTTTCGACTCTGTTTCTGTTTCCGCCACCGCCACCGCGCTACTTGTTTCGGGCAGAACGACCTTTTCCGTCGCAGAATTTGCTGCGCATGATGTGGCGACAAAAAGGATTAAAACAACTAGTACCAAGCAAAGCATTTTTTTCATTGTGCACATCTTCCTTTACTTTCTTTTCTATGTCTGTATAAATCAGTAGCGGATATATGGTTAATATATCAACTAAAATTATTATAACACAATGCTTAAATATTAACAAGAATATTATGTGAAAAATTATTAGTATACGGAAAAACTTTATAACAGCACCTATAAATAAATTTCCAATGTAAATATTTAAATTTTAATTTATATCGGCTGCTATCATGTCTTTAATGCACTCCATTGCCGCTGCCTGACCGTCAGAACAGTAAATATCGCCAACAAATACCTTTGCCGTGTTCATCGACAGAAGCTCTTTATAATATTCCTCATAGTCACCCACAGCAAGCTCGCTGCATTCCTCATAATCGTTGTTGGTTCTGGAACGGTCAATCGTAAAGGCGTTTTGGATATAGGACACAAACGAATAATTGACCGTCTCAATAGTGAGCATTTTTTCAAAGAACGCAGGGGTGAAGCCGTAACCAAAGGAACTTGCCAGATAATCCTCAAGCGACATGCCTTTGCCGTCGGCAGTTGTTTTGGCCATCGTTACCGTTTGGCTGACGGATTCCTTGTCGCTGTCGGTCAAATCGAAGTTTTTGTTCAGCACAGCGTCGTTGTATAGCGCAATGACTTTATTCGTTTCGCCGACGGCGAGAATTGCCAGCTCGTCCGACCAAAGCACCGGTTCGCTGTCTTCGCTTTCTAGGTAATACTGCGCGTCGGGCGAAACCTTGGGGTCAAAGCCCTCTTCGTCGTCCTGAACGCTCGCGCAAAGACGCGTCCAGATGTTGATATAATAATACCTGATAATCAGACTGCGTTCCGCTTCGGTGATGGCGGGCAGTTTATAAGATTCCGCGGCGTTCGACGAAAGCTCCGTCGTGCTTTCGTCCTCCGGCGCAGAAACGCAGGCGGTGACGCTTACGAGGACAGATATGACAAGCAACAGGCATATAAAAGTTTTTTTCATAGTTCTGGTCCCTTCGTTGATTTAGTGACGGCGTTTATGTTCAACACGGGGTCAAACGTTATAACAAGCGTCATTATATCATAAGTGTCATAAAATATAAAGCCCTTATACATTTTCAGCATACCAAAAACTTTCGTTGCAAGTTTAATAAAAATGTATAAAAATACGCATACATAAAATAAAAGCATATAAATACAATATACCTTGTGATTATGCACGAATTTTTATCTCGACGGGTGAGGATTTAAGCGGGTTGCATAATGTTTGCGTAAAGCTTAATTTTTACTCCGGAAGTCCTTGACAAATACGCTTCAAAATATGTATAATTATAAATACATTTTTAAAAGGAGATAATCTTATGAAGCAGTACAAAAAGGTTGTTTTGGCATATTCGGGAGGGCTTGACACCTCCATCATCATCCCGTGGCTCAAGGAGAATTACGGCTGCGAGGTCATCGCCGTCTCAGGCGATGTCGGTCAGGGTACAGAGCTTGAGGGGCTTGAAGAAAAG
>CAZDWM010000076.1:0-9830 GCA_964509145.1 uncultured Eubacteriales bacterium | reverse complement strand
TTTCTCGCGACGTAAAGCCTCAGAACAACAGGCCGCAAGATAAAGATGAAAGCCGACACCAGCTTTACGATATGGATGGAAAAGCCGAGCCTTATCAGCACAACGGTGGCGACAGCGTTAAACAAGACGGTGACGATTTGAAGCAGCGCGGTGATATATCTTCTCTGATCCGCCTGCACAAGCACCTGGCACGTAATGCCAAAGTAGTACTGCGCAAAGGTACCGGCGCCGATGATTAACACAAGCAGAGCGGTAAAAAGCCATTCAAACTCCGTGTCGACCAGAAACGGAAAGCCGCAGGCGACCAGCACTAAATAACCGGCAAAAATCAACGCGATTATGCGGAAAAACCGGTCGGTGGCGCGGACGATTGAGCTGACGCCTCGCATATCACCCGCAGCCAACGGCTTATACAGCGCCGCTCGAACGACGCCGCCGACACCGGATTCAAGCAGGACAATATAGCCTAAAAACTGCGTAATCGAAGTGATTGTGCCATTAACCGCCGAACCGTAAGCTCCAATAATTACACGTGGTACGATAAACCCGCAGATAATCGTGACGAGCTGCAACGCCAGCGACGTGATGATATTCTGTAATGATTTCCGGCTTCGCAACCGCTTTCATCTCCGTTTAAGTCCGGTTAAACAACTTTTGCCGAACCGTCTGAACAGCCAGTAAAAGTCTGTATCTTTTCTTTCTGAGAAGTGCAAATTTTAAATTATTCGTCCTGCTGAAAAAGCGGTCGCCCTCGGCACTGGTTGCGCCTTTATACAGTGTGAGGACTTCGGACTTCTTAATAATCGAGACTGCTTCGCCCGTTTTTATGTCATTTTTCACCATCAGCCCGATGAAGTTATTCATCTGTTTACGGCACATGCTGTAAAACTCCGCCTCTGTTTCCTTCGTTAAAAAGCCCTGTTTTTCAAGCAGTTCACGGATGACGTCAAGCACCATCGAGGACTTTTTAAGGCTGTCGCGTTCAAACCGCTTGGACATTCCGATTCCGAGCCGGTAACGGTACAGGGGTGCGTTAATATAGACGATTTTTTCGGCGTTTGATAAAAGATACGCGCTCTTTAACAGATCCTCACCGTGACGCAAGCCGCGAAACCTGTCGTAATCCAGTGGCGTTTCGGCAATTGTTCTGCTATAACACTTGGTGCAAAGGGAATTGATTCGCGTTGTAAGCAGTAAACTAAATATTTCCTTTTTGGTCTCTCCGGTATAAATGCGCTCCCCGTCGTAATATGTCTCGATATGCTCCCATCCGTCGGCGCGAAACGCTGTAAAATCGAACATTACAAGGTCGCAATTGTGCTTTTTTATGGTTGCCGCGAGCGTTTCGAACAGATTAGGCTCAAGTAAATCGTCTGAGTCGACATTTAGCAGATAATCTCCTGTGGCCTTATCCTGTGCCGTCTTGCGCGCGATAATCAGACCATTGTTTGAGGTGTGCCAAACCTTAAAGCGGCTGTCGCGCTCGGCGTAATCATCGGCAATCCGTCCGCTGCCGTCCGCGGAGCCGTCGTCGATGACAACCGCTTCAAAGTTGTAGTAGGTCTGCTCAATAACCGAACGAAAAAAGGCATCAATAAACTTTTCCGTGTTGTAGACGGGAATCAACAGACTAAATCGAACGCCGTCCATCGTACTATCCTCTATTCATCCTTTTTCTTAACACTTGAGTTGATGGAGTTGCGGTAAACCACAAAGCGGTAAAAAGAAAACTCGGTAATCAGGTTAATCAGCATCGTGCCCAACAGGACAACGTAATAATTCCACCCTAAGCCGTCGGTCAGCTTTGCGCCCCACCATGTTGAGAGCGGTGTAAACACACAGTAATAACCGATTACCTTGAGCATAGCTACAGGAACATTCGCGATTGATTTGAAAGTGAATTTTCTGTTGATTGTAAAATTGTAAACGACGGAAAGGGTTAGCGCCGTGAGGTAAGACGGCCAGTATTTCAGGTTGAATGTCTCGTTGAGCAGCGTAAAGCTTAAAAACTGAATGATACCGGCGGACGCCGAAAACAGTCCGAATTTGACGGCCTGCATTACATTTTCTTTCCTCGACAGCGTAACCTTCTGCCCGTTTGTTTTACTTCTGTTTTCCGATAGTTCCACTGCTTGTTCGCTTGCGTTATTAAATTCGTCTGGCATTGTTTCAGCTTGCTCAATGTCATAATCGTCTGACAAAATTATCTCTCCCAAAAACACATTTACGGTATTATATCATACATTTCATGTTCAAACAAGTAAAATATTTCACACCGACTTTTAAAAAGCGTTCGGCGGTGATATAATTATACTATTATGTTTTTGGAGGAAACATTGAACGATAAATCGTTCAATCTGAAAGTTTTGTCCTTTCGCGCCATACAGGACGGCGCGAATCGGCTTTGCCGACCGGTCAAACTTCCGGCCTTCTGAGAAAGGATGGTCATAGGTATGCGTCTATTCATCGCGATAAACTTTTCTGACAATATCTTAAAGCTGTTGCTCGGTGTAATGGATGAGCTTAAAACAAAGGCTGTTTCGGGCAATTATACAAAGCCCGAAAACCTGCACCTGACGCTTGCGTTTATCGGCGAGACGGGCAGGGTCTCCGATATCAAACGCTGTATAGACAGCATTAACATTAACCCTTTCAGTCTATCTGTCGGCGGCTTTGGCAGGTTCGGCAACATTTTGTGGGTTGGCGTCAATAAAAACGCGGAGCTGTCCGCTTTGGCAAAAGACCTGCAAAAAGCGCTCATCGAAAACGGCTTCAAGCTTGACACGCGCGAGTTTAAACCTCATATTACGCTGGTGCGAGAAGCCGTGTCCGACTCCCCCGTCAGGCTCGATTTGCCCACCGCTGAAATGACCGTCGACCGTGTTTCGCTTATGAAATCAGAACGGATAAACGGCAGGCTAACCTACACCGAGGTATACGACAAAAAGCTATAAAAAAAGCGCTACTGCCCGTTTTTTGGCGGACAGCAGCGTAATAAATTATGGATTAAAGCGTGACGTTGTAGTCGATAACGCCGTAGGCGCCCTTAAGTGTGACATTGAAGATACTTAACTTAATGCCGATGTTGTCAAGAGTTACCTGAACTTCGTAATGCCATGTGCCACTTGTGATTTTACCGGTTGCGTTGTCGATGGTAACCTTTATGGTGGGATTGGCATATTTCAGCTTTGCTACGCCCTGCGAATAATCGACCGAAACGCCCTTAAGCTCACCGATGGCTTCATCAATACCGCCAAGAACGCCGATACCATGGGCAACCGTTCCGTTCTTGTTACCTGTTTTGCCGTCGGTTTGTTCCTTTAATGTAATGTTAACAGTCGTAGTCTTGCCGTTGTCGGTTGCCGTTGCGGATTTGACGTCTGAAGCTGTGAGCTTTTCATATGAACCCACAAGACCTTTTGTCGGGGTTGAGTTGTCGGCAAGAGCGTTTCTAGCAATGGGTTCAAAAGCGCTTATTAAGCCGCCGATTAAACCTTTGCCGCCGTCAAGAGAAGTGAGTGTCATCGCGACATTTGATGTAACGCCCGCTTTTTCAGTCTTTGCCGCAGCTTCCTGATAGAATTTAACAATGCCCTCGGTTGTCTTGAGGTCTACCGCGCCGGCTTCTGTTGATTCTTCTTCTGCCGCTTCGGTCGAAGATGTTACCGCTTCTGCGTCTGTCGACTCGACGACAGCTCCTGTTGTCTCGTCGGCTGTTGTCGCCTCGGTGATAACGGCTTCCGTAGTGATTTCGGTTTCCGGTACGGTTGTTGTGCCGGCATCCTTTTCTCCGCAGGCAGCCATCGTCAGTGCCATGACAACAACAAGGGAAAGCGCAAGAAGTTTCCTGACTGTCATTTTTTTACCTCATTTCGTATTTTATAGCTTGTAAGCTGAATAATTATAACATTATTTACAAACCTTTGCAATATAAAAATATGGCATTTATAGCTCTTTTTGCGACAATTTTTAGAAAACGCGACAATAATTTAAAAAAGTGCTTGAAGTTTTTTATATACTTTAGTATCATGATATTTAGCGATTAAATCGATGAAAGAAGGTTCGTAAAAATGAAAAAAAGTGTCCGCATCCTGTCGGCTGTTATGGCCGTAGTTGTGCTGGTTTCCTCGTTTGGCTTCACCGCTTTCGCGGCCGACGCGTCCAGTAAGGCTAAGCTCCAAAATTTCGCGGCTAAGGGCATTGAGTTTATCATGGAATCCGCGTTGTCCTTGGTGGCCAAAATTTTACCCGACGGCGATAACTTTTTTGATTATGATACATATGAAAGTCAATATTTTCTTGAAGGCAGCGGAAATTTCCGTAATCCCGAGGAGACGGATGGCCGCTGGGAACTGGGTTCGTCAAGCGTCAGCCTTGTACCCGATGATTATGCTACCAAAGACTATTACCTTGGCGGTTATCTGATGGCCGAAAACGGTTTTAAAAACATTGTTAATGGTGTTATAGACGACATGAAAGCACGCGTCATCGCCATAAACGACGGTTGTGGTAGCGGTACAGCGGTTTTTGCGACGATAGACAGCATCGGCACAACAAACAAGGATATCAAAAATATCCGCAAGCTGCTTATTGAGAAAGCCGGAGACGACTTCAACTTCTCCGGCATTACCGTTACATCGACCCACACCCACAGCGGTATCGATACCGAGGGGCTCTGGACAAACATCGTCGGCAAGGCTCCGAAAAACATGATAAAGAGCCTGCTTCACATCGGCGAGCTTGAGACGGGCACCGACAGCGATTATATGGCTTTCCTTTATGAAAAGGTATCGGACGCCATGCTCGCTGCCTGCCGCGATATGGAACCCGGCGTCATGACCTTTGCGAAGAAGGATGTTTCGTCCGATTATTTTTATAATAAAAACCGTCCTACAAACTCTTCTCTGATGACAGACCTCAACAGGTTCGTTTTCACGCCCGACAACTCTGAATCTACCCCGACCATGATTGTCAACATCGCCGCCCACCCCGATGTTGCCGGTCTTCCCACAAGCGACGGACAGGGTGACGGTCGCCAGATTTGCGGCGACTACATCTATTACGCGGGTGAAATCATAAACGAGGCCGGATACAACTTTATGTTCTTCAACGGCGCGATCGCCGGTATTTACATGTCCAGGGGCGCGACAAACGACGGTCTTGACGACACGTTTGACGCGAGATACCGCCAGTCACAGCGCTACGGCTATGAAATCGGCAGAATGGCGCTTTCACTTACGCTGACTGTCGAGCAAATCGAGCAGGACACGCTGCTGGCCGACCCCGAGGTTATCGCGGCTGAGATGGCCATCGGCGGCGAGGGCTACACGCTTTGGTACGAGGGTTGGACACCTGTGACGGCATCCGTTGTCGCGCCTTGCCTCAACCTCAGGTTTGAAGAAGTCACAATCGAGGTCACCAATCCACTTATCAAGGCCGCAGGAAAGCTGAATCTTGCCGCATACGACGTGCTTACTACTCACGGCAGATACTTCCTTGTCACAGAAATCGGCTACATGCAGCTTGGAGAGGACATCAAGATAGTGCTTATGCCGGGCGAGGTCTGCCAGGATCTTGTTGTGGGCGGTACATCGCTGACCGCCGCCGGCTCCTACTCCGGCACGGCGTTTACAGGCAAAACCATTGAGCAAATTTTCGGCGAGGGCACCATCGCTTTCGGTCTTGCCAACGATGCCATCGGTTATATCGTGCCCGACAACGACTACTGCATGTGCGGTGTATTCAACCACTATCAGGAGATCATTTCCACCGGCGAGCACACCGCATCCATCCTTATGTCGGCCTATGAGGTGCTTGCGGACATTTATCTTGATAATTAATTTGTAAAGGATGATACTTTTTGAAGCTTGGGATAATTAACGGCTGGTCTGAGGATGATTTTAAATATGTCCGTTCAAAGGGTCTTTCCTGCGTAGAATACTGCGTCAACCACAACTACGACAGCGGCGAGTTTCTCGCGTCCGCAACGGAAACAAAAACCTATTCCGAAAAATACGGTGTCGCCGTAGGTTCAATAGGTCGCTGGGGTATGAACCGTCTCGACGATGACGGTAACGTTATACCTGAAGCCCTGCAAGACGACAAAAACCTCATCAACGCGGCGTCGCTGCTCGGCTGCCCGGTCTACAACTGCGGCGTCAACAAGGCAAAAAATATTCCGCTGATTAAAAATTATGATATTGCCATCGACTACTTACAGGGGCTGATTAAATACGCCGAGGGCAAAAACGTTAAAATTGCCGTCTATAACTGCGACTGGTCAAACTTCATCTGCACGCCGGAGCAGTGGAATGTGGTGCTCGGTGCTTTGCCGGAGCTCGGCATCAAATACGACACCTCGCACTGTATCAACCGCGGCGACGATTACCTTGAGGAAATGCGCGACTGGGGCGACCGCATCTACCATTTCCACCTTAAGGGCACGATGTATGTCACCAATAAATATTACGACGATCCGCCCGCGGGGCTCGACCAGACGTCGTGGGGACCTGTTTTCAACCTGCTCTATACAAAGGGTTACAACGGCATGATTTCCATCGAGCCGCATTCCGGCAAATGGCGCGGTGCGATGGGTCAGTGGGGCATTGATTTCACCATTCAGTTTATCAAGCCCTATGTCATGCCCGACGACTACGCGGTCGACGGTAAAAATCCGTTTATGCCGTAACCTACTTAATGACTGTAAATATTTCATTAAAGGAGAATGAACAATGGGTTTGTTAAAAGCGGGCGCGGGCGCACTCGGCGGTGTGCTTGCCGACCAGTGGCGCGAATTCTTTTATAAGGAAGCAATGGATTCCGACACGCTTGTTTCAAAAGGACAGAAGAAAATAACACGCAGAAGCAGCAATAAAAAGGGCGACGAAAACATCATCTCGAACGGCTCTATAATCGCCGTCAGCGACGGTCAGTGTATGATTATTGTTGAACAGGGCAAGGTCGTCGACCTTTGTGCCGAACCCGGCGAGTTCGTCTACGACAGCTCGACGGAGCCGACTATTCTTTACGGCGGCTTCAATAAGGAAAATATCTTCAGCGTCTTTAAAAACGTCGGCAAGCGTTTCACGTTCGGCGGCGAGGCACCAAAGGATCAGCGTGTCTACTACTTCAATACCAAGGAAATCCTCGGCAACAAATACGGCACACCCAATTCCGTACCGTTCAGGGTTGTCGACAAAAACGTAGGTCTTGACGTCGACATCGCCATCAAATGCCACGGCGAGTATTCCTACAAAATCACAAATCCCATGCTGTTTTACACGAACGTCTGCGGCAACGTCGACGACGATTACAAGCGCGAATCCATCGACGGTCAGCTGCGTTCCGAGCTTTTAACGGCGCTTCAACCCGCCTTCGCGAGAATTTCCGAAATGGGTGTGCGTTACAGTGCGCTCCCCGGCCACACGGCGGAACTTGCCGACGCGCTTAACGAAGTTTTAACACAAAAGTGGGGCGCTCTTCGCGGAATCGAGATTTACAGCTTCGGCGTCAGCTCCGTAAAGGCGAACGAGGACGACGAGGAAATGATTAAGGAGCTCCAGCGCAACGCCGCGTTCCGCAATCCGACCATGGCCGCCGCCCATCTTGTCGGCGCGCAGGCCGAAGCGATGCAGAACGCCGCGAACAATCAGGGCGCGGGCGGCGCGTTCATGGGCTTCGCGGGGCTGAATATGGCGCAAAACGCCGGAGGCATGAACGCGCAGGGATTGTTCAGCCTCGGTCAGCAACAGGCGGCTGCGCAAACACCTGAGGGCTGGACGTGCGCTTGCGGCGCTGTAAACACGGGCAAGTTCTGTCAGGACTGCGGCAAGCCTAGGCCTTCTGGCGCGCCGGTTTACCAGTGCGACAAGTGCGGTTGGAAGCCCGAGGATCCCGCCCATCCGCCGAAGTTCTGCCCCGAATGCGGCGACCCGTTCGATGTCGGCGACGCGAAATAATAGTACTGCCGTCAAGTGGAATTATACCCTCAAAAGATCCGCTTTTTTTATCAGGCATTTATAATGAATACAGCAAAGCCTCCCGCGCACAAAAAACGCGGGAGGCTGTTTTTTATTCCTCTGCCGGAGGGTTGTTGCGAATCGCCGGGGTGTTTATAGGTTATTAATAAACACAGAATTTACGTTGCTACTTTTTTTTTGATTTTTTGATTACATTAATAAGCTTATGTGTGCCCGCGACAGCACCTGCCGTTACCGCAACCGTAGCCGCCGCGCCGCCAAGCACGAAAAGCGTCGCCTTGAAGTTTGTGTGCCAGCGGTCGGTAAGGAGCATATAGCCCTTGATGGAATTGCATTTTGTGCCGAAAAAGTCGCGGTAGCGTACCATTTCGGTTTCGAAGCTCCAAGGGTCGTCCTCGTGCAGGGTTATCATCCTCACGCCCTGCATCAGCCCGTCGCCGTAAATATGAAAGCCGCTGCATTTCGTCTGACCAAGCACAATACCGTGCAGCGAACCTGCGAAGTCGTTTTGATGGTCGTGGCCGAAAAACGCTCCGATAACATCGCCCTGCTTGACCCAGCTTTTAAACTGACCGCTGTTCTTATCGGGTGTGCATGGTCCTTCGCCCAAATAACCGTCGCAGCCGTCGCCTTTTACATAATACCTGTCGGAAAGATGCCCGTGCCCCTTAACCCTGTAGGGGTTTAAAACAGTTGACTCCTTAAGAAGTAAATACTCCTCACACACGGGTATGTGTTGGAACACGAGTGACGGGACGGGTTGTCCGTCGTTTTCTTTTTTAAGCGAGTCGCTGTTTTGCTCATACCAACCAATTTGTGAATCGTCAACCCACGCGTACCCGCCGCTGCCGTCCGGGGCGCGGTCGCCTGAATCGATGAACCACATATTAAACAGAGGCTTTTTGCCCTCTCTGTCATAGATAAGCGAAAAGCAGTTTCCGCAGCCCGTCACGCCGGATTCGTTTGTGTTGACAAAACCCGGTATTTGGCTGAACAGGTCGAATAAAACATCCTTCGGCTCACCCGACTGACCGTCGTGGTTGCCGAACGTGATAGCGAACGGAATATTTCGGCTCACCAGCGGCTCGGTAATCCGCCGAATCCCCTCGAGCAGCTCGTCGGGCGTCGCGGGACGGTTTGCCTCTCTGTTGGTGCCGCTTATAATGTCGCCCATTATAACCGCGAGGTCGGGCTTTAGTTCCTCCGCCGCGGTGTTAATAAGACGCAAAAAATCCTCAGTTTTTTCATCCGGATTAATCTTTTCGTGTATATCGCCGATAGCCATAATTTTAAACTCGCCGTTTGTACCGAATTTAAAATCTTTGTTCGTCCTGCCGAACATGTAATCACCCCGTTGTATATTTCTGTATTTTTTCATATAAATGGTATATCAAGAAAAAGGGTGTGCGGTATGAAAAATGTCAGGAAAATCCTTGTAAACACCTTGTTGCTGACGTGCGTTTCTTTTTTAATGCAGACAGTGAGCGTCTCGTTTAATGTCTGGTTAACCAATAAAATCGGCGCCGCGGGCATCGGTCTTTTTCAGCTGATTATGACAGTCTACGGTTTATCAATCACCTTGGGTTGCGGCGGCATCCGTCTGGCCGCGACGCGCCTGGCCGCGGAAGCCGAGGCGCAAGGCGAAAAGCCGGGGCGAATCCTTAAAAGCTGTGTCCGCTATTCCCTAATAACCGGCGGACTCATCGCGCTCGCGGTGTTTTTGGGTTCAGGACTGATTTCGTCGCTGTGGCTCAAGGACAGCCGTTGTGTCGCTCCGCTTAAAATACTCGCGCTTTCCGTTCCGTTTGTGGCGATGTCGTCCGCGCTTTCGCCCTCGTCCAGCAGCACGGC
>CAZDWM010000075.1:1250-9844 GCA_964509145.1 uncultured Eubacteriales bacterium | reverse complement strand
GCGTTAGCATTGTTCGTGGTTGTACTTCAAGCTTGCAGCAACGATTCAGACAATGCTGTTGAAAAATTGGGTACGGACGATGTACGTTCATCTTCTGCCACTAATAACGCAGAGGACGGGAAAGGAACCACCAAAACGGAAAAGAATGACCGGCTGGGGCAATTAACCTATGCTTCGGATTTTAGCAATGGAAAGGCATTCTTTTTTCAGCCGGTAGACGGAACAAATGTATGTATCGATAAAAATGGTAATGTGGTTTTTGACATTGATCTAAAAACCGGTGATGTTTGTGCTGTAGAAAGTGCTTTTTTGCATGGCGTAACATATACATTCAAAAGATTACCCGCTAAATTGAACGAAAAATTAATTACTAATGTTATGAATGAAAAAGGAGAAAACGTTATCACCCCGGAAACACACGGATATACGGGAATTTGTATAAATGAACACACCAGTGATTGCCCTATGCATGGTGGAGGGAATTGTACCGGTTGTAATTGCTCATCTCTTAAGGGCGGCTATGTGATTGTATATAAATCATCAGAAACATATGACGGCGTTAAATTTGAAATCGGAGCGTTAAACACATCAGGAAAATGGATAAATAAGCTCTCTGATGAAAATCCGATATCAGCCTTGGTTAAAAAAAGCAATAGAACTCCGGTGGTAAGGTATTATTATTGCGATGACGACATGATTTTATTTAGTGTCGGAAATACAATTAATGATAAACAGAGAGGCATCTTTTGGAATTTAAAGAATAACAGTTGGTTCGTTATTGATGATGTAAAGTTTAACAATAAAATGGAAGACGCCATACATTTTGAAAATGGTATCACTGTTTTTGAAGTGCTCGGAAGGATTTATTCGTTAACAAATGAAGGTGTATTGAACGTTCTCTACACTGATGCCATTGGTCTTTGCGGTCCATATTATAACGGCCTGTTCTTTTGCAAAAGAGAATATTGTGACGAAAACAATGAACAACATAGCTTGTGTGGATTTATTGACTCAAATGGTAATCTTAAAATTGATCTGTCTGAATATGATATTAATTCTACATATTACTACAATTCATTTTGCGGTGATTTCGCGTTATTGCGGATTAGAGATACATCAAGCTTAAACTACTTCACGCTCGTTGATAAGAATGGAGATTTTGCATTTAAGCCTATAAAAATGTACCAATACAACACCATGGTAAGTTTCTCTGAAAATCTTATTTCTCTTCTGGATTACGATGGCGTTAAGTTTTTATTGAACTGCTATGATACCCATGGGACTTTGATTTACAGCATTCCGGCAAGTGACAAAACGAATAATGTTTATCCAAGCAAATATTCAGATGGATATTTACGGGTTTCTGATAACGGCAAAAATTATTTTGTTGATACTGAAGGTAATCGTGTTTTGGGATAAATCACTTTATAAAGGCAAAAACGAGAGTGTTAATATTGAAGATGTTTTAAATATTTTATCATCGGCTTATTTCCTTAACTTGCTTGCATCGAGAAGCGCCCACAGCGCCCCGAGTTCTGACCGTGTTTCAATGTCAGCTTTGATGTAATTAAACCGTTATGTTAAAACGCGCGACTTTTTCTGCCGTGTATGTTATAATGGGCGAAGCAGCCGCTCATACAACAGACAGAGAGGATTGTTCTTATGTACAAAACCAGCGTACCGATAATGAACCACCTTTGCACAGGCGAAAACCGCGAAGCCTATCTGCGTGACGTTTTAGACGGGCAAATTGACCGCGTGTTCCTGTGTCCGCCGATTTTTTATGCTTCGCAGGAGGCTTACGGCGCGTCAATTGTCTCGTTGCGTGAGAATACCGCATTTTTTAAAGAGCATGGCGTGGAGGTCGGTGTGTGGATATCGACACTCGGTCACGGCGGCAAGCTGACGCACGAGACGGAAAGCGTCGAACGGAATTATACGCTGATTAAGGGGCTTAAAAGCGGGGAGGACGCTGTGGATTCCTACTGTCCGCTCGATGAATCGTTCGCCGGATATATCCGCCGGTATGTGGCCGACCTCGCGTCAACGGGCGCGGCGCTCGTAATGCTCGACGACGATTTTCGCTTAGCGACGCGGTCGTGCGGCATCGGCTGCGCATGTGCGCTTCATATGAAAAAATATTCTGAGCGGCTCGGGCGAGATATCACACGCGAAGAGCTATCGGAAAAGGTGTTTTTCGGCGGCGAAAACGAATACAGGGACATCTGGCTGCGGCTCATGGGCGATACGCTGACGGACTTCGCGAAGGACTTACGTGCCGCTGTGGACGCGGTCAACCCCGCTGTCCGTCTGGGTGTCTGTTCGGTTTACTCGATGTATGACCTCGACGGCACCGACGCCGTGGCGCTGTCACGTGCGTTCGCCGGAGGGACAAAGCCGTTCATGCGGCTGTTCGGAGCGCCCTATGCCCTCAACCCGAAGCTGCATAACATGATTGAAATGGAGCGTATGGAGGCGGCGTGGTGTAAAGACGCCGGTGTGGAGCTGTTTTCCGAGGGCGATGTCTACCCGCGCCCGCGCCACCGCGTACCGTCGAGTTACCTTGAGTGCTTCGACACGGCGCTGGCGGCGTCCGGCGGTACAGACGGTATTTTAAAATATATGTTCGACTACACCTCGTCGCCCGGCTACGAGCGCGGTTACTTTGAACGACACATCCGGAATATGCCGCTCAAGGCCGATATTTTGCGTATGTTCGGCGAAAAGGACGACTGCGGTGTGCGTGTATACGAAACGGCGCACCGTGTTCAAAAAGCATGTCTGCCGCGGGACGAATACGCGGGCGACAATTATATCACCGGCGCGATGCAGCCGTTCGCCGCGCGTCTTTTATCGGTGAACACCGTCCCGACGAAATATACAGGTTCCGGCGCGGGTATCGCCTTTGGTGAAAACGCGCGGTATCTCGACAGCGTAGTGCTGGACGGCGGGCTGATTCTCGACGTTCCGGCGGCGCTGCTGCTCAAGGAACGGGGCATCGACACAGGATTCATCAGCGCTGAAAAAACAGACGTACCGCACACCGAGGTTTTCGGCGACGAAAACGTCTGTCTCGCGTGCGGCGGGGGACGGTTTTTCAAGCTGACTGTCTGCCGGAATGCGGAAATATTGAGTGTATTTCATGGTGACAGCACTTTCCCAGCCTGTTATCGCTATGAAAACGCGGACGGGCAGCGGTTTATTGTCTACGCGTTCGACGGTTGTGACCTGCCGCAGTCGTGCGCCGTCACAGCCTCCTACGCGCGGCAAAAGCAGCTCCTTGAAAGCGTTGAATGGTTACAAAGGGGTATACCGATGTCCGCAGTCTGCGCGGGCAACCCGTATTTGTATATGCTTGTCAAGCGCTCCGCGGACAGTATGACCGTCGGTCTGTGGAATCTGTTTGAAGACACGGTTTTCGCCCCGGAAATCACGCTCGACAGGGCGTATTCGTCAATTTGCCTTTTAAACTGTGAGGGAAAGCTTGAAGGCAACCGCGTGAAGCTTAAGAGCGATATTACTCCTTATGGCATGGCGGTTTTTGAGGTGGGAAAATGATTATATAATGTTGAAATATATTGAAAATAAGTATCTGTTGCTACAAGCGAACAATTTGTTTTCACTTGAAATGGGTTTAACTTCCGGTTGCGTAACGATTTTGTTATACCTGATCAATGCTTTGTTTGAGAAGATAGGAAAATAACCATTGACAAGCAAAAGACCCTAAATACATTATAGGAGAGAAACAACATTATGCCATTTATGAAAAACACACAATATAAAAATGCGGATTCATTGTTAACAGAAATGTTCAAAATAAAAAAGGAAAACAATAATTTAATATTTAGAGGCGTTAGCAGAGAAAAGGAAAAATATCCCAACATTATGAGGGTATACAAAAACGGGAATTATATAGATATGTCAGACCACGAAATTGATATTTTAATTGACTTTTATAAAAAAGCCAGTTATTTAATCCAAGGTAATGTTAGTGTTGTTGATGTTGTTAGTTATGCGCAACATTTCGGACTTCCAACGCGATTTGTGGATTGGACAAGAGACCCGTTTGTTGCCTTATTTTTCGCATTACAATCAATTGACGAAAACGCAAAATATAAAATATATATTTGCAATAAGGACAAACAAATTATTCTGCCAGACATAACTACTCCAAAAAAAGAAGAGGGCAGAATGTTCCTAAATAAATCCATATGGGAATATAAGGATTTTATAGAGGCTACTAAAGACAAACAAAACTTAAATAATTTATTAATTATAAATGGTTGCAGTTGGGTACCGGAGCAGCTGCTCAATAACAATGTATTTATTCTGTTAGATATTAACCAAAGCAATCCCAGGTTGATTGCACAAAAAGGGCTGTTCCAAATACCATCCCAATTGAATATGGAAGCAGTAGATGATGAATATAAATCTGCTGGTGTTGAAGAGATATCTATATCATTAAAAATTAGGGATGACTTGCTAAAAAAATTAAACAATTTAGGATATTCAAAGGACACATTGTTTTTCGATTTGCCATCAGTATGTGAAGTAATAAAAACAAAGTATTTATAAATAGAACAAACAACAATCTGGACGAAAGCATGTCTGTTTAACTTCCTTCGTCTCTGCACAAAGCGTCTTTTTATTCAAATGGACACATAAAAAACAAGGGCTGCATTAAACCGCTTGGGTTTAATGCAGCCCTTGTACTGATAATCTTACCCCGCGGGGAACAGCTCGGCGTAAACTTTTGGGCTGATGATAACCGTTTCGTCCGTGCCCAATCGGTCGGACGCGGCATACGCGAAGTCCTTGCCGTCGCGGTCGCAGACTGATACGCGGAAGCTCCCGTCGGTGAGCGACGACGCGCCTAGATTAATCCGAACGATTTCAACACCGTTTAGGGAGACTGTCAGGATGTTTTTCTCCTTTTTCGCGGTGACGGTGTCGCTGCCGGTGACGCCAAGGAGCTTGAAGGTGTTGTCGCCCTCATTGTCAACGATAGTGTCGCGCCCATGGACGGCGTAGTACAGGTAGGTGTCGTCGCCGCTGCCGCCGTAAAGTTTGTCGTCACCGTTGCCGCCGCTTAAAACGTCGTCGCCGGAGTAGCCGTAAAGGGTGTCGTCCCCGTCGCCGCCGTAGAGGACGTCCTTTTTATTAAGACCTAAAAGTGTTTCGTTTTCCGTCGTACCCAGCACAAGGTAGCACCCGCGCTGGAAGCGATTTGTGGCGAACAGGATGATTTCAAGCACTCTTTTAAGCGCGCGACGTATACGCGTGGTGCTTCTCGACTCGTTGTTATCAACAAAATCCACGGTTTGCAGCCCCATGTTTTTCTTGAAGTTACTGAGGCTTGAGACATTGTGGGTTTTGTAATCGGTGAACGAATATGTGTCGGCCTGCCGGTCGTACTGTATAATGGTGTACATCGAATGAGCAAGACCGGTGTTGTTAATTTCGTTGATAACCGTCGTCGCAAACGTCTCAAACCTATCCGTCAGCCCCAGCACATCAAGAAATTTCAAGTCGGTTCTGAAGGTCGGCCAGAGCATCGAAAGCGTTATGCGTGCTTCGCCGTCTACGCTTTGGTCGGAGCAAAGGGTGTAATTCTTATACTTCTTCTCCCATGTGCCGCCCATCATGTCGTTTTGATTGAGGTAGTCCATCGACTTCCATGCGTCGTAGCCGACAAAGTGTTCCGCCATCTGGACAGGCATTGAAAAATAGGCGGCGTCCGCGACGGGAATCGCGTCAAAGGTGACAGCCTCAATGTTATAACGCAGTGACAGCAGCTCGGCCTGAGCCGCGCCGAGCGAATGGCCTGTGGCGGAGATGGTTCGTCCCGCGCCATCGTTTGCGGCGTAATCCTCATAGGCGTCGCAGGCGTTATAAAACTGCGGGCCTATCTTGTTGCGAAAATATAGCGGCAGGTCGTTTTGACCCCAGTCGAAGCCAAGATAATCAAAGCAAACCTTTTCCATTTTGTCGAGAGCGGGCTCCTGCGCGTCGTCGTTGCCGAAAAAGAACGCTGCCGCGGCCAGCTTTATGTTTTCATATTCCTCCGCCGTGTCGAGGTCGTCGATGCTGTCCAGGGTACCGGAGGCCGGAAATGATAGGACGCTTCGGTTAAGCTCGTCATTTTCCAGGATTAGAACGAAGAAATCGGTGACGGTGTTACGATAATAGCCGCCGATTTTCCAGTCGGATATGTACCGAAGATAGAGGTCACGCTTTAGGCAGCCGTTAAGCCTTGAGTTGCTGTCGTCGCTGTCGAGAGCGCTGCTGCCCACGCCGTAAAGTGACACGAGTTGCCGCACCGTTTTGCCGATATACCGGCTTTCGTTGTCCGCCTGTAATGTCCAGTCCATGTTGGAACCTAACATCTGCATCGAAAAATACATGAGCGGCGTTACCTCGTCGGCGGGCTCCGCGTCTTCGGCGGCGGCGTGCAGTGACATGCATGACATGACAGTGGCGGTCGTCAGCAGACAGACAAAAATCTTTTTCAGTTTCGTTTTCACGGAAATCACCTCGGCTTGTCATCAGTTGTAAGGCGTAAATCGTCGAATTCCGACAAAAATCCTTTTTATGTTAACATAACAGCATAAATAATGCAACAAAAAGTTTCCACAATTTCAATTATTTATCCTTTAAAACGCTATGTTTAATCTAAAAGTCTGTTGCGGCTTCTTGAAAAATATGGTATTATTATGTAGAAAATTGCGGATGACGGCGATGATTCATATGATTGGGAGAGAAAATAATGGGTTTTGCGGATTATGACAATAGCATATTGAGCCTAGCGAATTCGGTAAAGCGGCATTACGGCTTGCCGACGGTGTACAAGACACTGCCGGAATTTGACCTGCTGCTTAAAAAGGACTACCGGACGGTGATTGTCCTACTGTTCGACGGCCTCGGCATGGACGCGATAGAGACCCATCTGCCGCCCGACGCGTTTTTACGCCGCCATCTTGTAAAGGAGATATCCTCCGTTTTCCCGCCGACAACAACCGCCGCCACGACGACAGTATTGACAGGACTGCCGCCTGCCGTCCACGGCTGGCTCGGTTGGAGCCTCTATTTTGAGGAGCTGTCAAAAAACGTCGACCTTTTCCCGAACACCGACGAGGAAGGCAAGCCCGCCGCGCCGTTCAGCGCCGCAAACAGGTTTATGCCTGTAAGAGGAATTCACAAGCTGATTTCGGAAGGCGGTCACGCCGAGGGTTATGTCCTTTTTCCGTGGGGTAAAAACGGCTACAGTGGCAGTAATAATTACCGTAAGATGATACATAAGCTTGTCCGCCTTTCAAAAAAACGCGGAAAGAAATACATATATTGTTACAACAACGAGCCGGACGCCACGATGCACCAAAACGGCTGTGCGAGCGCGGCCACAAAGGAGCGTATACTGGCAATCAACGCGGCCTCGGAAAAGCTGTATGGCAAACTGAAAAACACGCTTTTAACGGTTACGGCAGACCACGGACTTATCGACGTCGGCGGCTCTTACGGGATAGAAGATTTCCCGGAGCTTAACGACTGCCTTGTGCGCAAGCCGTCTATGGAACCGCGCGCGCTCAACTGCTTTGTCAAGCCCGGCTGTGACGAGAAGTTTCTCGCGGCATGCGAAAAGGCGTTCGGCGCGTCGGCGGCTGTTTTTTCAAAGCGTGAGGCCATCGGCAATGAGCTGTTCGGCCATACGGAGGATACGAGCGTGCTCGAAAAGCGTCTCGGGGATTATATTGTTACGTTTATGGACGGTACTGCGGTGTATAACACGGAGCGGGAGAAGACAACGTTTATCGGTATCCATGCGGGCGCTCATCCGGAGGAAATGCGCGTCCCATTCATCGCGGCTGAAAAGCGTTGACAAATAAGTTTCATACAGGGAGGTGACTGACGTGTTGACGGTTTTGTTGGTCTGTATGGTTGGGGTGATCCAAGAAATCGGCAGCTATTTGCTCGCGGGGCCTGTTAATCTGATTATTTACATCTTCACATGGTGGACGCAGTACCTTTAATTCAGGGATAATTCAGCGCTGCAAGCGTTATTAAACAAACTTGCTTCACGGCCGGAAAAGTGTTATACTGGGAGCGTTATAAATAAAGATGTCGAAAGGAAATCCAGTGAACTTTAAAGACCTAAACATCATTCCCTCCGTTTTGAAAGCCTTGCATGACGAAAATTATACCGAGCCTACGCCCATTCAGGCGCAGGCTATTCCGCCCGTTTTACAGGGCAGAGACATCCTCGGCTGTGCGCAGACGGGAACGGGCAAAACGGCAGCGTTTGCCGTGCCGACTATCCAATTGCTCCTAAAAGACAACGCCGGTTTCGCACAACAGCGAAGCATCCGGGCGTTGATATTGACGCCCACCCGCGAGCTGGCGCTTCAAATTTACGAAAGCTTTAACGCATACGGCAGATATACCCCGCTTCGTGTCTGCGTGCTGTTCGGCGGCGTTTCGCAGGTCGGGCAGGTTCAAACGCTTAAAAAAGGCGTGGACATCCTTGTGGCAACCCCAGGCAGACTTAACGATCTGATTAACCAACGGCTGGTAGACTTGAAGGATATAAAGATTTTCAT
>CAZDWM010000075.1:0-1240 GCA_964509145.1 uncultured Eubacteriales bacterium | reverse complement strand
AAGGCAGACGATGCTCTTTTCCGCCACGATGCCGCCCGAAATTTCGGCAATCGCCGCCTCTCTTCTTACAAACCCCGTCCGGGTTGCCGTTACGCCTGTTGCGTCAACCGTTGAAGCGGTTGAGCAGCTTGTCTATTTTGTTGACAAAGAAAACAAGCGTAGTTTATTGCTTGAGGTTTTAAAGGATAAATCCGTCGTGTCCGCGTTGGTTTTTACCCGCACAAAGCACGGTGCCGACCGCGTCGTGCGCGAGCTGGTCAGCCATAAAATCAACGCGCTGGCCATCCACGGCAACAAGTCACAAAACGCCCGTCAATCGGCGCTCAACAGCTTTAAAAACAGGGAAACCCGCGTGCTCGTGGCGACGGACATCGCCGCGCGGGGCATCGACATTGAGGAACTGTCGCACGTTATTAACTTTGATTTGCCCGAGGTACCCGAAACATATGTCCACCGCATCGGGCGTACAGGTCGCGCGGGGCTTGGCGGTACCGCGATTTCGTTTTGCGACTTCGACGAAAAGCCTCTGCTTGCGGCCATCGAAAAGCTCATCGGCAAGCGTGTCACCGAGGTCAAGGAGCACCCCTATCCTCTGCTCAACACAACGCCCACACCAAAAAGCCCGCCGCCCGCACGCAGACCGCGCGAAGCCTCTGCCGCTCAGAGACGCAAACCGCCTGAGACGGCCAGAGTAGCAAGGCAGGACGTCATCAACGCTGAAATAAAACAGACGCAACAACAAAGCCGGAATCCGAAAGCGGCTCCGCGCAACAAAAACGGCTCGAGCGGCTCAAGATACAGATGTTCGCATCCGCGCGGTCCGCGCAACGGTTAAACAGCAAAGGTTAATCCGTCGTGTTCCGAATGAATTGATTATAAGTTTTCAATAAACTCGTATTTTACACAGTTAACAATTAAGCCTCCTACCGCCTGTGAAAGCGATAGGAGGCTACCTTGTTATTCAGTTAGCTTAAACAACTCAAATCTGGACAAGCGCGTTTATTGCGTTTACAAGCCCTGCCTGTGCCGAGGTAACCTGAGCCGCTGTCGCGCAGGGATTGCCGAGAACGGTTCCAGCTGTTTGTAAGTTTGAAAGGAAAGTCGCAAAAGAGGACGTGGTATATATTTGCGCCTGATACGCGTCTCTTATCGCGTTGTTATAGGTGGAACGAAGCAAATCCTTGTTGACATATGTAACCCCGAGATTGATGTAATAATAGTTGTTATTCTGACGCGAACC
>CAZDWM010000074.1:0-9919 GCA_964509145.1 uncultured Eubacteriales bacterium | reverse complement strand
CGGGATAATTCATAAACGTTCTTCTCACTTTCGTGCGCGTCAGGTCTCAATGACAACGCCTTTTTTAAGGATGATGTTGGCGTAAATTACAGTTTCGCCCGTTGCAACGACAGCATAAGCTCTTTTAGCCCGCTCATAAAACGCGAAGCGCTCGACAAGCTCAAATTCCTTTTCGCCCTCGCGATTTTTTACAATGCTTTCGTACTTTTCCCATATCTCCGGCCTGTTCTGTGCGTCGCCGTTGTCCATAAGGGCGACAGGTGCTGCAACAAAGGTGTCGAGCGGCATGAGCCTTAAAACAGCGTCGAGCAGTTCGGGTACGCCGTGGCCGTCGGCACGGACAAGGCGCTGCGCAATGGAGGCTGACGGGAAATTACCGTCGCCTATAACCAGTTCATCACCGTGACCCATTTCCATTAGGGTTTTTAAAAGCTCGGGTGATATGATAGACGGAATGTTTTTAAGCATTATTTCACAACCTTTATTTTACGAACAGTTTATATTTGCTGTGCTTGTTAATAAGTTTAATTATGAAAGTAATTATTAAAATCCCGAGAACACCGTATATAACGCCTGCCACTGCGCCGAACAACACGTCGGTGCAATAATGGACATGCAGGTAAATCCTTGAAAACCCGATGAGCGCGGCCAGTATAAAAGCCGGTATGTAGATGCTTTTCTTTCTCGTCGTCACCAGCGCCGTGGCGGCTGCAAACGCGGATGATGTGTGACCGGATGGGAATGAAAAATCGTGGGGACGTGATATAATTTCCGGGTAAACGAACCAATCCTTCCATAGCTCAAGGTTGAACGGTCTCGGGCGCGCGATAAGCGGCTTCAAAATGCTGTCGTTGATGAGCAGCATACACAGCAGACCTCCGGTGAGCATAAGTCCGCATTTGCGCGTCTTTTTAAACAATATGAGAAGAAGCGCAAGCGCAATCCAAATAATTCCCCCGTCGCCGAGATGGGTAATAAACGCCATAACCGGCGACAGTACGGCGGAGACGCCTCTGTCGAAAAAGGTTGTTTCAATCCACTGAAAAACCGCTTTGTCAAAGCCTAAAAATGACTGAAACTCCATATGCCGCTCCTTTGACTAATTTAATCAAAAAGCTCGTCGATATAAACAAAGACCGACTTAAGCTTATAATAAAACGCTGCGCCGGCATCGGTGCTGACGAAATCAATGAGAAGCGAACCTACAAACGATGGCAGGAAGCTGGCCGTCTCGCTTCCATAATAATCGCTCATAAACTGTCCTGCCGTATCACTGCCGTAGGTGTCAAAAAAGGTCTTGGTGTAGGTGTCGTATGGATTTTCGGCGTTGCTCTCGTTTAAAGTGATTACGCGGTAGCCGCGAAGCTCACTGCCGTAGGTCTGGAAGCCGATGCCCTGCGTCTGGATGAAGTCGATGCCGCGATAGGCTGCGACAAAGCTGTTTACATGGTCGTGACCTGTCACGATGCCTACAACGTCACCCGTCTCAACAAATGTATTAAACTCGCCGCCGTTGATAAACGGAGGACACGGCCACTCGCCGACAACACCCGAACCCATTGCCGGGTTCACTTCCTTCAGCTTCGGTACGCCGTTATACATCTCTGTCAGTTGTGTATAGCCAGCGGGTGCATCCTTGAGTACCTCGTAAATCTCCGGCACGCAAATGTGCTGGAACACGATGGATGGAACTGTTATGCCGCCGTTTGCCTGCTTTAGCTGTGCCTCGGTGTCTTTGTACCAGTTAAGCTGGTCGGTGTGGACATAGTCGTAGCTGTCATTGACCTCGTCGTACATGTTCGAGTCCATCATCCAGAGGTTGAACGCAGTGTGAGTGCCGTCATGGCTCTTGATTTCAAGGTTGTGTGTGGCGCAACCGGTCAGCGCGGGAACCGCGTCGACCGCGAGGCAGCTTGTGTACTGCTGGTAAACGTCCAGTTGGAACTCCTTAATGACATGCTCGGCGTCGTGGTTGCCGAAGACCATCGTAAACGGAATTCCCGACTTGACAATTGGCTTAAGCATGGCCTGTATGGCTAATTTTGACGCAAGCTTCGTGTCGGTGACGCCCGTATTGTCGCCGGTTAAAACGATGAGGTCAGGCTTGACCTCCGCGATAGCCGCCTCCATGAGCATGAGCATCGCCCTGCGCGGCACGGCATCATCCTGTGTGTCGGCAAACTGCAAAACGGTGAATTTCCCGTCGCTGCCGAATTGCAGAGCCGGTGTACTGTCGGTCGTCCACGCACCGGCAGAAAAAGCAACCGTAACAACAAGCGCTACGGCAACGATAAGACTTATCGCCTTTGATAAAGTCTTCATATTTAAACCTCCCATTAAAGTAAATAAATACAGTTTATAATTATAACACATTTAACGGTAATTGCAATAAATTACGGCAAATTTAAGGACTTTTTTCGTTCAATTTTTCGCGCAATATATTATTCTTTCTGTTTGCCGTCCGCACGCTTGTGTGTTATAATGCTGACATACCCGCAACGGAGGATTTTTATAGTGAAACACGTCGGAAAAGCTTTTTATTTGAGGGACGCCCTCACCGTCGCGCGCGAGCTTATTGGCAAGATTCTTGTCAGTGTCACGCCGGACGGTATCTGCTCAGGCAGAATCGTCGAAGCCGAGGCCTATATGGGTTCGAACGACGCTGCGGCGCACTCCTGCCACGGCAGGACGCCGCGAACGGAGGTGCTGTTCGGTGACGGCGGTCGGGCTTATGTATATCTAATCTACGGCATGTACTGCTGCCTCAATCTCTCGACAAATGTTGAGGACAAGCCCGAATGCGTACTCATCCGCGCGCTTGAGCCGCTTGAGGGCGTCGATCTGATGAAAACGCGGCGCAAGACGGACAGGCTTGAAGCGCTCTGCTCCGGTCCCGGCAAGCTGTGCGCGGCACTGGGCATCACGCGCGCCGACAACGGCGTTGACTTATGCGGCAATCGGCTTTATCTGCTCGACGACGGCTGTCTGCCGGAGATAAATACATCAAAACGCGTCAACATAGATTATGCTGGAGAGGCGGCGGATTATGAGTGGCGGTTTTACATCGATGGCAATCGCTTTGTGTCCTGCAAGAAATGAGAGATAAGAGGTAAGAAGTAAAATATGGACGATTTTTTTGTGGATAAAACCTTGTATTGCGGACGGTCTGCGGTCAGTCGCTCGGACGTGGAGGAACGGGTTTACGACACGCTTGATTCACTTTCAATAAGCTACATGCGTGTCGACCACGGTGAGGCGGCGACCATCGACAAATGCCTCGCCGTTGAGAATGTTCTCGGTGCCGATATCGTTAAAAACCTGTTTCTTTGCAACACGCAGAAGACGAAGTTTTATATGCTCATCATGCCCGGCGGCAAGGTTTTCAAGACTAAGGATTTGTCAAAGCAAATTGGCAGTGCGCGGTTGTCGTTCGGCGACGCGGAAACAATGGAACGACTGCTTGGCGTCACACCCGGCTCTATGAGTATCTTCGGGCTGTTAAATGACGCCGAAAACGAAGTGCGTCTGCTCGTCGACCGCGACGTGCTGGAAAGCGAATATATCGGCTTCCATCCCTGCAAGAACACATCGACGCTTAAAATCAGCACGCACGATATGTTTGATGTTTTTGTCCCTCACATAAAGCGTGAGCCGATATTTGTTGAGTTGCCTGAATATAATGTATAAATTATTAATTAATAAAGGAAGTGTTTGCATGAACGATACCGGCGCAAGAAAAACGCTTGAACTCACGCTTTCAAACGACACGAGAAATGGGACATTCAACACTCTTGACGACGCTCTTCAAGCCCTTCGGCGTGCCTGTGAGGAACAGGAAAACACGGACATAACCCTCACGCTGGACGGTGTTTTCCCGCTGTCAGAGACGCTGGCGCTTGACGAGGGGTTGAGCGGCGTCAACGGCAACACCGTCACTGTATGCGCGGCGGACGGTAAAAAAGCCGCCTTGTCGGGCGGCGCGTCCGTTGACGGCTGGGAAAAGTGGAAGGACGGCATCGTTTGGACATATCTGCCGGACTGCGACGATATCAAGTCCCTCTTTGTCCGCGGCCACAGCCGGAGCAGGGCATGTCTGCCTGAAACGGGCTTTTACTTTCCCGACCAGGATAACCCGCTGAGCTCCGCCGACTGGGCCAACAACGGCTATGAAGCACAGGGCGACGAGACGGCGGCGATGTATACCCTGCGCTACCGGGCGGGAGACATTGAGCCGGAGAGCATCCGCAACCTCACCGACGCCGAGCTGGTGGTTTACCAATTCTGGATGGAATCCCGTTTGCAAATCCGTGCCATCGATGCCGAAAGCCGCGTCATTTCCTGTGTGCCGGGCGAAATCAATTTCCGCCCGCTTTCGTGGTCGTTCGGCTACAGCCTCGACAATGTGTTCGAGGGCATCGGACGCCCCGGCGCGTGGTACTTCGACAAGGCAGAAAAGCAGCTTTACTATCACCTCATGGACGGTGAGACTGCCGAAGCGCTTGAAGCTTATGTCCCGACTCTTAAAACGCTTCTTTCGGTCAAGCCGTCGGAGGGTAATACAATTGAAAACCTCACATTTAAAGGACTGACCTTTGAGATGACCGACTGGCTTCCGCCGCAATTGGCAGGCCTTTTCATAGAGCGCCACGCGCCCGTCGCCGTCGTCTGCGAGGGCATGAAGGGCTGCCGCTTTGAAAACTGCCGCTTCCAAATGCTCGGCGGCGCCGCGCTGGAGTTCGGTGACGGCTGCTATGACAACGCCATTGAAGACTGTATCTTTTCAGACATCGGTGCCGGGGCGCTGCTGGCAGGACGCGACGGCGAAAAAACGGGCAAAACAGCGTTTTGCAATAACCGCATCAGCGACGGCGGGCTTCGCTATTTCGGTGCGGCGGCGGTATGGACTGGCTTCAGCGGCCAAAACAAACTTTGCCACAACGAAATTTCCGGCGGTTTCCAGTGGGGTATTTCCTCAGGGTGGAACTGGAGTTTCTTCCCGCTCACGCCCAGCCGCGACAATCTGATTGAATACAATTACATTCACGACCTCGGCACCGGTGTGCTCGGAACGCACGGTGCTATCTATATCCTCGGCACATCGCCGGGCACGGTGATTCGCAACAACTATATCCTGCGTGTGTACTCAAACGAGTTCTGGGGTGCGGGCGAGGGCATTATTCTTGACAACGGCTGCGCCGGTATTCTCATCGAAAACAACGTGGTCGACGACGCCTCCGCCGGAGGCTGGGGCTGCAACTTCAACTGCTTCGGAAACATGATTATCAACAACCTCTTCCTCTACGGCGACAAGTTCCAGCTAACGCGCTACGGCGACGCGCCGAACACGCCTTATCCGCCGCCCAACGGCGAGATTTTTTCCCGAAATGTTGTCGTCTGGCGCAACGCGCCGCTGTTCCATGAGGAGCATTGGTTTGCTCACGCCACCTGCTGGGACTACAACCTTTACTGGAACGAGACGGGCGAGGTGCGATTCATGTCCGACAGCCCCGAAGAGTGGCGCGAGAAAGGTCTTGACGTTCATTCGGTCGTTGCCGACCCGCTTTTCACCGCCAAGGGAGACGGTGTCTACACCTTCGCGCCGGAATCGCCGGTTTACGCCCTCGGTTATAAGGACATCGATTTAAGCACCGTCGGGGTACGGTGATTCCATCCGTTCCCGAGCGACCGCAATAAAAAAACCTCCGCGAAGCCCAAGCGGCCGCGCGGAGGTTTGTGTTTAACGGAGGTTATGTTTTACGTTCAATCAAATGTTCTTCTGCCGAAGATGGCGTCGGAGAAGCCTCTGCATCCCACTAATTTATAAACAATGTCGTTAAGTTTCTTTAATACATTAACTTTTAATTGGTCGGAAGCGGATGGCTCCGCGGGTGCCTGATAAACTCCGCAGAGAACGAGCGCGTCATAGAGAGCTTCGGTGACCTCGGTGCATTTGTTCGCGTCGGCGACAGTGTTTTTAAGCAAATCATCAGCGTCCTGAAGGGCTTCGTCGAGCGCGGTTTTCTGCGCGTCGCTTAAAGCCGAGCGTTCTATCGCGGCGGCGGCGGGAAGGTAATCCCTGACAATCTTTTTGGTGTTCCTTGTGCCGTTGAACTGCGGGAAATCGGGGCTTGAATGGACGTCGTCAATTGTGCCGAGAATGAGGTTGACAGCCAATTTGACGGCGACGTCGTTGTAGGCGATTTCATGGTGCTGACCGACAAAATACCAGGTGCGCTCGGGCAGATAGCAGGTGGAGGCGTTTAGTGAGCCGAAAATGTGGTGATGCTCAGGGTTGTTGCAATAGACCGTGCCGTTCGGCGTGTGACCGGTGGTGGGATAGGTCTCTCCCGCCGGAACGCTGTCGGTGCCCATGCCCGTGGAGCTGATTTGTATAATTCCGTCGCTGTTGCTGTCTTCGGAGGATGCGAAGAATCTGAAATACTGATAATCAGTCCAGCCTGTGCCGAAGTTGAGGTTACAACCACAGATGTTGAAGATGTCAATCCCGTAAACCTCGGTAAGCTCCTCAACTCTGGATGCAAGATTTCTCTCCGCGTTATAATACCTCTCGGTAAGCTGCCGCATGGTGGCATGCTCATCGCCGGAGAGCAGCTTCTCCGCGAGTTCCTCATAGCGGGAATGCGGAACAAGCGCCCACATGGAGGGGGTGTTGAGCAATAATGTATTGACGATTTCGCCCATGCAGACGTCGACAATCTTCCTTGTAAGCGTTCTGGGTAGAATACGCAGCGCGATGTTGACTAAATAGCCTGTTGACTCGCCGATTAACTCGGGCAGAAGCTCGTTGTATAGCAGCTCGTCGGCGTTGTCGGAATAATCACCGGCAAAAACGTCCGCGACCAGATTGCTGCCGTCCTGCGCGGCGACGACGTTGACAACCTTGCAGACGTCGTCGTCTGCTTTATAAGCGTCAAAATAAGCGTTTGCGACCGTGCCGCCAAGGCTGATGGGCAGCAGGATGACCTTATCCTTGTCGGTTTCGTCGAGAACGTCATGGATATACTGGCGGAGGTTTGCGGCTTCCTCATAGGTGTTGGAGAACGCGGGAAAATTAAAGACATACATGTTTTCCTCGCCTAAAACATCGGCGTACTTGCCGATGGGAAGCTCTTTATAGAAAGAGGCTTTTGCCTCCTCCTCGTACTCAGAAAGAGGGTATTTGCGCTCAATAGCCTTGACATTCATCAGCGAGCTGCCGTCGGGCTTGTGCGCCGAAAGCTGAAAGAGCCCCGGGACACATGACGCGAGGGACTTTGTAAGCCCTATGTCGCGCTGAAGTAGAATGGAAGTGAGCAGAGCGGGGACAAGCTTCCAGAGGTTATCAATAAGTACATCGGTGCTGAGGTTCAAAACCGACCACGGCACAAAATCACTGCCGTCCTCGTTCTTAACAACATTGCCGTTATCGTCGTAAAGGTTAACCTTGCACATGCCGATGCCAGGTACGATGACAACCGGCGTGTTATTTGTTGTTCCGGCAATTTCCTCCGATGGCGCTTCAGCGCTGGCGGCGCAGGTCATGACGGAAAAGGCCATGACGACGCAGAGCATGATTGAAACGGTTTTGACAAACAGCTTTTTCATAAGTATGTTCCTTTCGTTTTCCGGCTTCGTATAGTGGATGCCGAGAAGCGCGTCTCTTGTAACCGGCTCATTTTTTGAAACCGCAAATCATTATAGCACAAAGAAAGCGTATTTTCAACATGATTTTGACCATCTTAAACAAAATATTGAACGTAAAACAATAAGTTTTAGGTAACGGGCAGACATTGAAGCGCCGACATAATATAATACATCGGCGCTAATCGTTATACAATATGTCATATCCGCTTTTTTGGAACTGTCTCCGTATAGCATTTTTACATAAGCAATTTCTGTCAACAAAGAGACAAAACATGTGTTCTCAAAGTTAACATCAGATTGCTTAGGCGTAGGTCGATTACAGCTTGTCAAAGAAAACGAATATCTTCATTTTGATTTTTTCAATCTCTACGGCGAATGAACTAAATTGTATTAGGTCAATTATCTTTTGCAGTAACAGTAAAATATAATAGGTAAGCTTATTCATAGTCACCTCAAATTTTATTTATTTCTAAAACCAGTTATTAACATCAAGAATTCTAATAATTGGCGGGACAAATAACAAAAGAACATATTCGATTATATCATGGATAATTCTAAAACGAGAGTCGTTTATAGCATTTTTCCTTAATGATTCTATCAAGTTATAAAAACTGTCCTTGAAAGATTTTAAAAATTGATTATAACTATAGGTGGTATTAATATCATCATATTTCATCTCAATATCTTCTCCCGACGCCAAAGCTTGTCCGCTTTCAGAAGTCGCCGAAAAACCGAACACACCAAATGCCAATATCATTATCATAATAATTGTTATTGCATTTTTTATTACCTTTTTCATTTAATCACCCCATTAAAGACAGATTTATATCTCTATACTCCCTTGAAAGGTCATAAAAGAACACATATACATCCATCATTAATTCATCAAACTTTTGGGCTACCCAGCTAAATTGTATTTTCTCATATGTTTCTTGCACAAAGATTAAAAACGAGTTGATTATTGTATCAAAGAACTTTTGAAGCCCAGATTTTTCTGCCTGATTGACATTAGAAGTAACAATGACATTTGAACTTTTTTCGTTAATTGCCGTTGTGTTGCTCTCCCCAAAAGCAAGTAAAGATACTGAAAGAGTTCCAAAGATAAGCAATAAGCTTAAAATAACTGATACTAATCTGACGATTTTTCTTTTCATTTTATCACCCCGTAAAAATTGATTTATATTAATAATATCGCATATAACACAATTTGTCAACATAGAGTCTGATTGTCATTATAACAATTACTGTCGGGCTTATATATTTTAATCGGTACGCCTTTTATAAGGCATTTCTTGATGACATAAGCCGTGCCGCTGCTTGTACCGTCCCAGAACGCTAAAACCTTATCCGCGTAAGCGATAATCTCGTCGTTGCGAACCAGCGGCGCTTTTTTGCCGTACAAACGATATCTCGGCTTAAATTCAGTATATTTATTTTGTGCGACAGAGCGTATTCCCTTGCGTTGGCATCAATACCCCTTGCGCCTCCCGAGACAATCTCGGTTGTTTCCGGCGGCAGATATTTCCTTAGATTTTTTACTGTTGAGCCCCTTGAACCGGTTACCGCTACTTTCATATAAATACCTCCTCCAATTTTATGAACCTAAAGTGGGTTCACGACAGCATTATATCACAAAGCTGTCGTAAAATAAACCTATGTTAGGTTCACAATGGAGGCACAGATATGAAAAAGAACGAAAAACACCTTTCGCTTAGGATTAATGAGGAGTTATTGAGGAAATTTGATTATGTTTCAAAGTATGATGACCGCTCAATGAACTGGATGCTGCTCACACTGGTCAAAGGCTGTATTGCTGATTTTGAAAAGGAGCACGGCATAATACCGGAAACTAACGAATAATAAAATACGGCACCGTCAGTTGGCGGTGCTGTTTTTGTCTTCCTTAAAAGCTAAGCGGCGCTCTCAATTAAGAAAGCGCCGCTGTTGATTACTTTTATGTACAGTTAATACCACGCCCAGCCGAACAGGAAGATGACTATAAGCCACTGCCACCAGACATAGTCAACGGTTACTTCATAGGTTACGGTTTGATGATTTGCATTCGTTCCGACGACGGTTGTTGTTCCTCGTTTTAATCCTTTCGCATTTCCTGCCCCGTCAACTGAGACGATACTCGGGTTGTTTGATGTCCATGTGAGATTGGTTATGCTATCAGGGGCAGACAGTTTATCAGTTCCCTTATATCGTACGGCGACTGTTTTTGACAGCCTAACAATAAATTTTGATGGGTAGCTGATGATCATACCATCATGAT
>CAZDWM010000073.1:0-9932 GCA_964509145.1 uncultured Eubacteriales bacterium | reverse complement strand
TCTTTTAACAGTTCCTCATGGGCACCCTGCTGTATCAGTTCTCCCTCGTGGAACACCGCTATTCTGTCGCAGAACCGGCAGGAAGAAAGCCGGTGGGAGATATAGACCGCTGTCTTGTTGCCGATGATTTGATTGAAGCGGGAATAGATATCGTACTCGGAAACGGGATCAAGCGCGGCGGTCGGCTCGTCGAGAATTACAAACGGCGCGTCCTTATACAATGCGCGGGCAATGGCGAGCTTTTGCGCCTCTCCGCCGGAGATTTCAACCCCGTTTTCGTCAAAGTCCTTATAGACGGCGGTGTCAAGTCCGTTTGGAAACGACTTGACGCGGTCGTAGAGCCCCGACTTCTCAAGACAGTCCCACGCCTGCTTTGCGTTGTAGTCCGAATTTGCGGCGACATTCTGCCCGACGGACAGCGAGAACAGGCGGAAGTCCTGAAAAACGACCGAAAACAGCTTGAGGTATTCCCCGTAGTCGTATTCGCGGATATCGGTGCCGTCCAAGGTAATCCGCCCGGCTTCGGGATCGTACAGGCGGCAGAGGAGCTTTATCATTGTGGTCTTGCCGCTGCCGTTCATGCCCACCACCGCCATACGCTCGCCTTGTCGGAAGGTCATAGACAGGTTTTTTAGCGCGTAGCCTTCGGTTTCGGGATAACGGAAGCTGACGTTTTCAAACTTTAGTTCATGCTCACCTGTTTCAACATGCCGCTTGCCGTCCTCTTTAGACGACGGTAGGTCGAGAAACTCATAAACCTTTTCAAGATAACGATTGTTGGCGCGCAGACGAATGACAGTGGACGTGAAGCCCGTTACCGCTGACGCGAACGCTGAAATCAGTGAAACGTACTTCACCATCACGCCGACGTCAAAAGCCCCCGCAAGCACCTTCATGATGACAATGACATATACAAACCCGTTTAAGACAATCTTAACATACTGACTATGCTCGTTTGCGCCGTAGTCGTGATTGATGATTCCTTTCCACAGGGCAATATAATTGCGGATCATCTCTCGTGACGCGTCTATGATAAGGTTTCCCTGATTGTAAATGCGGACATCCTTCCCGGCCTTGTTGTCGTCAAGATAATCGTCGATGTAATACCTTGAAAGCTTTCTCACCTTTGGAAGCTCCTGAACACCGTCGTACACCTTGGTGACCTGCTTGGCGGTGTCTTTAACAAGGTAAACCGTGAACACCGCCGTAATTACCGCCAGAAAAAGCGCCGACCAGCCGGAGTCCGCAAAGGCAAGAATGCCCGTGTTTTGATTTCCTGAAAAGATAAACAGGATTCCTGTCATCATCGCGGCTGAGGTAATCACGCTGACGCCGCTGCGTACGACGCTCATCAACCCCATGATGACGGAACCGAGACCGCCCAGCGAACGGTTGTCGACAATACCCTGCCGGAGTGTTCGGACGTCGGCGCGTTCCATATAGCTGTAGTCCATGGAGAAGCTTTTTTTATTGAGATAAATGTCTTCCCAGAAGCTTGAAATAATCTGATTGACGCGTATATGCCGCCAGCCGAGCTTGCTGTACAGCGTCAGGACAAATTCGATTACCGCCATCAGCACAACATACCTTATCAGTGTATTACGGTCGCAGGTGCCGCTGATTTCGCTGATGATGGCGGAGGTGTAGTAGATGCTGACAAACGGCACAACGGCGACACAAAGGGAAAAAATCAGCATATAGCGGAAGTATTTTGGGATCAGCTCCTGCGTTATTTTAACGCCGCGCTTAATCAGCTCAAGCTCCTCGCGGAGGCTCTTTTTATTCTCTTCCTTTTTCATACCGCTGTCGCCTCCTTCATTTCCTGATAATAGTGGCTTTGGAGGCGGAACATGTCGGCGTATTGGCCGTTTTGCCGCATCAGCTCGTCGTGTGAACCGACCTCGGCAATCTCGCCGTCGCTTAAAAAGATGATTCTGTCGCAAAAGCGTGTGGAGGACAGGCGGTGTGAGATGTAAACCGCTGTCTTGTTTTTTGTCAGCTCGTGGTAGCGCAGATACATCTCCGTTTCCGCGATAGGGTCAAGCGCGGCGGTAGGCTCGTCGAGGATGATATAGGGCGAATCCTTATACAGGGCACGGGCTAACATCAGCTTTTGAAGTTCGCCTCCTGAAAGCTCCGCCCCGTCCTCGTTGACGTTTTTGACAAGCATGGTTTCCATCCCATTTCCGAGGGATTTCACCTTATCCGTCAGTCCGGCAAGCCAGAGGCATTCCTCAACCCGTGGTGAGTCCGTTTCATCGTCAGTCGCCATAGAGATGTTTTGCTTCACCGACAGCGGCATGACGCGCACATCCTGAAATACGATTGAAAACAGTGTGTACAGCTCGTCGCGGTTGTAGTCGAGGAGATCCTTCCCGTCAAGGAGAACTTGTCCATCTCTGCTGCCGTAAAGCCCGCAAAGGAGCTTGACAAGCGTAGTTTTCCCCGCGCCGTTGACGCCGACAACCGCTATCTTTTCGCCCGGCTCGATGCGCAGATTGATATGGTCAAGCACACGGCGTTCGCTGCCGGGATAGCTGAAGGTCAGGTCTTTGATTTCAATCGCCGCCGGAAGCCTGTCACGCGCTGGCAGCTTCGAGCCGCCGCTTACCGTCATAGAATCCTTAAGGTTAAGAAACTCGCGCATATCGCTGATGCAGTGATTGGCTGACGAAAAATCCGAAAAGGAGCTGGTGACCGATTCAAGCCAGCTGTCAAAGCTCAGTACCGCCGTCGCGAACAGCAGCACCTCGGAAGCTGCCATACCCGTTCTCATCACCCTGTAAATGACAAAACCATACGCGCCCCCCTTGAGGCACAGGGCGATGACCGCCGCCGCGATGTCTGAAGCAAAATAGATGTTATAGACATGATAATGGCTTTGTCTTTTAAGCTCTATGTAATGCTCGCTGATTTTACGAAGCGAGCTTTGCACAGAATAGAGACGGATATCCTTCGCAAAGGCAAAGTCCCGTGCGTTTTTTGAAACGGTGTTCAGCCGTCGGTCGATGGCGGCGCGCTCGTCCTTGCCCTTGTTTTCGAGCTTCTGTTCAAATAGGTTTGTCAGCATTAAAAGCCCCTGCACCGCAAACAACGCTAAAATGACCCAAGGGCTGATGTAACAAATGATGGCACAGACTGAGACGATACCCAACAAAGACGACAGAAAGTCAATAAACCTTGAAATGTAGGAACCTACGCCGCCGCGGTTTAAAGATGTCTTTGCCTTTTCAAATTTTGTGCGCCCGACAGGCCCTTCAATCAGCTCGTAATCCATGCTGATAACCTTTTCGGTGAAGAGGAGGTTGAAGCGCTGTCCGTTTTCCTCCATTTTTAAGGCGGCAAGCCTACTGAGCCGGTTGACTGCGACGTTTAGTGCGATTGTCATCACGGTCAAGGCAACGACCGCGGCTACGATGAACTTTAAGCTGAACTTCTTTTCAACAAGATACAGCAGAACCGGTGCGACATAAGTGGTCAGTAACATAAGTATAATGCCGCAGGGTGACAGCGCCGCGTTGATAATCAGAGCTTTTTTATCCCAGCCGCTCAGCGTTTTTATCACAAAACGGAGGTTTGACGGAATGCTGTAGGATGCTTTATTCTTTCGCATGCAATGGCTCCTTGATAAAAACTTTCTTGTATGTTTACCAGACGAACATGTACGCCGCGTAATCTCGGCTTGTCCGCCATAATTTTACATTAAATATCATTCTATCACAAAACAAGCATAATGTAAATATCGGGCAGACATAAAAATGCCTCCGCGTAGGTTTAGCCTACGCAGAGGTGATACAACTTAAAAATCAGTTAATCCTGAAAGCCTTGTTCCTATGTCTATATAACATAATCGTCGGCGGATTTTTGCTCGACAAGGTCGGCAAGCGTATATTTCTCAAAATAGCCGTCTATCAGCCTGTCAAGCTCCGACCACATCGGAAGCGTCCGGCAAAACGACGCGCGTGGGCAGTCGCAGTGGCCATCACCGCCGATACAGTCGACGGGGGCTAAAGTGCCCTCCGTCAACTTGAGAACGCTGCCGACGGTGTAATCCTCCGGGTCTCGGACAAGACGGTAACCGCCGCCCTTGCCATGGCGTCCGTCAACAAGGCCGGCCTTAGAAAGCACAGCCATGATGCTCTCAAGGTATTTCTGCGATATCGCCTGCCGCTCCGCCACATCACGGAGCGGTACATACGCGCCGCTGCCGTGCTCTGCGAGGTCAATCATGACGCGCAGCGCGTATCTGCCCTTGGTTGAGACCATCATAACAGTATATCCTTCCGTTAATCAATAAATTGCACATCGGCGAAAGCGGTCAGACAATGGTTCCGCCGCCTACGACTACATCGCCGTCGTAGAGAACGACAGCCTGTCCGGGTGTTATCGCCCGCTGAGGCTCGTCGAATACGATGTGCGCGGTGTTCTGCCCCGTCGCGTAAACGGTTGCCCATTGCTCACGCTGCCGGTAACGTATTTTCGCCTTTACACGCAGAGCTTCCGGCGGCGCGTCGCAGGCAATCCAGTTGAAGTCCCCGGCGTCCAGCTCGCGCGAAAACAGTTCGTCGTTTTTGCACAAAACGACGGTGTTGTCCGCCAAGTTCTTTTCACAGACATACAGCGGCTCCGGCAGCGCGAGACCGAGACCCTTACGCTGACCGACGGTGTAGCGAATTATCCCGCAATGCTCGCCCAGCGTGTTTCCGTCACGGTCAACAAAACGACCATGCGGATAGGTCTTGCCGGTGTTGAGCGCGATGACCTTTGCGTAGTCGCCGTCAGGCACGAAGCAGATATCCTGGCTGTCGAGTTTGCGGGCGTTTACGAAGCCCTGTTCCCCGGCGATGCGACGCGTCTCGGTTTTATTCATCCCACCCAGAGGCAACATGATGTGCGCAAGCTGATTTTGGTTTAAGTTATAAAGCACATAGCTTTGATCCTTGCTTTCGTCCGCAGCCTTTTTAAGCAGCCAGCGGCCGTCTCTAAGTTCTGTTTGCGCGTAATGACCGGTTACCACATAGTCGCAGCCAAGCTCTTCGGCACGGCGGAAAAGCCGGTCAAATTTAAGGTATCGGTTGCAGTCTATGCAGGGGTTCGGCGTTTTACCGCCCTCGTAGGCGGCTACGAAGCGGTCAATGACCTGTGCCTTGAAATCCTGTGTAAAATTAAATACATAGAAGGGTATTTTAAGGCGATAAGCCACAGCCCGCGCGTCCTCGGTGTCGTCGAGGGAGCAGCAGGATTTTTCGCGGGGTATTCCGGCCGCTTCGTTGTCGAACAGACGCATTGTAGCACCGATACAGTCGAAGCCCGCTTCCTTCATCAGATAGGCAGCGACACTGGAGTCCACGCCGCCGCTCATCGCAATCAACGCTTTAGCCATACATTTCCTCAATCTCCGCCGGCACAGTGATCGCAGTGCCCGCAACTTGCGCAATCTGGGAACAGCGAGCGGTCGTAGTCGACGCCGTTTTTCTCATAGTAGTCTTGAACAGCCGTCTTAATTGCTTCCTCCGCAAGCACGGAGCAGTGCATCTTGTGGGCGGGAAGCCCGTCGAGTGCCTCGGCGACGGCCTTGTTTGTAAGGGCGAGCGCTTCGGACAGCGGCTTGCCCTTAATTAGCTCGGTGGCCATTGAGCTCGACGCGATAGCGCTGCCACAACCGAAGGTTTCGAACCTGACATCACTGATGACATCACCTTCGATTTTGAGATATATTTTCATGATATCCCCGCATACCGCGTTTCCGACCTCTCCTACGCCGTCGGCGTTTTCGATGACGCCGACATTGCGCGGATGTGTGAAGTGATCCATCACCTTTTCACTGTAAAGAGCCATATGATACACATCTTTTCCGGATTAAATGTTATACTTATTTTAGGATAAACGACCTTTTACCGGCTTCGAGGTCACGCCAAAGCGGCGACATGTTCCGCAGGTAATTAACGACCTCCGGGACAGCCCTAAGGATATACTCAATTTCCTCCGGCGTGTTCCGTTCGCTCAGCGATAAACGCAGCGAGCCGTGGGCGATTTCGTGCGGGCGACCGATGGCGAGCAGGACGTGGCTTGGGTCGAGCGAGCCGGACGTGCACGCCGAGCCGGACGAAGCTGAGATACCCTTTTGGTCGAGCAGGAGTAGCAGCGATTCGCCCTCTATACCCTCAAAGCATAAGTTGACGATGCCGGGCAGCCTGCTTTCGCGGTCACCGTTCAATTCGCTGTGCGGAATTTGTGACAGCCCGTCAATGAGCCTGTCGCGCAGAGCCGAGACCTTGGCGGCGTTTTTGTCGAGATTTTGACATGCCTCCTCAAGAGCCGCGGCCATGCTCATTATGGCCGGTATATTTTCGGTTCCCGCGCGCTTACCGCGCTCCTGAGCTCCGCCCTCAATGAGGTTCGAAAGGATGATACCCTTTCTTGCGTATAAAGCGCCGATGCCCTTGGAACCGTGGAATTTGTGCGCGGATACGGACAGAAGGTCGATGTTTTGAGCGCGCACATCAATGTGCAGATGTCCCGCGGCCTGCACGGCGTCGGTGTGGAACAACACTCCCTTTTCGCGGCAGATTGCGCCGATTTCGGAAATGGGCTGGACGGTGCCGATTTCGTTGTTGGCGTACATCACCGTGACGAGACAGGTGTCGGGACGTATGGCGGCCGCGACCTCCTCCGGCGAGACAATACCGCTTTCGTGGACGTCGAGCAGTGTGACCTCAAAGCCCTGTTTTTCAAGCTTTTTAAGCGTATGAAGCACAGCGTGATGCTCGAAGGATGTCGAAACGATGTGTTTTTTGCCTTTTCTTTCGCCGTGAACCGCCGCCGAGACGATGGCTTGATTGTCTGCCTCACTGCCGCCGGAGGTGAACGTAATTTCCTTGGCGTCGCAGCCCAAACATCTTGCTATCGTCTCGCGCGCGCTTTGAAGCGCCTCCGCCGAGCGCTGTCCGATTGAGTGAAGGCTTGACGGATTGCCGTAATCGGCATCCAGATACGGCAGCATGGCGTCAATCGCCGTGCGGCTCATTTGAGTTGTCGCCGCGTTATCCGCGTATACCTTCATAAACATCCCTTCTATTCCAAATTAATTTATTAATCAGTCCGCAAACAGCGGCGTGGAAAGATAACGGTCGCCGGTGTCGGGCAGCACCACGACAATGGTTTTACCCTTATTTTCCGGGCGCTTTGCGAGTTCAATAGCCGCCCACGCGGCGGCTCCGGAGGAGATGCCGACAAGGATACCTTCCGACTTGCCGATTTTTTTGCCAACCGCGAACGCGTCGTCGTTTTCAACGGCGATAATTTCGTCGTAAACAGCGGTATTGAGCACCTCAGGGACGAAGCCCGCGCCGATGCCCTGAATCCTGTGTGGTCCGGGAGTACCCTTTGAAAGCACAGGCGAAGCGGCGGGTTCGACGGCTACGACCTTTATTTCCGAATTTTTTTCCTTAAGGTATTCGCCCGCGCCGGTGACAGTGCCGCCGGTGCCGACGCCCGCGACTAAGATATCTATTTTGCCGTCGGTGTCCGCCCAGATTTCAGGGCCGGTAAATTCAAAGTGCGCCTTGGGGTTCGCAGGGTTTTCAAACTGACCGGGAACAAAGCTGCCGGGTGTTTCGGCGGCAAGCTCCTTGGCTTTGGCGATGGCACCCGACATACCCTTTTCTCCTTCGGTGAGCACAAGCTCCGCGCCGTAAGCCTTCATTAGCTGTCTGCGCTCCACAGACATGGTTTCCGGCATGACAATGATGATTCTGTAGCCCCTTGCCGCCGCGACTGAGGCAAGTCCGATGCCCGTGTTGCCCGAGGTGGGTTCAATGATGACCGAGTCGGGTTTTAATTTACCCGATGCCTCGGCATCGTCAAGCATGGACTTTGCAATGCGATCCTTGACGGAACCGGCGGGGTTAAAATATTCAAGCTTGGCGAGAATTTTCGCCTCAAGGTTGTAAGCGCTTTCTATATGGGTAAGTTCAAGTAGCGGGGTGTTTCCGATAAGCTGGTCGGCGGCTGTATAGATTCTTGACATAATTATTATACCCCTTTCGATTATTTGACCGCCTCGAAGCCATGTTCAAGGTCGGCAATGATGTCGACGATGTGCTCTGTGCCGATTGATAGCCGGATAGTGTTCGGCTTGATGCCGGACTCTAAAAGCTCCTCGGGTGTAAGCTGGCTGTGTGTCGTCGAGGCCGGATGTATAACCAGAGACTTTACGTCGGCGACGTTGGCGAGCAACGAGAAAAGCTCAAGGCTTTCGGTAAACTTCTTTGCTTTTTTGGCGTCGCCCTTTATTTCGAACGAAAATATAGACGCCGCGCCCTTGGGGAAATATTCGTCGTAGAGCGATTTTGCCCAGCCCTCGGCGAGCGACGGATGGTTGACGCGCTCGACCTGCGGGTGGTTTTTAAGGAAATCCACAACCTTCAGGGCGTTTTCAACATGACGTTCAACGCGCAAGGACAGCGTTTCAAGCCCCTGTAACAGCAGGAAGGAGTTGAACGGGCTGATGGCCGCACCCTGATCCCTCATGAGCGTTGTGCGGATTTTTAGGATATAGGCGAGGTTGCCGCATGCCTCGGTGAACACGACACCGTGATAGGACGGATTGGGCTTTGACAAACCCGGATACTTGTCGTTTTGCGCCCAGTCGAAGTTACCCGCGTCGATGATTACACCACCCATGACTGTGCCGTGGCCGCCGATAAACTTGGTAGCCGAATGAACAACTACGTCTACACCGTATTCGATGGGACGCAGGAGATAGGGCGTGGCAAACGTGCTGTCAACGATGAAGGGAATGCCGTGCTTGTGGGCGATGTCGGCGACGGCTCTTAGATCCGTTACGTCTGAATTGGGGTTGCCGAGCGTTTCGGCGTAAAGCAGCTTTGTATTGCCCTTGATGGCTTTTCCGAAATTCTCCGGGTCGGAGGGATCGACGAACGTCGTCTCGATGCCCTGCTCGCGCAGTGTGTTGGCAAAGAGGTTGCGCGTGCCGCCGTAAAGGTTGACGGCGGAAACGATGTGGTCACCCGCGAGCGCGATGTTCTGGACAGCGTAGGTGATTGCCGCCGAGCCCGAGGCTGTGGCTAATGCCCCCGCGCCGCCCTCAAGCGTGGCGATACGCGCTTCGAAAACGGAGGAGGTAGGGTTCATCAGACGGGTGTAGATGTTGCCGCCCTCCGTCAGGGCGAAGCGTCCGGCTGCCTGTGCTGAATCCTTGAATACATAGGATGTTGTGGCGTAAATCGGCACCGCTCGCGCGTCGGTTGCGGGATCGGGCTGCTCCTGACCCGCGTGAACCTGTATGGTTTCAAATCTGTAATTTTTACTCATTTTAATCTATTCCTTTCATTTCGTCAATCTTTTTGTGTTGTTTCCCGGTGTACCGGCAAAGCAGCCGGCGATGGTACATCGGCACATTCGCCCGAAACGAAAGTTGCGTCTCAAAAGCTTTTCGAACAATTTGCTCATATCAATTACCTACCAATCCTAAGGATTAGTGGCATTATACAACATAAATACCTACCATGTCAATAGGTAAAACAAAAATTATCTCCGGCTTATTTTACATAAGCCGGAGATGTATAAACAGTATAATATTTATTCGTCGGCCGCGTGGAGCCTTTCGGTTACGCTTTCCTTGGACGAGGCGCGGAACACAAGCGGCGGCACGATGAGGCAGATAACCAACGTTATGACAATCAGCCCGACGATCTCAAGGGTTGGATAGCGGAACACAGCGTAGTCCGCGACGCCCGGGACGGCCTGACCTATAAAGTATAGAATGGCATTGCCGACGGTCAGTATCAGCCCTGCGGTGATGAGCGCGTAATAACCGCCCTCAAGGGTGAGCATCCGCCCGATTTGCCGCTTTTCCATACCGATGCTCTCCATCACGGCAAGCTCCCTGCGCCGCGCGTTGACACCTG
>CAZDWM010000072.1:0-10090 GCA_964509145.1 uncultured Eubacteriales bacterium | reverse complement strand
CTCGGTCTTTGCAAGCGGTTCGCCGATGGCGCGGGCGATCTCCGGCATCCGATCGACCACCATTTCCAGCATCGCGGCCTGCCCGTAGTTCTGCATGGCGTCGGCCTTGAGTTCTAGCGCCTCCGCCTCGGCCTTGCCCTTGAAGTTGGTGTCAATGTAACCCGTCACACCCGGCACACGCGGCGTCCGCATACCGGCTAAAAAGCCGATACCGTTCAACAGGTCGACGGCGGAAATCATCGAGGCGTTTACGCCGAGAAGCGACTTGTAGGACGGGAGCGTCGTGCAGGTGCCCTCGCCCCAGAACCAGACGGAGTTCGCGGGCAGCTTGCCCTCCGAAATTCTCTTGATATTGACAGGGTGGTCTTTTAAAAACGCGTAGCTCTCGCGCATCATACGCACAAGCTCGGCGGCATTTTCATGTGCTGAGATGTACGAACCTACAACGCGCTTTGAAATGTCGTGCGGCGGCGTCATCTTACCGAGCTCCGTTGTGCCGCCGTGGACTATGAGACAGTGGCGGTAGCTGACGCCGCTGTAAAAGTTATATTTATCGCTGCCGAAGCGCTCACCGACGGACTTGATGATTTCGGCCGCCTCCGCGCTGCTGATGTCACCGGCGGAGTAGTCTATCATCGTTTTATCGTCGTAATTTTCCTCGTCGCTTAAGGTGACAAGGTTACAGCGCAGCGCAACGTCGTCGGACACCATTTGAATGCCGAGGTTAGCCGCCTCGAGCGGGGAACGACCCTTGTGATATTTGCGCGGGTCATAGCCGAGGACGCTGAGGTTTGCGACATCGCTGCCGGGCTTGACACCGTCGGGTACGGTTTTGACAAGACCTACCTCGCCCTTTTGCGCAAGCGAATCGAAAACCGGCTTTTTTGCGACTTCCATCGGCGTTTTGCCGCCGAGTGCGGGAACGGGATAGTCGGCCATGCCGTCATACAGAACAACAACATATTTCATTGCTGAAACCCCCTTAGGTTGAGAAGCTTTAACTATTAAAAACCGTCGATATGCCCGCGCTGCATGGCACCGAGAATTTTATCCCGAATGTCCGGGTATTCCTTTTCGAGGCTGTTAAGCAATGCCTTTGTCCGCTGGCGTTCCGTTTGACCGTCCGCCGGACAGCGGCTTTTGACAACCGGCAGCCCTTCGCGCCGGACGACTCGCGCACAGTCGCTTTCGCGGGCAAACAGCATCGGGCGAATCATGTATAAATCCTTGCGCGACAGGTAGGTCACGGGCGAAAAGCAGCCGACGCGCGCTTCGTTGAATAGGTTCATCATAAACGTCTCGACGGCGTCGTCCATGTGGTGACCGAGCGCCAGCTTGTTACAGCCCGCCGCTTTGGCTGCGTCGTGCAAAGCGCCGCGGCGCATACGCGCGCACAGACTGCACGGGTTCGGCTCCTTGCGTACATCGAAGATAATTTCACCGATTTGCGTACGCTTTATGATGAAAGGCACATCAATTTTTTCGCACAGCTGCGTGAGTTCTGTGTAATCGTTTTCGACACCGCCGAAGCAAGGGTCGAGTGATATTGCGCATAACGTGTATTTTTCGGGGTAAAACAGGCGCATACGCGCCAGCGCGTAAAGCAGAGCAACCGAGTCCTTGCCGCCCGAAAGGCCGACGGCAATCCTGTCGCCGTCCTGAACCATGTCGTACTGTTCCATGGCGGCGCGCATATAGGACATAAGCTTCTGCATTCAGAACACCGCCTATAAAAACCTTAGATTAAATATTATACGCCCCACAGCTGAAAAATACAATATAAACGTGATAAATTGATGACGATTTTGGACAAGGATTATTGAATAGATTTGTCTAATTGGGACAAAATAGAGGCGACAAATTCAGCATTGGAAGGATTGATATAAAGTGTCGGTATCAGACAAGGAATACGGCAAAATGGCTAAGAAGGCGTCCCCGCCGTCCCCGAAGGGACTGAACATCATCAAGGCCTTTGCTATCGGCGGGCTTATTTGCGCGTTGGGTGAGGGGCTGTTTGAGCTATATACAAGGCTTGGATTAAGTGAGGACAGTGTCAAGGCTCTTGTTTCTATTACGCTGATTGTTCTGACGGCGCTCCTGACGGCGTTCGGTGTGTTCGACAAAATTGCGAAGCATGCGGGTGCGGGTACTATTGTACCCATAACGGGCTTCGCTAACTCAATTGTAGCACCTGCCATGGAGTTCCAGAGCGAAGGCAGGATTTTAGGAACAGCTGCGGAAATGTTCAAAATAGCGGGTCCCGTAATCGTTTACGGCAGCGCGGCTACTGTTATATATGGCTTTATTTATTGGATTGTTCAAAGATAGCCAATAATAGTTAGGTACAAAACGAACAAGAACGGAGAACAGATATATGGCACAGAGACAGGGGAGATATACCCTTATTCTGCCCTCACGCCCTGTCATAACAGGCTCGGCGGCGGTTGGTACAAAAAAAGAGGGCGAGGGACCATTAGGTACCGAGTTCGATAAAATATATGAGGATTCACGCGCGGGCGAGAGCTCTTGGGAAAAGGCTGAAAGCACGTTTCACAGGGAAGCTGTCACAAGGGCGCTCGCCGCCGCCGGAACATCGCCGTCCGAGGTGGATATGATTTTTGCCGGTGATCTTTTAAACCAGTGCATCGGCACCACCTTCGGCCTGCGTGAGCTGGACATTCCGTTGGCCGGACTTTACGGCGCGTGCTCGACAATGGCACTGTCACTGGCAATGGCCGGACTCGCAACCGACTGCGGCATCACGGGAACAGCCGTCGCGTCCACATCGTCGCATTTCTGCTCAGCGGAAAAGCAGTTCAGGATGCCGCTCGAATACGGCGGTCAAAGACCGCCTACAGCGCAATGGACGGCGAGCGCCGCCGGAGCTGCGGTGGTTAAGCCACAGGGCGAAGGTGTTCACATCGACGCCGCTATCTTCGGACGCATACAGGATTTGGGTATCAAGGACTCAAACAACATGGGTGCGGCCATGGCGCCCGCCGCGGCGCGGACAATCATTGACTTCTTAAGAGACACCAACACAAGACCGGAGGATTACGACATGATTCTCACGGGTGACCTCGGAGCGGTGGGCTCGCAGTTGCTTTTGGAGCTGCTGCAAAAGGATGAAAACGTGGATATAAGCGCCGTTCACGCCGACTGTGGGCTTATGCTTTACGACCTTGAGGAGCAGGACGTACACGCGGGCGCTTCGGGCTGCGGGTGCAGCGGCTCTGTGGTCTGTTCGTATGTTATGCGCCGTTTGAAGGCGGGCGAGCTGAACAGAGTGCTGTTCGTCGGCACGGGTGCGCTGATGTCACCAGTCTCATCACTCCAGGGCGAAAGCATTCCGTCTATCGCCCACGGCGTACTGCTGACGCACTGATAATATAAGGAAAAGATGGTTTCATATGAAGGAGCTTTTATGTCTTTTTAAAATGCTTGTGGTTACAGACAAGCTTGTCCGATGCCTTAAATGTATCGTAAAAGCGCTGGTATGCGCCGTGACGGTTTTGACCGCCGTCAATACCGCAAAGCTTTTATGCGATTTAAAGCGGGATAAGAGAAAACACAGACGCTGATGTATACAAAACGAAGGGACTGAAAAAATTGCACAGTAAGAGTGGTTCGCAGACGCTCATCAAGCTGCTTATACATGAGCGCAGGGCGCTTAGACGCGCATATGTAAGGTCGCTGGCCGCAAAGGATAAAAGCCCCTTCGACGAATGGCTTAGCGACAATTACTATTTGTTCGAGCGCGAAATCAGACCGGCGGCAGCGGCGCTTAAAAACGCGCTGCCGCCGGTCGGCGCAGATGGTCTGCCGCTAATATACAAGCTGTGCCTACGAATTTGTGAAAACGGTGTGGTACCGAATCAACAAACGCTGATTGAAAGGCTGGAGCCGCATAAGCTGCGAGGCTGCGAGGCCGAGTTGCTGCCGGTGATGCTTCGCTGTGCGTTGCTTCGCTTCGCGTGTGACAGCGTCCGTATGGAGGGTAATGAAGCGGCGGAGCTATTAGGTAACGCGGTCAAGTCGATGCGCAACATGCCGGACATTGACTTCGACGTTGTCAATGCGCATTTAAGTCCCGTTGAAAAGCTTCTTCTACTCGACCCCTCAGGTGTTTATCAGGACATGGCGGACGAAACCAAGGCATTATATAGATATCTCATTTCCCGTCAGGCTGCAAAGGAACGCACAGATGAGGAGCAGGTGGCGCAGCGCCTGCTCGAAAACGCGCGGACGGGTAAAACGGAAGCAGAACGGCACATCGGAAATGGCTTGTTTGACCGCAGTCGCGCAAAGAAAACGGGAACATTCCTTATACTGATAGAAAATCTGCTGCCTGTCGCCGTATCCGTCATCACAGCTTTTCTGACGGGTTTAATACCCCTTGCCGTTTTGCTCTATCTTCCGTTCAGATCTGTCATATCCGCCCTGACCGGCGCAATATCACCGCGACTGACAAAAACGCTGCCCCTGCCGAGAATGGAAATAGATAATAAGGTACCAAACGACGCAAAAACCTTGATTACGGTTTCAATTTTATTGCAAGGCGCTGACAGCTCGAAAAAGTTGAAAAAGCACCTCCGTGCGCTGTGGCTTTCAAACGGTGGTGAAAACGTCAGGATATGTTTACTTGCCGATTTGAAAAGCGCCGGAACGCCGGAAAGACCGGAGGACAAGGCAGAAATCGCAGCGGTTAAACGCGCGGTTGAGGAGCTTAACGAGAGCCTAGGCGGCGGCTTTATTTTGGCGGTGCGCCCACGGGTCTATTCGGCGACACAGGGCTGCTTTTCGGGCTGGGAGCGAAAAAGGGGCGCCATTACACAGTTGATTCGCGAAATTAAGGGTGAAGGCGGCGGCTTTTTAGAGCTTTACGGTGACCTTGAACGTTTACAAGAGACGGTTTATCTTTTTGCGCTCGACAGTGACACCACGCTGCCGCTGGACACCGCGCCGGCCATAGTCTCGGTGGCGCGCCATCCCCTGAACAAACCTGTTATCGATGAAGCATTAGGTGCCGTTACAAAAGGTTACGGAATTCTCGCTCCGGGCGTCGGGGTGACGCTCGGTTCTTCGACGACAGGCTTCTCAAAGGTAATGGCCGGTGAATTCGGCTTCACGGCCTACGACAGCGTCGTTTCGGAGAGGTATCAGGATTTTTTTGGCGAGGGAATATTTTCGGGCAAGGGACTGATAGATGTCGATGCTTTTTATACACTCCTCAACGACACACTGCCGGAAGAAAAAATACTTTCCCACGATATTCTTGAGGGATGCTTCCTACGCTGCGGTTATGTTTCCGACATTCAGGTGACGGATGGATTTCCGAAGCGTCAGACAGCTTACTTCGACAGGATGGAGCGCTGGATTCGCGGCGACTGGCAAAACGGAACCTTTATTTTCGGGCATAATCCGCTCAACGGTCTTTCAAGATATAAGCTGCTTGATAATTTGCTGCGCTCGTTCACGCCTGTTGCGGCGGGTATATCGGTGCTGCTGACGGGATTTATGCCAAATGCGGCCGCCGCGGTGACTGTGGTAGTCTGCTTTCTGGCGGCGAGCGGCGGCAACTTTCTGTCGTCCGTGCGGACGGTTGTCAAGGGCGGTACCTCAATGATGTCAAGGCTTTATTACTCGTCGGCGATGCCGGCGGCGCTCGCCGACCTAACAAGAGGGACGGCACTTGCCGGTATGCTGTCGCAGACGGCGTGGACATCGCTTTGCGGTGTATGGAGGGCGCTTTGGAGAAGTGCCATCAGCCGAAAACGGATGCTCGAGTGGACTACTTTCGCGCAGAGTGACAAAGGTAAAGGCGGCTTTAAAACATTTTTACGATGTCTGCCGTCGCTGGTCAGCGCGGTTTTTCTTCTTGTTTTTCCGTCACCATACGCGAGGCTGTGCGGACTGATTTTTCTTTTCGGAACGGCATTTCTCCTGTTTTCCGGTAAGGAACAGGAAAAAAGCGGCGCGAAGCTCAGCTATTTCGACCGTGACCGTCTCAATTCCTGCGCGGCGGCGATGTGGCGCTATTTTGAGGAGCTTTGCACAGCTGAAAACAATTGGCTGCCGCCGGATAATATGCAGGAAACGCCCGTTTACAGAACGGCCAACCGAACGTCGCCGACCAACATCGGATTAATGCTATTGTGTACCCTCGCGGCACGTGACCTTGGTTTCATCGAAAGCGGCGAGCTTTCCGAGAGGCTGTCAAAGGCACTCGCCAGCGTTGAAAGGCTTGAAAAATATCACGGCAACCTGCTCAACTGGTATGATACCCGAAGCATGAAGCCGCTTTTTCCGCGCTATCTTTCATGCGTGGACAGCGGCAACCTGCTTTGCTGTCTGATAGCACTCAAGGAGGGCTTGAAGGAGTACGCAAGCGAAGACGATAAGCTCAAGGTATTGACTACCAGAATAGAAAAGCTCATCACGGAAACGGACATCTCCGTTTTTTATAATAGACGTCGCCGTCTTTTCCACATCGGAATTGACATTGAAAGCGGCGAGCTCTCACCGTCGTTTTACGACCTGTTGATGAGTGAGGCCAGGATGACGGGTTATTTTGCCATCGCGAGTAAGGCAATCCCTAAGAAGCACTGGGGCGCGCTCGGCAGGACGCTTGTCGGGGCAGGACGCTACACCGGCCTCGCCTCGTGGACGGGCACGATGTTTGAATATTTTATGCCGTATATTCTTCTGCCCGCGCCGGAGGGAACGCTCGGCTATGAGGCGCTTAAATTCTGCGCGTGGTGCCAAAAAAAGCGGGCAGAGGGCAAGGACGTCCCGTGGGGTATCTCGGAAAGCGGCTTTTACGCGTTTGACCGCCAATTGAATTACCAGTACAAGGCGCATGGCGTGCAGAAGCTGGGGCTTAAAAGGGGACTGGATTCGGAACTGGTCATTTCGCCGTATTCAACCTTCCTCGTACTGCCACTCGAGCCGTCGGCGGCAATGAAGAACCTGCGACGTCTTGAAGACATGGAAATGACGGGTCGCTGCGGCTATTATGAGGCGGCGGATTTCACGCCGCTGCGCACGAACGGGCAGGATTATGCCGTAGTCCGCAGCTATATGGCGCATCACGTCGGCATGAGCCTTTTGGCTATTCTAAACGCACTTAAGGGCAACATTCTTCAAAAACGTTTTATGTCGGACGACAACATGGCGTCGGGTGAATGTTTGCTGTATGAAAAAATCCCCATCGGCGCGGCGGTGTTTAAGGACGTGGAGACACGCAGCATTCCGACGCCAAGGGAGCGCACGGAGCCGCAGAAACGGGAATTTGAAATGATAACGCCCGCCGCGCCGCACGTCAAGCTATTGACGAACGGAGAATGGACGTCGGCTGTGACGGACGTCGGAGCGTCGGTGTCGCTTTATCGTCGGACGTGCGTTATGCGCCACAGTGCCGACCTGTTAAGAGACCCGCAGGGCGTGTTTGCACTGCTTAAAAGCGACGAGCTGACGCTGCCTGTCGTGAACGCTCTCGGGTATTCAACAGATATCGAGTATAAATGCGAGTTTTCAAACGCTGAGGTCGAACACTCCGCCGAAAAGGACGGTGTGACAATGCTGATGAAGACGTCGGTTCATCCGAGGCTTTCCGGCGAGCAGCGGACGTTTACTATCAAAAACAAACGGCAGGGGACGCTGAATGCAGATTTAATCATTTACTTTGAACCGAGTCTCGCGCAGTACAGGGATCAAAAGGCGCATCCGGCTTTTTCAAAGTTGTTCATCGAGGACAGGTACGACGCTTCGAACAGGATTCTGTCATTTACCAGACGTCCGCGGGACGACGAGCACGCCTTAAGCTTAGCAACGGGTTTTCTCGAAAACGTGATGTTTACGTATGAAACGTCAAGGCAAAGGCTTTTAAAGAGCGGTGAGGGTTCGTTGTCGCTGCTCGGCGACATCCCGGAATTCGTTGGCGTTGGCGGTACCCCCGATGTATGCGGCACTTTTAAAATCAAGGTCAAGCTGCCGCCGAGGGGGACGGCAGAGGTCAATCTCCTGTTGGCAGCGTCGTCGACAGAGAACGAGGCGGTTAATAAAATACTGAAAATGCGCGAAACAAGCGGCATTAAAAGCGGCAAGGGCGCGCCGGAGCTGCTGCGTGAGGGCAGTATGGAAACGGTTATTGCCGACCCCATCGTGCCTTGTTTATTATACGGCGCTCAGTTGACTAAGGAGTCGGCCGATGCCGTCGCGAAAAATGCTTTGGGCAGAAGCGCCATCTGGGCATTCGGTATTTCCGGCGACGATCCGATTGTGTTCATTGAGGTTCATAATGTGTCGGACACGGCCAGAGCCGTGCCGTATATCCGGCTCAACGACCGGCTCCGTCGGGCGGGTATTATGTCGGACCTCGTCATCGGATACAGGGAGGGTGGCGAATACGACACCCCGCTGTTCTCGGCCATCCGCGACGCTTTCAGAAAAGAACGTGCGGAGGAATCCTTGGGAAGCAACGGCGGTGCGCATATTATCAATCTGATCAGTTTCACCGCGGAGGAGGTCATAGCTCTAAAGGCTGCGGCTACCTATATCGCGCCGAAAACACAGGAACGTCTTGAGCGTCGGGAGTATCCTTTTGTGCCGACAATTTTATCTTTGACGCAGCCGATTAAAAAGCGAAATCAAACAGAAGAAGTAAAGTTATATAACTTTACAGATAGTGGAATAAACATTGGTGAAGATGGCAAAAAACCTTATATGCCATGGTGTATAGTGTTTGCTAATCCAAGCTTTGGAACGCTTGTGTCTGACAAGTCATTAGGCTTTACATGGGCAATAAATTCGCGCGAGAATAAGCTTACGCCATGGAGCGGAGATACAAGGACGGACAATAACGGAGAGACGCTTATCCTTAAATTCAGGAATAAAAGTTATGATCTCATTAAGCATTCAAGGGCGGAGTTTTATCCTGAATTCGCACGTTATTCGGGGAAAGCCGGCGAAATCGAGTATGAGGTTACGGTCAGTGTTCCTGAAAAGGGTATGATGAAAATTTGCACGCTCAAGCTCAGGAACAGAAGCCCGGTTCAACTTAAAACGTGCGCCGTCTATTATGCCGAGCCTGTGCTTGGCGTCGACCGTGAGCATGAGAGGTTTGTCAGGACGGAGCGTATCGGCAGCGGCCTCGTCATGTCATCCGCCTACAGTGAGGTTAAGGGATACACCGAGCTGACGGTTGACGGTGAGGCCGATTATATTTGCACCGACCGGATGGATTTCTGGCGCAGTGAGGAAAAAAGGTCACGGCGAGCGCCAACCTTTGACGTGTGCGCGGCTGTCGGCAAGGATATCTGGCTTGGGCAGGACGAGGAAAAAGCAGTGACGTTCAGGCTGATGTGGGCGGCAAAAAGGGAAGCTGTCATCGTAATGAAGCGCGTTAAGCCGCCTCGTGACGTTGAGGAGGACAACTATCTGCGCATATCTTCACCGGATAAAGCTCTTGACAGAATGGTGAACACATGGCTGCCGCATCAGATTGTCAGCAGCCGAATCTACGGGCGTACGGGTTTTTACCAGTGCGGCGGTGCGTGGGGATTCCGCGACCAGCTTCAGGACTGCGCGGCGTTGATATTACTCCGTCCCGAGCTTGTCAAAAGGCACATATTCCGCTGTGCGGCTGTCCAGTTTGAAGAAGGGGATGTGCTGCACTGGTGGCACAGGCTGCCGGGTGAAAACGGTATCAAGGGTGTGCGTACCCGATACAGCGACGACATGCTCTGGCTGCCCTTTACCGTCGCCGAATACCTTGAAAAGACGGGCGATACATCTTTGCTGGGCATTAAAATCAGATATCTGACAGGTGCCGAGCTCGCCGCCGACGAAAACGAGCGTTATTTTTTGCCCGGGCGCTCCGACGTCAGGGGGTCGGTATACGAGCATTGCGTCAGGGCGACGGAAAGAGCCATGAAAACGGGTCCGCACGGTCTGGCGCTTATAGGCGGCGGAGACTGGAACGACGGATTTAACAGAATCGGCTGCGGAGGCCGCGGCGAAAGTGTATGGCTGTCGCAGTTTTTGGCGATTGTCCTTAGGCGAATGGCCGCCGTATGCTGTTTTGCCGGTG
>CAZDWM010000071.1:8595-10167 GCA_964509145.1 uncultured Eubacteriales bacterium | reverse complement strand
TTTTTTAGCTTTTCAATTTCCTGCGTGCGCTTGATGATGTATTCGCGGTTGAGGTGGCGCAGTTTGATTTCAGCTACATACTCGGCCTGAACCTCGTCTATCATGAAGCCTATCATAAGGTTTGGTACAACCTCGCTCTCCTCGGCTGTTTCACGAACAATTTTAACAGCTTTGTCTATGTCGAGCAATATTTTAGCGAGCCCCTTGAGCAGGTGCAGCTTTTCCTTGGCCTTGGCGAGGTTGAAGTAAACGCGCCGCCGGACGCAGTCGGTACGGAAGGCTATCCACTCGTTTAACAGTTCCGCGACGCCGAGCTGCTGAGGGCTGCCGCCGATAAGCACATTGAAGTTACAGGAAAAGACATCCTCGAGTGTTGTAGTTTTAAAAAGCTTGAGCATAAGCTTGTCGGGGTCGACGCCGCGCTTTAAGTCTATCGTAATTTTAAGTCCGCTTTTATCGGTCTCGTCGCGGATGTCGCTGATTTCACGAATTGAACCGGCCTTGACAAGCTTAATTACCTTGTCTATAATCGCTTCGGCTGTTGTCGTCATGGGAATCTCGGTGACATCAATGCAGTTGTTTGCCTTGTCGTAGGTATATTTTGAACGGACGCGGAAGCCTCCCCTGCCCGTTCTGTAAATCTCCTCAAAGGCCGCTCGGTCATAAAGAATCTGGCCGCCGCCGATGAAATCGGGCGCTTTAAGTGTGTCCGCGACATTGTGGCTGTCGTCGCGGATAAGCGCGACAGTTGTTTCGCAGACCTCGTTAAGGTTAAAAGAACAAATTGAAATCGCCATGCCTACGGCAATGCCCACGTTCGCGTTAACAAGAACGGTCGGAAACGTGACCGGCAGCAGTGTAGGCTCCTGCATTGTGTTGTCGTAGTTCGGGACAAAATCGACGGTTTCTTTATCGATGTCTGTAAACAGTTCGGCGCAGATGGTGTCAAGCTTGGCTTCTGTATAACGCGAAGCCGCCCATTGCATATCCCTTGAATACGATTTACCGAAGTTGCCCTTGGAATCAACGAACGGGTGCAAAAGCGCCTCATAACCCTTTGAAAGGCGAACCATTGTCTCATAAATCGCTGCGTCGCCGTGAGGATTTAATTGCATTGTACGCCCGACGATGTTGGCAGACTTTGAACGTGCGCCCGTCAGCAACCCCATTTTGTACATCGTATAAAGAATTTTACGATGAGATGGCTTGAAGCCGTCGATTTCGGGGATAGCCCGTGACATAATAACGCTCATCGCGTAGGGCATAAAGTTTGTTTCGAGCGTATCGGTTATCTTCTGCGGAACAATTTCCCCGGCGTGCGGTATATGGGTATATTCATTAAGTTTGTCTTCTTCGGTATTCTTGTTAGCATCTTTTTTCTTTGACATATCTAACCATGATTTATCCATCACATTTTGTGATGGATAAATCCACCTTTCTTTAAAATTGTGTTGCCGTCGCAGCGGCAGACGGGCTTTTAGCCTGTCAACAATTTTCAAGGGTTGAATTTATTCAACCTTATTAACCGTTCCTTCAAAGATTGCGGGTTTAACCCGAAAGCCGATGGTTATT
>CAZDWM010000071.1:0-8585 GCA_964509145.1 uncultured Eubacteriales bacterium | reverse complement strand
ACAGGTGACCGTGCGTCGCTATATGCTCTTTTCTTGCCGCGAGATTATCGCCTTGAAGCATGTCAAACACTTCCGCGGTGAACTTTGCTTCATCCGGATCAATTTTTACAAGCCTGCGTGTCAACGGATTCATCGTTGTGAGCCACATCATATCCGCTTCGTTTTCGCCCAAGCCTTTTGAACGCTGAATGGTATATTTCGCGTCGCCGATTTCCTCAAGCGCCTGAGATTTTTCCTTCTCGGTGTAAGCAAACCATGTATGATCCTTGCAGGTGATTTCATACAGCGGCGACTCGGCGATATAGACATAGCCCTTTTCTATAAGTGTCGGCATCAGCCTGTAAATCATCGTAAGAATAAGCGTGCGAATTTGGAAGCCGTCATAATCCGCGTCGGTGCAGATAATCACCTTGTTCCAACGCAACTGCTCAAGGTTAAAGGAATTGATATCCTTGCTGGACTTTGTTTTAACCTCAACACCGCAGCCGAGCACCTTTATGAGGTCGGTTATGATTTCGTTTTTAAATATCTTTTCGTATTCAGATTTTAAACAGTTTAATATTTTACCTCTGACAGGCATAACCGCCTGAAACTCAGAGTTTCGCGCCTGTTTGCAGGCGCCCAAAGCGGAATCGCCCTCCACTATAAAAATCTCGCGCACATTGACGTCGCGACTGCGGCAGTCGACAAACTTTTGAACCCTGTTAGTCATATCGTTTGAGCTTTGCAGGGTCTTTTTAAGGTTAAGCCTTGTCACCTCTGCCTTGACGCGGCTGCGCATGTTTATGAGCACCTGGTCGCAGATTTTATCGGCGTCCATCCTGTTTTCGATGAAATAGACCTCAAGCTGGTGTTTAAAAAACTCGGTCATGGCTTCTTGAATAAACCGGTTGTTTATGGCCTTTTTCGTCTGGTTTTCATACGACGTCTGCGTTGAAAAAGATGAAACTACAATTACAAGGCAGTCCTCAATATCCTGAAAGCTGATTTTGGGGTCACTCTTGACATATTTGTTGTTGTTTTTAAGGTAAGCGTCAATCTGTGAGACAAACGCGCTGCGCACCGCCTTGTCGGGCGAGCCGCCATATTCAAGCCAGCTTGAGTTGTGGTAATACTCCTTGAGCTGGAGTTGGTTTGAAAAGCAGACGGCAGAGTTGATTTTAACCCTGTAGTCCTTTTGATCCTCGCGGTCGCGTCCTATACGCTCCGCTTGCCAGAACTGAACTGGTGTCAGCGACTTTTCCTCGGCAATCTCTTTGACATAATCTGTTATGCCGTTTTCGTAAATGTACTCGTAGGTGTCGAACTTAGAGGCTGTGACTTGATTTTTAAGTATAAAACGCACTCCCGCGTTGACTATTGACTGGCGCCTTAAGGTATCCTGAAAATACTCAAGCGGTATATTAATATCGGTGAAGACCTTGAGATCCGGCCGCCATTTAATTCTTGAGCCGGTATCGCGCTTAGTGTACTCCTCTTTGACCATATCGTCCGAAGCCTTGCCGTGTTTAAAGCTGAGGAGGTAACGGAATCCGCCGGTGTGTATTTCGGCCTCCATATATTCGGAAGCGTACTGTGTGGCGCAAAGTCCGAGTCCGTTTAAGCCCAGGGAATACTCGTAACTGCCGCCGTCGTTGGTGTCGTATTTGCCGCCCGCGTAAAGCTCGCAGAACACAAGCTCCCAGTTGAAGCGCTTTTCCTTGGCGTTGTAGTCGACGGGAATACCCCTGCCGAAGTCCTGAACCTCAATAGACTTGTCCATAAAACGGGTTACAACTACCCTGTCGCCGAAGCCCTCGCGTGATTCGTCGATGGAGTTTGATATAATCTCAAAAACGGAATGCTGACAGCCCTCAAGCCCATCCGAGCCAAAAATAACAGCAGGGCGCCTACGCACTCTGTCGGCACCCTTGAGCTGTCTTATGCTGTCGTTTCCGTAGTCGGTTTTTTTGGTCATGAATTCAGAAAAACCCCCTGCGTAAATTATCTAATTTTAACGTCGATGCTGCCGAAAACCGTGGTGTATTTGATATGTAAGCACGGAACCTCCGAACCGAAGGAGGACACTACAAAGTTTTCACAGCTTCCGAGAATTTCAATACCGTTAACGTCGATACGGTAATTTCTTGGTACAAATATATCGATGTTGCCAAATACGGACGTTACATTTAACGTGATGTCATTTAGAATACCGATGTCCGAATAGTCGGCTTCCACGCCGCCAAGCACCGCCGTAACGTTGCCGCCCTTGAAATCCTTCGAGGCGTTTTTATATTTGTTGTTGCTTAAAATGCCCGTATAATTCGGATGGGGACTGTAGTCGCAGACATTGGGTGCCGTACCTGTGTTGCCGCCTGTGTTTCCCGCAGCGCCTGCGTTAGAGGATGTGCCCGCGTTTCCGGCGGCGTCGCTTTGCGCTTGAGCTGCCGTGTTGACATAGGGTTGGTTTGGGTAAACATATCCGTTAGCACCGTAATAGGTTTGCTGCCCCTGCGCGTTGTTATAAGGGTTGTAGCCATTGTTTTGCTGCGGCTTTTTCTTGCGGAGATCGCCTAAAAGTAGATAGACGCCGAACAGGATGAAGCACACAGCGAGGTTTACTATAACGAACTGCTTCCAGCCCCATTCACCCCAGTGCTGCTGGCATATAAGAGCGTTGATGCCCACGGCAAGCAGCGCGGTCTTCCACAGTGTGAAGCCGCTTGTAATCATGCTGGCCACTGTAGGAACGATGATGAACAACGTCCAGTAGGGATAAATGCTTTCAAACTCGAACAGGTCGAAAGCGCTGAGCAGCATCAGTACACCCAGCAAAACGGCAACAGCGCCGAAAATGATTTTTGTCATGTTTGCTCTCATAATGATAAGCGTATTTATTCATCAAAACAGCGATGAACAATTACTCCCTTCTTTAATTCTGCGGTGCAGCCGCTACGCCGTCGTCGGACGGAGCGTCATCGGACATGAGTGCCTTAAAGGTTTCGCCGTCGATTTTTTCCTGCTTTAAAAGCTCGTCGGCAATCTTGTGAAGCTTGTCAATATGCTCGCTTAAAATAGTATTTGTGCGGTTGTACGCACCGGTTACAATCTTGTTGACCTCGCCGTCTATTTCGGACGCGACGTTTTCGGAATAAGAACGCGTGTGGTTGAAATCGCGGCCGAGGAAAACCTCGTCGTTTTCGGAGCCGTAGGCAATCGGCCCGAGCTTTTCGCTCATTCCGTATCTTGTGACCATCTTGCGTGCGATGTTGGAGGCCTTGTCGATGTCGTTTGAAGCGCCAGTGGAGATATCTCCCAGCACAAGCGCCTCTGCTACACGTCCGCCCATGAGCACAACGATGGAATCAAGCATATCATTTTTGGAGGTATAGCTCTTGTCCTCCTTGGGCATCGACATCGTAAAGCCGCCCGCCATACCCCGCGGAATGATTGAAATCTGATGAACGGGATCCTGACCCTCAAGATAATAAGTTGCGACGGCGTGACCGGCCTCGTGGTAGGCGGTGAGCTTCTTTTCCTTGTCGCTGATTTTATGCGACCTTTTTTCCGTTCCGACGATGACCTTGATTGTCGCTTCCTCGATTTCGGGCATTGTAATAGCTTTCTTATTTTTACGCGCTGCAAGCAGCGCCGCCTCGTTGAGAAGATTTTCAAGGTCTGCGCCCGTAAAGCCGACGGTTGAGCGCGCGATGACGGACAAATCGACGTCCGGCGCGAGCGGCTTGCCGCGTGCGTGAACCTTTAAGATGTCTTCCCTGCCCTTGATGTCGGGATAGCCGACAGTGACCTGACGGTCGAAACGACCGGGACGAAGCAACGCCGGGTCGAGGATGTCGGGGCGGTTTGTGGCGGCGATGATAATAACGCCCTCGTTCGCGCCAAAGCCGTCCATCTCGACAAGCAACTGGTTTAAGGTCTGCTCACGTTCATCATGCCCGCCGCCCATTCCGGCGCCCCTGTGGCGTCCGACGGCGTCGATTTCGTCGATAAATATGATTGAAGGCGAATTCTTTTTAGCTCTGTCAAAAAGGTCGCGCACACGCGACGCGCCGACACCGACATACATCTCGACAAAATCGGAACCGGATATTGAGAAGAACGGCACATCCGCCTCGCCCGCGACGGCTCTCGCCAACAACGTTTTGCCGGTGCCGGGAGGTCCGACGAGCAAAACGCCCTTCGGGATGCGCGCGCCGAGCGCGTTGAACTTTGTAGGATCCTTGAGGAAATCGACGATTTCGCTCAATTCCTCCTTCTCCTCGTCAGCTCCGGCGACATCGGCGAAGGTAGTTTTTCTTTTTTCGTCCTTGACCTGCTTTATTTTAGCCTTTCCGAAGCTCATCGTCCGGTTGGTTTCGTTAGACATCGTATTGTTCATGCGCTTGAGCATAAACAGCAGGAAGCCGCCCATCACGAGCACCAGCAGCACTGTGGGCAAAATATTCATAAGCATGGAACCGGCGGCACCCGTGATATACTTGTCTTTAATAGGTTTGTCCGGATTGCTTCGGTTGTAGAGACGAACATTTTCCTCAACATCGGTGAGGAACATGCTCACGTTAGGCACTGTGAAAGTTTCCTGAACCTCTTTATTTTTACCCTTGTTATCGGTGAAAACTCGTGTATAATCAAGCTTGCCGCTGCTTAAGTTAAGGGTGTATTCAGTGACAGCGTTTGTGTCGAAATACTGGACAACCTGATAATACTCCGTCTTGACCTGCGTCTGCCTCTCGGCGTAATAGGTAAGCCCTAAAACTATGAGCACCGGGATAACAATATAAGGCAGATATGTCATAAACTTTTTCGGATTAGGCGGATTTTTGGTGTTTTTGGAATTCAAAGGGAAAATCACTCCTTATGTTAACAAAAGACTGTAATTGATATGTTTCCACGAACGGACGTCATCATTCTGTGTACCCTTCATAAATCTCACGCTTCAGGACGCCTATGTATGGCAGGTTTCTGTACCGTTCGCGGTAGTCGAGCCCGTAACCGACGATGAACGCGTTGGGAACCTTGAGCCCGATGTATTCCGGTACGACAAGAGCCTCGCGCCTTTCGGGCTTGTCGAGCAGCGTACAAATCTTTAAGCTTGCGGGCTTGCGGGCTTTTAAAAGACCTGTCAGGTATTGGAGGGTATTCCCGCTGTCGAGAATATCCTCGATAATCAGGACATCATAGCCGGTGAGCTTAATATCGAGATCCTTGACAATTTTAACGATGCCCGATGATTCCGACGATGCACCGTAGCTTGAAACCGCCATGAAATCAATGGCACAGGGAATGCTAATTTCGCGCATCAGGTCGGACAAAAAGACAACCGCGCCCTTTAAAACGCTGACAAGCAGCAGATTTTTACCCTCGTAATCCTTGTTGATCTGCGTCGCAAGGCGTTTGACAGCCTCGTCGATTTCATCGGTGGTGAACAGTACCTCTTTGATGTCGTCGCTAATCGATGTGCGCATCTCTTTCAACCCCAATCATCATAACAGTCCTCGTGGTTTCGGTAATCCTTGCCCGTCTGTCGCAGCCGTAACCCTCAACCCACAATACGCCGCGGTCGTCGGCGAGAATCACCAAGCCGTTTCTTTGTGCGACAGGAATCTCTTTTTCGTTGAATAGCTTTTTAAGCGTCTTGGTGCAGCCGCCGTTAGGCTGGCTGATTTTGTCGCCCTCAAGCCTGCTTCTGAAAAATGAATTTCTATCTATTTTATCATAGTCGAGGCAATTAGCCAATACCTGTTTGCAAATATTTTGTGACTTATTTAAATCGGAAATGTTAATCTTTCGGATATGAATCGTACCGTAAGGAAAGCTTACATTATCTCCGAAGATTTCCGCGCACCACGGTTCAAGCAGCGTTTCATCTCCTACAAATGAAAAAAGCCCGTCTCTGACGACAGCGGTGACACCTTTCTGCGTCTGAACCGCTCCGCCATCACGCAACGCTGAATCAATTAAATAAACATGGCACTTTTGCGGTTTATCGGACATTCTTTCGCGTAAAAGCAGCATTAACGCTCTCTTGCGAACCGCCGGATGGGCAGCCAGCAGTTTGTCCGCAGAATAACCGTTCTCAACCGCTGCCTCTTTAATCAGCGCTTCGGCACAAGCCATTAAAAAACTTTCATCCTCGGTCAAGCTCTCTGCACAACGTCCGGCAGCAGCCTCGACGGACGGATTGATTTCTTTTAAATGCGGAACTACAAGATTCCTTATTCTATTGCGATTATAATTGTTTTCAAGGTTAGTTTTGTCGGTGACGAACGAAATATTATTCTCGACGCAGTAATTTTCGATCTCCGTGCGGGTGCGACCTATTATCGGACGAATAATCCGTCCGCGTACTGGCGGAATTCCGCAAAGCCCGTTAAGCCCGCTGCCGCGCGTTAAATTGAACAGCACCGTTTCAAGGTTATCGCTCAAGGTATGGGCGGTCGCAATTTTTGAACGGCTGTCTATCGAATTAAAAAATTTATATCGGATGCGTCTGCCGCACTCCTCTGTCCCCTCGCCTGTCCTTTTGGCTTCTGCGTTAACGTCAATTTTTAGTGCGTGAAGCTCAATATCAAGCTTTTTACAGACATCACGTACAAACATTTCGTCGCTGTCGGATTCCTCTGAGCGCAGACTGTGGTTAACATGAGCCGCCGATACCGTTATTTGAAGCTCGTCCCGAAGGCTAAGCAGAACCGACAGCAGCGACATGGAGTCCGCGCCGCCTGAAAGCGCCACAATAACGTTGTCGCCACAGGTAAGCATCTCATAACGGCGAATGTCCGACAGAACCTGACTAACCATTTTGAATCCTTTCGATTCCGACAAAAAGCGTGTGTTCAGAGTCCCAGACGAGCTTGACAGTGTTGGTTGGACCGTGCCTGTTTTTGGCGACTATAACCTCAACCTCGTTGACCAGGTTATCGGGCTCATCATCCGGCTCGTTGTCCTTCTTTTCGGCGTCGTAATACTCCTGGCGGTAAAGCATGAGTACGATGTCGGCATCCTGCTCAATTGAGCCCGATTCACGTAAATCGGACAGCTGCGGGCGGTGTGACTTTCCCCTGCCTTCGGTGCCGCGTGACAGCTGGGCGCAGCAGACGACGGGAATACGCAGATCTTTTGCCATCAGCTTTAAGGTTCGCGTAATTTCCGTGACCTCCTGCACGCGGTTTTCCGTTCGAACAGGAGATTTGATTAAACCCAGATAGTCGACGATAACGCAGTCTACGTTTTTCATACGCCTGACCTTAGCTTTCATCTCAGGCACTGTAATATTCGAGCTGTCGTCAAAATAAAGCTCACATTCGTTTAAAACAGAGGTCGCAAGCCCGAGCCTTGTCCAATCATCGGCATCGAGCATCCCCGTGCGCATTTTTTGGCTGTGGATGCGCGCCTCAGTTGACAAAACCCTCTGCGCAAGCTGCTCCTTTGACATTTCAAGCGAGAAGAACACAACCTTTTTTTTGCCGAGCAGCGCTATGTTGCGGGCGATATTTAAGGCAAAGCTTGTTTTGCCCATGGCGGGACGCGCGCCGATTAATATCAAATCCGATTTATGTATGCCCGTCAAAACACTGTCGAGGTCGGCATAGCCGGTCGGGATGCCCTTATACTCATCGCGCTCGTCGGAATTGAGCTTGTTTAATTTGTCGTAAACCTCGTTGATGATAATATCGCTCAGTCTCGTAGGACCCGACATCGACTTTCCGCGGCGGATATCGTATATTTTCTGCTCCGCCGAATCAAGTAAGAGATCGGTGTCGGTGTCGGAGCCTATGGTATCCTCGATGATTTCGCGCGATGTGTTTATGAGCGTGCGAAGATAAAACTTGTCGCGCACAATTTTTGAGTACTGCTCAACATTTTTGGTGCTCGGGACGGCCTCGGCGAGCTTGTATAGATAGTTTTTGCCGGAAGCATCGTCGTATACCTTGTCGGCCTTGAGCCGCTCAAGGACGAGCAGCGGGTCGATTTTGCCGCCCGCTGAGTCGATGCCGACCATCACGCCGAAAATAGACTGGTGCTGCGGCAGATAAAAATGCTCCGGGCGCAGATGCAGCTGAACCTGCGTCATGCACGCAGGCTCTATAAGCACGGAGCCGAGCACGGCCTGCTCGGCATCGAGGCTGAACGGCATACTGAGACCGTCAAGTCCGTTGATTAAACTGTTGTCTGACACGCAAAGCACCCCATCGGAAATATTACTTATTCGCTGACAAGGACATATATTTTGGCGGTGATGCCGGTGAGAACCTTGACCTCGGCCTCGTATGTTCCATAGTTTTTAATGTCATCAATGGTGATTTTTCTCTTGTCGACCTCAATCCCGAGATCGTTTTTTATAACCTCGGCAACCTCTTTAGCTGTTACGGATCCAAACAGCTTGCCGTTTTGACCTGCCTTGGCCGACACCCTGACAGTCATGCCCTCAAGCGCCTTGGCCGCGTCCTGCGCCGCCTGGAGTTCAAGCGCCTTTTTGCGCTTTTCGGACTCCTCGCGTGTTTTTAGCTCGTTTAAGGCCTGTGCGTTGGCTTCGGAAGCAAGACCGCGCGGCATGAGAAAATTGCGGGCATAGCCGTCGGAGG
>CAZDWM010000070.1:6438-10265 GCA_964509145.1 uncultured Eubacteriales bacterium | reverse complement strand
AAGCTTGGCAAACGCAGATGACCCTTGCTTTCAAAAAATTTGAGGTATAATTCCCTTAACTCGTTAAGTCCTGTCCATTTCATGTTTCATTTCTCCTGTGTGATAATAGTCCTACAATCCGCCTATTATAATGAATTATGATACCATATCGCCCTTTTTTTGTCAACGCCGCTACCCTTTATTTTTCGGAAGCATATTGACTGAAAGCATTGACAAATGTATGGATAATTTGGTATTATATATGATAATGTATCGGCATTCTGGTCATACTGTTTTTAATTTATGTTTTATATTTGACATCACTTTTTCGGGGTGAATTGAAATGCTAAACACCGATAACCTGTGCATGAGTTGCATGAAGGAAATTGGTAACGAAAAGCAGTGCCCGCACTGCGGTTTTATGACGGACTCCCTTCAGCTTTCGCCTTATCTGCCCATTCGAACCGTTGTCGGCAATCGCTACATCATCGGCAAGCTGCTGGAATATAACGGTGAGGGCGCAACCTACATCGCTTGGGACATCACCGGCAAACGACCTGTGACAGTGCGTGAGTTTTTGCCCGACGCCATCGCGGTGCGCAAGCCCGACGGCATTCTTGTCAATCCGAAGCCGGGCTGCGAAATCAGCTTCCGCGACTGCTTCCAGAGCTTTACCGAGCTTTGGAGCAAGCTCATTCGTCTGCGTGGGCTTTCCGCGCTCATCTGCGCCGTTGACCTCGTTGAGGACTTCGGCACCGTCTACGCCGTCTCCGAATACTTCGAAAGCATTACGCTGCGCGAGTTTCTGCTGGGCAGCAAGACGGGCTACATCAACTGGGATAAGGCGCGCCAGCTCTTTATGCCCGTGTTGTCGACGCTCGGCACGCTCCACACAAACGGCATCATTCATCGCGGTATTTCGCCCTTGACGCTCATATTGGGTAAGGACGGCAAGCTGCGCATTTCCGGTTTTTGCATCCCGCAGGCGCGCACGGCACGCGGCGAGCTCAACGCCCAGTTGTTCCCCGGATACGCCGCCGTGGAGCAATACGGCTTCAAGGGTCAGCAGGGCTCGTGGACGGATATATATGCCTTTGCCGCCGTGCTTTACCGCTCTTTAATCGGCAGCGACCCCATTGAGGCGACGACAAGAGTAACCAACGACAAGCTGATGGTGCCCGGTAAATTTGCCGAGCAGCTTCCGGCTTATGTCATTAACGGGCTCGTCAATGCCCTTCAGATTATGCCCGAGGACAGGACACGCACCGTCGAACAGCTCCGCGCCGAAATCACCGCCTCGCCCACGGCCGCCGCCGCCGAGGAGAAATTCGCCGACCAAAAGCGTTTTCCGCCCGAACCGGTCAACCCGTCCGTTCGCACGCCGGAGCCGACTCCTCAAAAGCCACAGAAGCCCCAAAAGCAGAAGACAAGCTTTGTCGCGCTAAAAATCGCTCTGCTGTGCATCTTCGTCGGGCTTGCTGCGTTCGTACTCATCAGTTTTACAGTGTTGCCCGACGAGTATAATGTGTTTATCGCCCTGTTCGGCAGCGAGCAAACCTCGGAGGTCAACGGAGACAATAAAACTTATACCGTACCGAACTTCGTCGATAAAAGTTACAACGATATATACTACAGTGAATATTACAAAGCTCGCTTCACCATAACATCGGAATATGTTTACAGCGATGTTGTTGAAATGGGTTATATTATGTCCCAAAGCATTGCCGTCGGAACGGAGGTTCCGTCCGGCACGAAAATTAAGATGGTTGTCAGCAGAGGTGTTGAAAAGGCAACGCTCCCGAATGTCGTCGGTCAAAACTACGATAAAGCGTATGAACAGCTAACGGCGCTTGGTTTCGTCGTTTCCAAAACAGAAAGGCAAAACGACGGTTCCCATACCGCCGGTGAAATCTTAGATATGAGCAAAACGTCCGATATGCAGTACAACAAGGGTGAAAAGGTCGTGCTGATGGTCTACGGCGAGCCGCCGACGGAAACCAGCGACGCCGTCGTAGATTAATTACGTTTAGATTAAAGCAGGTGCAGGATTTATGAGCAAATCAAAAGGCGCTTCCGGTTCGGTTAAAAGTGTGCTTAATCACATTTTCATTGATGGTCTTTCCGGCATGGCGCTCGGTCTGTTCTCGACGTTGATTGTGGGTACCATTTTAGCGCAGATTGGAACGCTTTTCGACGGCAGCGCCGGATTATATATTTCCAGTGCCGCCGCCATAGCAAAGTCATTAACGGGCGCGGGAATCGCCGTCGGTGTCGCCTACAAATACAAGCGCGCACCGCTTGTCACCGTCTCCGCCGCTGTCGCGGGCATGGTCGGCGCGTTCGCTTCAAAAATTATCGCCGGCACCGTCATCGCTGACGGCGCCGTTCATCTTGCGGGTCCCGGCGAGCCTCTGGGCGCTTTTATTGCGGTGTTCGCCGCCGTTGAAATCGGTCACCTCGTCTCCGGCAAAACAAAGCTCGACATCCTCTTAACGCCGATAACCACCATCGCCGCCGGGTCGGCGGCAGGTCTGCTTGTCGGCCCGCCGATTTCACAGTTGATGACGTCGCTCGGCGACCTCATAAACTGGGGTACATTGCAGCAGCCCGTGCTGATGGGTGTCGTCGTGTCCGTCCTCATGGGCATGGCGCTGACGCTGCCGATAAGCTCCGCCGCCATTGGCGTCATTCTCGGACTTTCCGGAATCGCAGCCGGTGCCTCCGTCGTCGGCTGCTGCGCGCAGATGGTCGGCTTCGCCGTGATGAGCTACCGCGATAACAAGTTCGGCGGTCTCATCGCGCAGGGCCTCGGCACCTCGATGCTCCAGATGCCGAACATCGTTAAAAAACCGATTGTCTGGATTCCGCCGATTGTCGCGAGCGCCATACTCGGCTCCGTTTCCGCAAAGCTTTTAGGTATGACCTGCAACGCGACGGGCGCGGGTATGGGCACATCCGGTCTCGTCGGTCCCATCATGACCTATCAGACCATGTCACAAGCGGGTAAAAGCCCAACTGTCATTATTGTCGAAATCGTTTTAATGTACTTTGTCGCCCCGGCACTTCTCACGCTCGCCATATCCGAGCCGATGCGCCGCAAGGGGCTTATCAAGCAAAACGACCTTTTGCTTGAGTTGAAATAACATATACCGGGAGTCTTTCATGAATTTAGCTTCTCTTTTCATTATCGCGGTCGGGCTGTCGATGGACGCCTTTGCCGTCTCCGTGTGCAAGGGTCTTGCGCTTAAAAAAATGAGCTGGAAAACAGCCGGTATCGTAGGTCTTTACTTCGGCGGATTTCAGGCACTGATGCCGCTAATCGGTTTTTTAGTGGGCGTTCAGTTTGAGGATAAAATCACGGCGTTCGACCACTGGATAGCTTTCGTGCTGCTTGCCGTCATAGGCGGCAAGATGATAAAGGAATCGTTCGACAAAAGCTGTGAATCCGGTACCGGCACCGTCAGGGTTCGGGAAATGCTCGTTCTTGCGATAGCCACCAGCATCGACGCGCTCGCCACCGGCGTCATGTTCGCTTTCCTCATTGAGACGCCGGAGATTTATTACGCCGTTGGCATGATAGGCGTAACCACCTTTCTGCTCTCCGTAATAGGCGTCAAGGTCGGCAATGTGTTCGGCTGTAAATACAAAACCAAAGCTGAGCTCGCGGGCGGCATTATCCTTGTTTTAATGGGTGTTAAAATCCTCATTGAGCATCTGATTGAAAAGTAAAGTCACTATTAAATAAGAGGTAGAATGTCAATGAATTTTGCTGTCATCGGACGCAATTTTGTCGCGGACTGGTTCATTGAGGCGTCGCGATGCTTCGAAGGGCTTTGCCTTTACGGTGT
>CAZDWM010000070.1:0-6428 GCA_964509145.1 uncultured Eubacteriales bacterium | reverse complement strand
ATGATATATACATCTCTCGACGCATTGTGCGCCGATAATGCTGTGGACTTTGTCTACATCGCGTCCCCCAACTGCTGCCATGAGGAGCAGGCCGTCGCCCTACTCAATGCGGGCAAGCATGTCCTCGTCGAAAAGCCCGCCGCGCCGTCGGCGGAGGCATTCAGGCGGATGCTCGACGCCGCCGAAACAAACGGATGCGTACTCATGGAGGCGATGATGCCCGCCCATCTGCCAGCCACACAGACACTTCGCGCGATGCTCGAAAAAATCGCTCCCGTCCGGCGCGCGACACTTACCTACTGCCAGTATTCGTCCCGGTACGATAATTATAAAAACGGTCTTGTCGAAAACGCCTTTAACCCCACCTTGTGCAACGGTGCGCTGATGGATATCGGGGTTTACTGCCTTCACACAGCCGTCATGCTGTTCGGTAAGCCGGATACCGTAACGGGTGCTTGCATGTTCCTGCCGCAAAGCATCGACGGCGAGGGTACGATTGTCCTCGGTTATCCAGAAATGATTACCGACATAGTCTATTCTAAAATCGCCGACAGTGTCCTCCACTCCCAGATACAAGGCGAAAAGGGCAGTGTCCTCATCGACAGCATGTCCCGCCCGAAGCATTTAACGCTCGTTATGCGTGACGGCTCCCGCCGCGAGGTCGACACCTCCGACGGCAGACCAGACATGTGTCACGAGCTTTCTGATTTTATCGAACAGATAAATGGTCTCAAAAAACCGGAGTACAACGCCTATACGCTCGGCACGCTCGAAATCATAGACGAAGCGCGCGAGCTTATGAATATTGATTTTAAAATTAAATAGCTGGAGGTAATCATCATGAGTAAAAAAATCGGTTACGCGGTCGTCGGTCTCGGCGTCGGCATGTCACACGTCAGGGCGGCGGCAAACGCGCAGGACGCGGAGCTTATCGCGGTCTGCGATTTGATTCAAAAAAAGCTTGACAAGGTGACGGAGCAGTTCCCCGGCACACTGACATACCTCGACTTCGACGAGATGCTTAAAAATCCCGACATTGACATCGTCAGTATCTGTCTGCCCAGCGCCATGCACGCCGAATTTGCCGTCAAGGCGATGGAGGCCGGTAAGAATGTCCTAGTCGAGAAGCCTGTCGACATTACCGTCGCCGCGGCGCAAAAAATTGAGGAAGCCCGTCAGCGTACGGGGCTCAAAGCCGGTGTTATCCACCAGAACAGAAACAACGCCGATATGAAGCCGATACGCGACGCCATCCAAAGCGGTAAAATCGGCAGGGTCATCTACGGCGACTTTGAGGTTAAATGGTTCCGCACACAGGAATACTACGACAACGGCGGCTGGAGAGGCACATGGGATATGGACGGCGGCGGCTCACTTATGAATCAGGCAGTTCACACAGTCGACCTCATGCAGTGGCTCATGGGTGACGTCGAGAGCATCACGTCGCAAATCGGCATATACGGACATCAGATTGAAACAGAGGATTTCACCGCCTCGCTTATAAAATTCAAGTCCGGCGCGGTTGCCACCTTTGTCAGCACGACGTGCGCTTATCCGGGTTTGAACACCGGTATCAAAATTTACGGCACCAAGGGCTCCATCGAGGCCGATTCCGACAAGCTGCAGCTGTGGCGGTTCATGGACGCGCCCGAGGAGGAGGAAGCCGAAATGCTTGAAAAATACGCGGGCAACGGCTCTGCCGCGGCGCTCGACCCGACGCTTTGCACCGGCCACGCCTCCATGGTCGAGAATATGATTGCCGCCGTTAAGGACAACTGCGACCCGCAGATTCTGCCCACCGAGGCCATCAAGAGCGTGCGAATCGTCAACGCTGTCTACGAGTCAGCCAAGACGGGAAAGACGGTTTATTTTGATTAATATCCGCTTACGGCATCCGATACATTCAATTATATGAAAGGACAATCGGTCATTGAAATGAGCGACGAAAACAACCGTTTACCCGACGACGAAAATGAAGACGCCGATTCCTTATCCGTTTGTGAGTCCGACGGGCTGATTGAAAACAAATCATTTTCCGACACTGACGAAGCGGCGGCTCAGCCGCCGGACGAAGCGCCCGAAGAAGCCGATATCAAATCAGACGGCAGCACCGACATTTTAATTCAAGGGCTTGAGGATGTAGGCGAGCACACTGACGAAGCAGAACCGGAGGACGAGGGCGAAAAGTTTTATTGCGCCCGCTGCGAACGCGAGGTGCCCGAATATGTCACCCTTTGCTACGACTGCGAGGCAAGAATACGGCGTTATCCGTTTTCTTCAAACGACATTTTTTTGTTTATCATCGTCGTGTTCATTTCTTTGGTCGGTCTTGTCACGGCGTGGGCAAACTTTCCTATCGTCGTCAATGTGATCAAGGGAACAAACGCCCTCAATCAAAGCCGCCTTGAAAAGTGCTATGACTATTACGACGAGGCATATGCCTATGCTAACGAGCTTAACCAGCAGTTTTCGGGGATGATTCCGAGCGGCTGTACCCTTTTCACGAGCGGTAACAACACGCTGGTTAACCAGTTCGTTGCCCTCAACAAACTCAACGGTCCATATAAGACAGGCCAGAAAATTGTGGAGTATTACGGCGACAATGTGCCGCCAAGGCTTGCCGGCATCAAGGTCGAATACGATAAAATCGCCGCGGCCTACGAAGTGCTGAACAAAGGCTTTGAGGACTACTATAACGCTATCGGCGAAAACGGCACCGCGACCTACGGCGGACTGATGAACGTCATCGACACCGCTGTGGCAAAAAACGACTTTCCCACTTATATTGTCAACTATTTTAAGTTCCTCGTTGTGCAGGAAACGGATCAGGACATCAACTTGGCGCTTGAGCTGATGGACAATATCATCACCGATAAGCCCGATGCCTTTTGGCTTTACGCCGCGAACGCCATATCGCTTTACAAGCAAAGCGGCGATTTTGATAAAGCCCTGAGCATCTGCAACGAAATTTTGAAAACCGACCCTACCAACGCAGCCACCATCGCCTCCTCAATGTCCGTTCTGCGTATGGACAAAAACTACACGGGTGCGCTCTCCGTCTATAACAAAGCGATGGATGTCATTGAAACAACGCCTGAAATAGAACGCCAACGCGCGATTATCCTCATGCTTCAGGGTGATTATAAGACGGCTGAAAGCTTGCTTATTAAAAATTTCGACGAGTCGACCGTGACAAAGGAATACGCCGAAACGCTTTGCGCCTGCGCGTTGAAAACGGGCAACACCGATAAGTTCGACGAGGTCTGCCAGTTTCTCGCGAAATACGGCGTCCAGCTTTCAGAAAGCATTCAACAGCTTCAAGCGGGTAAAACAACAATAGAAAAGATTTATCTCGAAGGGGCAGGTGAGCCGGTATGAAAACAGTTTATGTCATCTCTAAGTATTTCACCTTCCCCGGGAGCTTTTCCAAGGGTTTTCTTGAGCACATTGTGTGCCGCATGCTCGGCGTCAACATCTACGCCGCCGACAAATATGTCTCCCGCAACGAGCTTAGCGGCCATGTGGCAGTCCTGCCGCCCACCGGATATGTCAAAAGCTTTTTCGTCTGCCTCTTGCCCGGGCTTTTCAACTTTATTTTAGGCGCGGCGGGCTACTTCTGTTCGCTGTTCACGCTCGGTCTGCTCGGCGTCGGCTTCAACGACGCTTTTTCGAGCTCAAAAGCGCCGCTGTTCTTTGTCTACTGCTTTTTCCTGTGGTTCGGAGGGTCTATGATGTGCAACCTGTTCCCCTACGATGAGGACGCGCGGCACATGTGGAAAATGCTCTACGGCTCGGCGAACAAGGCGGGGCTATTCGCGAAAATTGTCCTGTTTATTCCCACCATCGTCATTATGGTCGGCGCAACCCTTGAAAAATACGGTCTGACGCTTCTGATGACCGCCGCGCTTGCCGTCTTTATTTTCAGAGACTATATTTTTTAACCAAATATAAGGCTGAAAGCATTTCAGCCCCGGAAAGGATACCTTTTTATGACTGAGCGCAACTGCCTTTTAGTCAAACCCTTTCCCCAGCGCACGAGGCGTTTTTTCGGGCTCAAGGACGGTCTGCCCGACACTGAAATAACCTGTCTCGCTCTCGACAAAGCAGGCAGAATATACGCTGGCACCGAGCAGGGGCTTGCCGTTTCAGACGGCGATGTTTTCTGTCCTGTCACCTTAAACGATGCGGGCGGCATCAACATGCTGTTCTGCGACAGGGACGGCGTTGTCTACGCCGCTTCGGATGAAAACCTTTTCACCGTCGCCGACGGCGTCGCCACCTTCGTAGGCAGCTTCAAATACACCGTCGTACAAATGGACTACGACGGCGACGGCACGTTATGGCTTCTGACTAAAAACTCACTTTACCGGCGTATTGACGGCGCGTTTGTACTATACGACGAGGGCATTGAAGGCGGCTGCTGCTCGTGCATGGCCGCTTTCGGAAGCGGGCAAATGTACATTGTCAACGACATCTTGCTTCTTTCTCTCCACGGCAAACGTCCGCGATATGCCGGGATTTCAACCTACAACTCCGATAAGCCCACTAACTATATTACCTCCCTCGCCGCCGACAAATGGGGACATGTCTGGTTAGGCACCGACGAGGGTGTCTGCCTTTACGACGCCAAGTGCCGCTGGAGGACATGGGAAAACACAGACTATTTGCCCGCGGGCGATATCCGAAAAATTGTCCTCGGTGCCGACGGCACACGTTATTTCGGCACCGCCGACGGTATGATTATCCAAAGCGGCGTCAATGAAAGCTATCTGTCCGGCAAGCGCTGGCTTCCCTGCAACGAGGTGACGGCCATCGCCGCTTCCGACGACGGCAGCATCGTCTGTGTCGGCACAACCGACGGTTTGAGCGTGATTGAAAACAAAAAAATGACACTCGCACAAAAGGCGGATATCTATCAGGAAAACGCCGAGAAGTATAACATCCGCGAGGGCTTCGTCAGCACAAGACATCTGACCGACCGGATCGACCCGTCAAGCGGCGCGGTTGAAATCAGCGACAACGACGGGCTTCGCACGGCACATTTCGTTGTAGCCGAAGCCTTCCGCTACGCCGTAACCGGCAGCGCGGAGGCGCTCGAGCTTGCCCGCGCTTCCTTCAACGCGATGATTAAACTTACCAAAATCACAGGCATCGAAGGTTTTACTGCCAGAGCTATCCGCCGCCCCGGTGAGGATGGCTACGGCAACGGCAACATAGAATGGCATTCTGCCAAGGACGAAAACGGCGACCTTGAGTGGAAGGGCGAAACCTCCAGCGACGAAATGACCGGTCACTTCTACGCTTATTCATACTACTTTGACCTTTGCGCCGACGAAAACGAAAAGGCCGAAATCGCAACCGCCTGCGCCAATATCATCGACCACATTCTTGCCCACGACGGTTATCTGTGCGACTGTGACGGTCTGCCGACAACATGGGGCAACTGGAACCCCGACGACCTCAACTATTGTGAGCGTCTGTACTGGGAAAGCGGAGTCAACTCACTTGAATTTTTATCGTTCCTGCTCACCACCTATCACGTAACAGGCGATGAGAAATACCGTGCTGTGTATAACCGCTTTGTCACGAAGCACCGTTTCGCGTTTAACTGTGTCCAGCACAAGCGTGAAGACCTGCATACGTGCCACATCGACGACCAGCTCGGCTTTCTCACAACTGTACCGCTGCTGCGTTACGAAACCGACCCTGAATTGCGCCAGGTTTACCTGCTGGGGCTGCGTCACTTCTGGCAGTCGCAGCGCATAGAGCGCACACCGATGTGGAACATCATCTACGGCGCTTTAACCGGCGATTTTTGCGACATCGAAAATGCCGTGCGGACGCTTCAGGAGTTGCCGCTTGACATGATGGACTACAAGGTTAAAAACAGCCGCAGAAAGAAGCTTGTCTGGGACAGAGGACAGGAGCATTTCGGCGGTGAACGCCAGCTTAAAGAGCCGCTTCCCGCCGACGAGCGCGCCTTGGGGAGGCTTGCATGCAATCCGTTTCTTCCCGACGGTGGAAACGAAAGCTACATGCTCGACGGCTGCCAATATCTTCACCCCTACTGGATGGGCAGGTACTACGGGCTGTTTGACGAATAATTTAACGAATAATTATTTAATAATAAGAGGGTTTGGAAAATGGATATCACCGGGCTTCTTGACAGCCTGAAAAACTGCTCGTGCGGCAGGGAGCACACCGTCAGCATCAAGGCCGTGGAAATCGGGTCGGGTATACGCGAACAGACGGCTGAAATCCTCAAAGCAAACAGCTTCCCGACGAATATCCTCGTCGTCGCCGATAAAAACACACTTCAAGCCGCCGGAAACCTGCTTGAAATTCTCGCTTGCGGAAACTTTGATTTCAAGTTAAAGCTTTACGACAACCTGCGCACCGCGCACATGACGGAGGTTAACAATATTGTC
>CAZDWM010000069.1:7382-10319 GCA_964509145.1 uncultured Eubacteriales bacterium | reverse complement strand
GACTTGATAACTATAACCGCGGTTTTTGAAAGCGCGCGAATGTGTTTGTAGACACGTTCAACGGACGAGGTGTCGAAAAAGTTTTTTTCGGGGTCGTAATTGGTTGGTGTTGAAATAACGACGAAATCAGCGTCCGTATAGGCTCTTGACGCGTCGGTCGTCGCCGTCAGGTCAAGCTCGCCCGACGACAAAAAACGCTGTGCTTCCAAATCGTGTACCGGCGAACGCCCGAGGTTGAGCATGTCGACCTTGCTTTCAACAATGTCGACGGCAACAACCTTGTTGTGACGCGCCAGCAACACGGCGTTAGACAGCCCGACATAGCCGATGCCCGCGACGACTATTTTATACTTTTTAATCTCTGCCGATTTTATTCGTCAACACCTCTTAACCGATATCAAAACGTTATCTTATGGAAAGCCTTTTTACCCTTTTTTAATATAACATATCCCTGTTCAAGCTTTTCATGCGGGATAGCGTAAGTAAAATCCGTTACCTTTTCGTCGTCAAGCGTTACGCCGCCTTGCTCAATGAGCCTGCGCGCGTCGCCCCGCGACTTTGCAAGACCAGCCTTGACCATGACAGCGGTAATGATCGCGCCGCCGTTTTCAAAATCTTCGTCCATAAGGACGGTTGTAGGCATATCCTCGCTGTCGGCTCCGGCGGAAAACAGCGCCTTAGCCGCGTTTTGCGCCTTATCAGCCTCGTCTGCACCGTGTATGAGCTTTGTCACCTCATAAGCAAGTAACGCCTTAACGGGATTGAGTGCGCTTCCCTCAAGCGTTTCGTATTCCTTGATTTGTTCGACCGGAACAAACGTTAACATTTTAAGACACTTGACAACGTCCGCGTCGTCAACATTGCGCCAGTACTGGTAAAATTCATACGGCGTCGTCTTTTCGGGGTCAAGCCAAACGGCGCCCTTCTCAGTCTTGCCCATCTTTTTACCCTCGCTATTGAGCAGAAGGTTAAAGGTCATACCGTAGGCCTCTTTTTGATCGGCGCGTCGTATCAGCTCAACACCGCCTATGATGTTGCTCCACTGGTCGTCGCCGCCAAGCTCAAGCACACAGCCGTGCTGGCGGTTGAGGACAAGGAAGTCGTAGCTTTGCATAATCATATAATTCAGCTCAAAGAATGTCAGCCCCTTCTCCATGCGCTGCTTGTAGCACTCAAAGGACAACATACGGTTAACTGAAAAGTGGACTCCGATTTCACGCAGAAAGTCAATATAGTTGAGGCTTAAAAGCCAGTCGCCGTTGTTGACCATTATGGCTTTGCCTTCAGAAAAGTCGACAAGCTTCGACATTTGTACACGAAAGCACTCTATGTTGTGCGCGATATCTTCCTTTGTAAGCATCTTGCGCATGTCGGTCTTGCCGGAGGGATCGCCCACCATTCCGGTGCCGCCGCCGAACAGGGCAATAGGTGTATGTCCCGCCCGCTGCATATGCGCCATGACCATAATCTGGACAAAATGACCGACATGAAGGCTGTCCGCCGTCGGATCGAAGCCGATATAAAATCTTACATTGTTCTTAGTTAGCAGCTCTTCAATACGCTCCGGGTCGGTCATCTGAGCGACAAGCCCTCTGGCTTGCAATTCTTCAAAAACATTCATCTGTTGATACTTTCCTTTCTGGTTGCTGAAATCACTTATTATTTATTGGCTGCCAGCACGCGCTCGTAGGCCTCTTTCATGACATCCAATGCCTCCGCTGCCTCGGTCTCAAACTGTTCGCCACTGTTTGCTTCAATCGAAAAGCGCTCGCAACCCGACAGATAAATAGGATTCAAAAAGTCAAACTGATCGAAGTTTTCGTCGTGTTTGCTCGGGTATGTTCTCTTGCCAAGCTCCGCGAACGGGCAGGAGGTGTGCGCGTGGATTATCTTTCCCTTTTTTTCGCCCAACGCCGAGACGGGGTCGTCGCTTCGGAGCATATGATATATGTCGGCAAGCGTTTTGACGTTGGCGTGTCCAGTTTCCTCTGCAACGATAATGCCTTGTTCTACTGTGTTGATGGCATTGCACTCTTTGAAGCCTAACGGTTCAATTGCAATTTCAATGCCGTACTTCTCTGCCTCTGGTGCGGCGATATCACGCAGAAACGCGGTAATATCCTTAAGACCTTCATCGCGCGTTATACCGTCGGGGATTCTTCTCGCCCCGCCGCTGCCGAACACAATGGTTTTAATACCGAAAAGATTTGAACGGTAAATGGCGCGTGTCGTATAGTCCTTGATAAGCGACCAGTCCGCCACGGGACCGACAAGCTTGATTTCGGAAGGAACAAAGCAGCATGCGGCCTCGCAAGCGATGCCTGTCGCCTTCATACTGTTGAGCAGTTCGTTAAACTGTGATTCTTCAAGCTTTGCGAAAGCGTTGACGTTGAGTTCCGCAAAATCAAAGCCCTGCTTTTTTAACACATAGGCGCGTTCGATATTTGTTCCGATGCAGCATCCGAATTTCATAAGTTCTCTCCTTTATCTAAGGCGGCTTTCAGCATTTCCTCGGCGTTTTTGAGCTGAAGCTCCGTAACGTCGAGCCCGCCGTTAATCCTCGCGATTTCCCTAACGCGTCCCTCGAAGTCGAGACGCTGAACATCGGTATATGTTTTGCCGTCACGGACACATTTAGAAACAAGCAGCTGTTCGTCGGCGTAGGCGGCAATACGCGCGAGATGGGTAACACATATGACCTGCCGCCCTCTTGAGACCTCTTTAAGCTTCATTGCGACCTTTTGCGCCGCGCGTCCGCTGATTCCAGCGTCGATTTCGTCAAAAATCATGGTCTGTATTTCGTCGCTGTCTGAAAGGACGCACTTGACGGCCAGCATTATACGCGACAGCTCGCCGCCGGATGCGATTTTGGCGATGGGCTTGGGTTCCTCACCCGCGTTTGCCGAAATCAGAAATTCTACACTGTCCGCACCGTTT
>CAZDWM010000069.1:2305-7372 GCA_964509145.1 uncultured Eubacteriales bacterium | reverse complement strand
TGACGAAAGGGCGGTTTTTTCTATTTTAACGGCAAACCGTACACCCGGCATGTCGAGAAAATCAAGCTCGTCTCTGACGTTCCTTTCAAACTCCGCTGCTGCTTTTCGTCGGCTATCCGTCAATCTTTGGGCAATCGCCAGAGCATCGCTATGCGTCGCTTTGATTTGCGACTCAAGCGCTGACGCTCGCTTGTCCGAAAATTCGATGGTGTTTCGCTCCACCTTGGCTTTTTCGAGGAAGCCGAGCATATCCTCCTCCGTCGCTCCGTATTTTCGCGACAGACGGTAAAGCGTATCAAGGCGTTCGTCAATTGCGTCGGCTTCCGACGGGTCTATGTCGATACCGCTGAGCGCCTCGCGAACCTGCACCGAGCAATCCTCAAGGTCGTAGGAGATACCGCGCAGCTTTTCGGCCGTTTCGCTCATACCGCCGAAAAACTCGGTGATGCACTCAAGCGAGTCGGCAGCCGAACCGACCAGTTCCGCCGCTCCGCCTGCCTCGTCGCCGGTGAGCGCTCCATAGGCCGCTTGCAGAGAAGACAACACTTTTTCAGCGTTACGGAAAAGCTTCTTACGCGCCGCCAGCTCGTCGCGTTCGCCGGGCTTGATATCGGCCATGGTCAGCTCGTCTATCTGATAGCCGAGCATGTCGAGCAGACGTGATTTTTCCGCCTCATCCATTTTAAGGTTTTCAAGCTCTTTTTTTAATATACCGAGTTCTTTAAAATGTGCTTTATACTCCTCAAGCAGCGCGCCGTTTGAGGCGAGCGCGTCGAGATATGTGTAATGCCGTTCCGGCGACAGCAACGCCTGACTGTCGTGCTGTCCGTGTATGTTAACAAGCTCGCGGCCAAGGCTTTTAAGCATCGCTGCCGTTACCGGCACACCGTTAATACGGCAAATGCTTTTTCCGTCTATGGAAATGCGTCTGGTAACAACGACCTCGCCGCCGTCACAGGGCATGTCCAATTCATTCAGAACATTTTGAATGCTTTCACCGCAGTCTGTGAACAACGCTGTCACAAACGCATCCGTAGCGCCCGCGCGTATGACATCGCGTGACGTTCGCTCGCCGAGGACGGCGTTGATGGCGTCGATAATTATCGATTTTCCGGCACCCGTTTCGCCCGTGAGCACGTTAAAGCCCCCTGACAGCTCAAGCTCGGCGCGCTCTATCACGGCTATGTTTTCAATTTTCAGGCTTTGAAGCATTAACCGTTACCCCACCCTGATTAATTATTATCAATTAGTTTCCGTTGATGCCGGAAATACCGTTGATTGTCTTTTTCATCTCCGCTGCCAAGTCCTCCGTGCGGCATAGCGCGAAAACGGTGTCGTCGCCCGCAAGCGTGCCGACAAGACCCTCCCAGCGCATCGAATCAAACGCCGCACAGGCGGCCTGTGCCATGCCGGTGTAGCAGTGTATTACGAGCGTGTTGCCCGCGTAGTCGGCGCTTTTGACAGAATGCTCGAAAATGGAACGGAACTTGTCGCTTAAACGGTCGGACTCGGATTTATCGCTTACCGCGTAACGATACTGACCCGACGCGTCCATCGTCTTGACTATACGCAGTTCCTTGATGTCGCGTGAAATTGTGGCCTGCGTCACCTCAAGACCTCTTTCTCGCAGCCTTTCAAGCAGCTCTTCCTGTGTTCCGATGGCATTGTCTTCAATCAGTTCAAGAATTATATCGAGCCTTTTCTTTTTCATGCGTTGCAGCCGCCCTTCTCAAGCTTCGTTTTAAGCACGTCAATAAATGTTTCGTTTTTTATGCCGATAAACCGCGCTGTCTCGTCGGCTTTTTTAATGAACGCCTCGCCGCCGTCGGGTATTCTCGTTTCAATGCCGTCGCATATGAGCGACATCTCGCCGCCGGTAGTCTTGACCACGCGAAGCTCCGCACCGCTGTCGACGATTATAGAGCGCGCGAACAGAGAATGGGCGCAGACCGGAGTTAAAATGATGCTTTCAATATGCGGGTCTACCACGGGTCCGCCCGCCGAAAGGGAATATGCCGTCGAGCCCGTCGGCGTCGCGAAAATCACACCGTCGCCTAAATAATCGTTGATGTGGTTTTCGCCGCAATAGACCGAAAAGCCGACGACATTGACCGACGACGAGCGCATAACGACGGCGTCGTTGATACATAGTTCTGAAAATATCGTCTCGCCAGCGCGACAGATTCCGGCGCGCAGAAGCATCCTGCTGTCGACGGTGTAGTCGTTCGTGAATAAATTTTTAAGAAGCTTTAATTCATGACGCTCAAGCCCTGCCATAAACGCGAGCCGACCGGCGTTGATGCCGAGCACCGGCTTACTGTACGGCATAGCCTTTTTAGCGGCGTATAAAATACTGCCGTCGCCGCCGACAGCAATGACTAAATCGCTGAATTTAAGCGTCTCGCATTCGGGAGCAAATACAGCTTTTACGTCGTCAAACTCTCCTTGATAGCTGTCTGGAAAAAGTATTTCAGCGCCCAGCAGCTCAAGCTCGGCGCAAACCTCGAGCGTGACCTGCCGCGCGTTTTCTTTTGTGAGATTTGGAATGATGGTGATTTTCATAGCGTCTCATTCCTCCGTCAGCTCTTCGTGTGATTGCCTGACAAGTATTATGATATTCATCTCAAAGTCTGTGACGAGGTCTTCCGCCTTTTCGGACTTTTGAAGATACATTAAGTACTCGATGTTACCCTCTGGTCCCTTGACGGGTGAAAAGGTCAACCCTTTGACTTGAAAGCCGTTTTGCATGGAAAATTCGGTGATTTCCTTGACGACCCGGACATGAACCGCCTCGTCGCGTACAACGCCTTTTTTACCGACATTTTCCCTGCCGGCCTCAAACTGCGGCTTGATGAGGCAGACCGCTTCACCGCCGTCCTTTAAAAAGCTGCGCAAAACGGGTAATATTATCCGAAGCGAGATAAATGAGACATCAACACTCGCAAAATCGGTCTTTTCGGGGATTTGCTCCTCCGTGGCATAACGAAAATTCGTACGTTCAAGCACGACCACACGCGCGTCTGAACGAAGCTTCCACGCCAGCTGCCCGTAACCGACATCGACGGCGTAAACCTTTTGTGCGCCGTTTTGAAGCATACAGTCGGTAAAGCCTCCGGTTGAGGCACCGACATCGATACAGATTTTATCAGCTAACTCAAGACCGAATTCATAAACGGCCTTTCTAAGCTTTAACCCGCCTCTGCTGACGTAAGGGTTCAAATTTTCCCTAACTTCGATTATATCACTATCTTGTATAAAAAGTCCAGCTTTTATTGCTTTTTGTCCGTTGACATAAACCTGTCCCGCCATAATGAGCGCGCGACCCTTTTCGCGCGACTCAACAAGCCCATTTTGTGTGAGCGCTAGGTCAAGACGATTTTTTTCACTCATAATGGTTTTTTCGTGCCGCTGCCCAATACCTCGCGGACAACAGCCTCCATTCTGTCGGTGTCGAGGCGAAACTTCCTCAGCTGTGAGGCAACCGATGCCTGGCTCACAAAGCAGTCATTGACCGCCGTTAGGTGATAGCGCCTCTTGAAGCCGCCCTCAAGCAGCATCAACGCCGTCTTTTCGCCCGCTCCGGCGCTTCTCACGCCCTCTTCAAAGAAGAAAACATTATCGCAGCCCAGTACGTTTTTAACCGCTTCCGGCGGTAAGGGCTTGATTTTATTGAGCTTAACGAGCTTTGCCGAAATACCTTGCACCTTTAGCCTTATGACTGTCTCGGCGGCATAGGCTGATATCCTGCCGTAGGTCATAAGCGCTGTTTTGGCGTCCGCGTCACCGTAAATGTCAAAGTCGCCGTATGAAAAGCGAAAATCCTCCGGGAATGTGTATTCCTCGCCGCGCGGATAACGGACGACCACAAGATTTTTATCGCTGAATATTGCACGATTCAAGTCTGCTTTAAGCTCCGTGTAGCTCGACGGCGAATAGACCGTCACATCGGGAATACTGTTCAAAAACGCGACATCATAGATGCCCTGGTGCGTCTCGCCGTCCTCGCCGACAAAACCGGCACGGTCGACGGCTAAAACAATCTTTTGTTTTTGCAAAGCTCCGTCGTGAAGAATCTGGTCGTAAGCGCGTTGTAAAAATGTGGAATATACCGCTACTAACGGCTTCAAGCCCTGCTTTGCGAGACCTGAGGCAAACGTGACGGCGTGCTCCTCGGCAATGCCGACGTCGAAGAAACGGTCGGTAAACGCTTTTTCGAAGCCTTGCAGACCGGTGCCGATGGACATGGCTGCCGTGATGGCGCAGACGCTCTTATCCTTTCGCGCCGCTTCGCACAGGTATTTGCCGAAAACCGACGAAAAGCTGTCGCCGACACTCACCTGTTCGCCCGTCTCGATGTCGAAACGCGGCACACCATGGAATCTGCCCGGCTCGCGCTCGGCGTGGTCGTAGCCCTTACCCTTGGTTGTGTAGACGTGAAGCAGGACAGGCATGTTTACAAGCTTCGCGGTGTCCAGCGCCTCGCACAGCAGCTTGATATTGTGACCGTCGACAGGTCCCATATAACGAAAGCCGAGATCCTCAAAGAGATTACTTCTGTACAGCGTCTGCTTGGCGAGCGTCTTTAATCTGAACAGGTTGTCAGCCGTTTTCTTGCCGATGACAGGTATCTGGTTTAAAACTCTCTCCGTTTCCTCTTTCATTCGATAATACTCCGGCTTAGAGCGGATAACGGCGAGATAACGCGCGAGCGAGCCGACGTTGTGGGATATCGACATCTCGTTTTCGTTGAGAATGACAATGAGCTTGCTATTTGTGCGCCCGGCGTTGTTCATCGCCTCATAGACCATGCCGCCTGTAAAGGAGCCGTCGCCGATGACGCTGACAACACACCCGCCGTCGCCGTTAATCGCGTTGGCGGCCGCTACGCCGAGACCCGCCGAAACGGAGGTGCCGGAATGGCCGCTGTAAAACACGTCGTGTACGCTTTCGGACGGACGCGAAAAGCCGGATATGCCGTCCTCGGTGCGCAGCGTCGAAAATTCGGGAAACCTGCCTGTGAGTAGCTTATGCGTATAAATCTGATGCCCAACATCCCAGATAATCCTG
>CAZDWM010000069.1:0-2295 GCA_964509145.1 uncultured Eubacteriales bacterium | reverse complement strand
CGAATCAAATGTTTTGTGAAGTGCCACGGTAAGCTCTACCACGCCGAGGTTTGACGCGAGATGTCCGCCGTTTTGTGAAACGGTGTCGATGAGCACGTCGCGTATCTCGGCGCATAGCTCCGCCGTTTCATTATCGTCAAGACTTTTAACAAAGTCGGGTGAATCGATTCTGTTTAGATATTTGATGTCACACATTAACAAGCCTCATGTTATAAAATTAGTTAGTTCTCGCAGAAAGCCTCACTGCGAGTGTACGCAAAAAATCGCCTTCGGTGCCGAAAATATCAAGCGCCGCAATGGCATTTTGCGTTAGAGCATCGACCAGTTTTTTTGAAGCTTCAACGCCCAATATAGATACATAGGTAGCCTTGTCGTTTTTTTCGTCGCTTCCGACAGGCTTGCCGAGCGTTTTTGTGTCGCCAGTTACGTCAAGGATATCGTCCATAATCTGAAACGCGAGGCCGATATTTTCGGCGTAGACGGACGCCGCACCTCGCTGTGCCTCTGAAGCACCCGCCGCGACACAGCCAAGCAGACATGCCGCCTTAATCATTGCCCCTGTTTTAAGCGCGTCGGTGTGGCGGAGCGTTTCGACGGAGTCAACTTCTCCGACGTTTTTCAAGTCGAGCTCCTGACCGCCGACCATTCCGGCAAAGCCAGCCGCTTTTGACAGCAGCATAACCGCCTCTACAATGCGTGGAGCCGGAAACGTCGAGGACGCTAGAGTTTCGAAGGCGAGCGTCAGCAGCGCGTCGCCCGCAAGCAACGCGAACGCTTCGCCGAAAGCTTTATGACAAGAAGGCTTTCCCCTGCGCTCGTCGTCGTCGTCCATGCAGGGCAGGTCGTCGTGTATAAGCGAATAGGTATGAATCATCTCGACGGCGTGTGCGAACGGCAGAGCCGCTTCAATGTCGCCGCCGCAAACACGGCAGAACTCAAGCGTTAAAACGGGACGAATACGCTTGCCGCCGTTTTGAAGGCTGTAGCGCATCGCGTCGCAGACGATGCCTCCGTTTTGGGAAATACTACCCAACAATGTCTTGTTTATCAACGCTGTGTATTGTTCTAATTCAGACATCTTACCATTGAGGTTGAGTTTATTCAACCTTTTCCTCCGTCAATTCGGTTATTTTCTGTTCGGCATCGTCGAGGGTTTTGTTGCAAAAAACGACGAGCTTTGTCCCCTCCTCAAAAAGCTTTAACGCCTCGTCGAGCGGCAGACTGCCGCCCTCGAGCGTCCCGACGATTTTTTCCAGACGTTTGACGGAATCCTCATATGAAGCCTTGGCCATTAAGAAACCTCCTTGACCGAAACAACGGTACAATCTATTAAGCCGTCTGAAATTTTAACTGACAGGTTGTCGCCTATTATAACGGCTTTGACGTTTTTAAGCACTTGCCCGTCCTTCGAAGCGATGGCGTAGCCTCTGCCAAGTACCTTTAGCGGACTTAACGAATCAAGCTTGCCCGCGAGATATTTGATATTGCTTCTGCCGCCGTTAGTCATTGATAGCAGCGTCGTCTCCATCGCGGCGGAATATTTGTCGAGCAATAGGCGGTAGTTATCGAGCATCGCCCTTCTGCTTGTCAATCCCGGTGAAGTCTCAAGCCTTTTTAACAGCGCTCGTTTTTGATGAAGGTCGTTTTCGACCTCTCTGCAGCATCTAAATTGAAGTCCGTTAATATAGGCGTACTGCTCCTGCGCATCCGGGACGGCCAACTCAGCCGCCGCGGACGGCGTTGGCGCCCGTAAATCCGCTGCGAAATCGCAGATGGTGAAATCCGTCTCATGCCCGACTGCTGAAATGACGGGAATGTCCGAATTGGCAACTGCTCGCGCGACGATTTCCTCGTTAAACGCCCAAAGCTCCTCAAGTGAGCCGCCGCCACGACCGACAATTAAAACATCTGCGAGATTATCGCGGTTAAAACGCCCGATGGCTGCCGCAATTTGCGGAGCTGCCAATGACCCTTGAACCTGAACGGGACAAAATACAACCTGTGCCAGCGGAAAGCGCCTGCCGAGCACCGTTAAAATGTCGCGTACCGCCGCGCCTGTGGGCGAGGTAATGACCCCGACGCGTTGCGGAAACCTCGGAAGCTGCTTTTTACGCGTTTCGTCAAAAAGACCCTCGTCGGCTAATCTTGCCTTTAGCTGCTCAAACGCGACACTCAACGCGCCGATGCCATCGGGCTGCATGTCGTCAATATAAAGCTGATATTGTCCGTCGCGTTCGTAAACCGAAACCCGCCCGCGCGCGACGATGCTCATCCCGTTTTCGGGCATAAAACGCA
>CAZDWM010000068.1:2298-10361 GCA_964509145.1 uncultured Eubacteriales bacterium | reverse complement strand
GCTTCATTTATTTCGCGATGGTGATTGATGCGTTATTTAGTGTGAACAGGCTCTAATCAAGTTTAAAAAACTAACAATACCTGTTCCATAGATTTTTGTTGTGTTATCATTCTCATCATGTTTTTCTGGCCAGTTTTTCGGAATGTATGCTGTGCTTTTAATCATGCTTTGAATGTCGTTTGGACTTAATGTTGAATCAATGCATAACAACATAGCAACAGCGGCGGAAACAAATGGTGCGGCTTGTGAGGTTCCAGTCATTTCTTTGTACTTTCCGTTCAAATATGTACTGTATATTTCTTCGCCCGGTGCAGCTATGTCAACACAGCTTCCGTAATTCGACGAGGAAATCGGAGAAGATTTTTCATTTGTTGCTGCAACTGTAATTATTTCATCATCTACATCCGTCAATATATATTGTGATGCCTCATTTCCACCATTACCGGCAGAATTCACAACTACAATACCCTTTAAGTACGCATTTTGTATTTCACTCTTTACCGCTTCACTTTGATTTGGATTGGTAGGATTAATAGAAAGGTTAATGACATCAACCGGACATACAACAGCCGCTGAAATAGCTGATGCTACAGTGGAGAACGTAGGGTTCTTAAAGTAATTAAATGACTTGATTTTAATATTTGGCAATGTATTATTGGCGATAATTCAGCCACATGTGTTCCATGTCCAATCATTAACGGAATTCCTGCATCGGTATTATCATAACTGTTGTCACTTGGAAGAACACGATTGCTTAATAATTCGTGTGTATTGTCAACTCCACAATCAATTACTCCAACGACAACATCGTTTAAGACAACATCTGATAAGGAAATAAGATTGTTTGCCTCTGTTGAACCTGTTGCATCGCAACCCCAGGAAAGCGGGGTTGGTGTGTATGATACAGCATTTTCCTCTGATGAGGATGTATTAGAAATGTCGATATATTCGTCAAGCTCAACATAAATTACGTATGGTTCACTGTTATAAAAACTGAGCGCAGAGGTTGCGGAAGCATTATTTTCATATTGCAGAATATGCCAACAGTTATACCCCTCAATTTTCTCGATAGCATTACATGTGTTGTCAAGCGGCTCATTTGAGTTTGTTTTAATAATAAGCCTATTTGTTTCAGCGGTATTGTTTGAAGAAACCTCCAATAATGTGTTATCATTCACAGAATATTTATCCACCATGTCTCGAAGCAATGTTGAATACTCATTATAGTTCAATTTGTTTTCTGTATTGTCTGTTGCCAATGCTATGTTGGAAAAAACATCAAGCATACTGACGGTATAAATCAGAACAAATAAATATGATAAAATTCTTCTCTTCATCTTTTTCATTCCTTAATATTTATATTTTCAGACAATTAGAACACTATAATTCTCTTAGTACCATATCCATCCAAACAGTACAATCTTAATAATCCATTGCCACCAAACATAATTAACAGATATTTCATTTTTCCCTATCTGTCCGTCAGACGTGATGAAACTAATTGTTACGGTTCCAACACTAGCACCATAAACACATCCGTCGCCATTTATTACGGCAACATTATTATTACTTGACTGCCAATAAATAACTTCTGATTGACCCGACGAAAACAAGGAAGCGGCGTCTTTATACCTTATCTTTGTCGAGATGTTTAATTGGGAAATATTTGGTTTAAATGCGGGCGTGGAATCGCTGGACAATATTGTCCATACATTTTCAAAATCAAAGCCGTTATAGGACGACATTTGACCAATCTGTTCATTTGTTAGAGACTTGACATTCTTTATTGCCCCCGATTCAGGGTTTGAAACTGCTTTCAAGACATTATCAAGGTAATAACAGTTGGTTAAATACGCGTCAAAAGCGGTTTTCATATTTTCGGACGCAGTGATACGGTGAAATACTGTTTCTCCTGCTATACCACCTACAAAAATACAATTCGGGACTTGTGATTTTGCGCTGAGGCTTCCTACATTATAAGAATTCATAATATTACTTGACAGACCTGTGAGACCGCCGACATAAGCAAACTCCTGCGAATCGGCAACTATTTCTCCTGAATTGTAACAATCGTTTATATCGGATTCATAAGCGTCACCTGTACATCCGACGATCCCACCTGTGTATATATAATTTGCGTTTGAAGCGCTGATTTTACCTGCATTAGAGCAACGTTTAATTTCAGACTGCCGCATCATGCCGTTAATGCCACCGGCACATATGGCGTTATTTGAAGAGAGTGCGGTAACATCAGCGGTGTTGTAACAATTGATGACCGATACGGAATCGCCAAAGCCCAGAAGTCCGCCTACATCGTTCGTATAGAATCCTTGTGAATTTATTGCCGTATATATGGTACCACCGCTAAAACAATTTGAAAAAGCAGATGAATACGACATGGCGGAAATTATTCCGGCATAAATGGAGTTTGATGAAGCAACCTCCGCACTAATCTCAGAATTTACTATGCCGAGATTGAAAACAACCGAATTAAGCGTATATCCTAAAAAACTAGCATATACAATTTCATTTGATGTGATATCAACCGTCATGTTTTTAATCATATACCCGTTGCCGTCAAAAACGCCGCTGAAAGGTGTCGCTGTTTCTCCGACAGGCGTCCAGTTGCCCCACGCGGCAAGGTCGATGTCGTTCATCATGATATAATTCGCCGTCAGGTCGTTTCGGACGTTGTCAAGGTCTGACGGTGTGTAGATGCCTATGTAACCCTCCGGCACCGTGGTTTGATGTGTAACTGGCTTGATAAAATCATAGTTCGTCACCCCATCGTCGCCTGATTTCACAGTTTGTCCGCTTTCAGAAGCGACCGAGAAGCCAAACACTCCAAGCACCATAATTAGTGTTAATATGACTGCCGTCGATTTTTTTATTGTCTTTTTCATTTTTATTCCTCCGTTGAAGATTGCTTTATATTAATAATATTACTATAAATAACATAAATTGTCTATATAAATGTAAAATAACTTCACTATTTAACAGTTGTTATAAATATGGCGCCTTTCCGTCCTGTAATACCTCGCCGCGTGTCCGAATATATTTGAACAAGCGGGTTTTGTCCGAGGTTTTGGAAAGGGGTCGGTTATATTTGGAATGGCACAGCATGACCGCCGCGCAGGCGGCGGCGGAGCTAAAAACGGACGTAAAAAACGGTCTGTCCGAATCGCAGGCGGCACTGCGTCTGCGGCAGTACGGCGAAAACAAGCTTTCCGAGGGCAAAAAGCGGGGGCTGCTTGTCCGGTTTTTGTCGCAGTTCGCCGACTTTATGGTGATTATTCTGCTGATAGCCGCGGTTGTTTCATTCGCGACAGCCGTCATCGGCGGCGACGCCGACTACATAGACCCGGTAGTGATTCTTGCCATCGTCATCATGAACGCCGTTATCGGCACCGTGCAGGAGAACCGCGCGCAAAAGGCGCTTGACATGCTCAAGAGCCTTGCCGCGCCGCAGTCCGTCGTAATTCGCGGCGGCAAGCGCAAACGTATCAAGACGTCAGACATCGTGCCGGGCGACATTATCTGCCTTGCGGCTGGCGACATCGTACCCGCTGACGCGCGCATTATTGAAAGCTCCGGTGTGAAAACACAGGAGAGCGCTTTAACGGGTGAGTCGATGCCCAACGAAAAAAACGCTTCGTTACGTCTGCCGGAAAAATGTCCGCCGGGCGACCGGCACAACATGCTGTTTTCCTCGACCATTATTCTAACGGGACGGTGTACCGCCGTCGCGGTCGAAACGGGCATGAACACCCAAATCGGCAAGATTGCGGGGCTGCTTAACAGCGAGGAGGCGCCCCAGACGCCCTTGCAGCTTAGGCTTGCCAAGGTCAGCCGAATTCTCGGCACGGGCGCGCTCGTCATATGCGGCTTTATCTTTGTTTTGGGGCTGCTGAACAAAACACCCGTCATGGACAGCTTTATGCTTTCGATAAGCCTTGCTGTCGCGGCCATTCCCGAGGGGCTGCCAGCCATCGTTACCGTCGTTTTGTCCGTCGGCGTCTCGCGCATGGCAAAAAGCAACGCCATCGTGCGCCACCTGCCGACGGTCGAGACGTTAGGCGCGGCAACGGTTATATGCTCGGACAAAACAGGCACACTCACGCAGAACCGCATGACGGTGACGGAAATCCGGCTGCCGTCCGGCAAAGCGCCGCCCGGCTCGCCGGAGACGCTGGACTTACTGACGATGGCGGCGCTGTGCTGCAACTCGACCGCCGCGGGCAGCAAGGGCAAGCTGTCTGTGTCCGGCGACCCGACGGAAAACGCCATCGTAACGGCGGCGGACGTGGCAGGTACGGATGTGCTGCGGCTGAACGATAAATTTCCGCGCGTTCATGAGCTTCCGTTCGACTCGTCGCGTAAGCTCATGACGGTGGTCTATAAAACGCCGTCCGGTCTGCGGCAGGTGACAAAGGGCGCGCCGGATATCCTGCTGACTCGCTGCTCAAGAGTCAGAAGCTTCGGAACGGCCGAGACACTGTCGGACTACAAGAGGGACAGCCTTCTCGCACAGAATGAAAACATGGCGGCCGACGCCCTGCGCGTCATTGCCGTCGCCTATCGAGATTTACAAACAGTGGGGGACACGAGCGAAAACAACCTTACCTTCGCGGGTTTTTTAGGCATGACAGACCCGCCCAGACCCGAGGTCTTCGAGGCGGTTAGCACCTGCCGCTCCGCCGGTATCGTGCCGGTGATGATAACGGGCGACCACGCTGCGACGGCGCAGGCCATCGCGCGGCAACTTGGCATATCCGAACGCGGCGGCATCACCGTGACTGGTGCGGAAATCGACAAGCTTGATGACGGCGCACTCAAAGAAAAAACGGAGAAATGCAGAGTGTTTGCACGGGTGACGCCGGAGCACAAGGTGCGCATTGTAAAGGCATTCCGCGAACGCGGCGGCATCGTCGCCATGACGGGCGACGGCGTCAACGACGCTCCTGCGCTCAAGGCGGCGGACATCGGTTGCGCCATGGGTAAGAGCGGTACGGACGTGGCCAAGGAAGCGGCGGACATGATTTTAACCGACGACAACTTCGCGACCATTGTTCGCGCCGTCACCGAGGGCAGAGGCATCTTCGACAATATCCGCAAGGCCGTCCATTTTTTGTTGAGCTGCAATATAGGCGAAATCCTAGTCATATTCGCGGCGGTGCTTTTAAAGTTCCCGACGCCGCTGCTGCCGATACAACTTTTATGGGTCAATCTTGTCACCGACTCTCTGCCTGCTATTGCGCTCGGCGTAGAGGGCAAGGAAAAGGATATCATGAAACGCAGCCCCTGTCCGCCGCATGAGGGTTTTTTCTCCGGCAACCTCGGCTTCGACATCGCCATTGAGGGGTTAATGATCGGCGCGATAACCCTGTTCGCGTTCATCGTCGGCAGGCACATGTTCGGCGCGACGCTTGAGCTTGGACGGACGATGGCTTTCACAACCTTGAGCATCACCGAGCTTATACACGCCATGAGCGTTCGTTCCGAGCGTTCAGTCTTTGAAATCGGACCGTTTTCAAACAAAAAAATGGTGTGGGCGATAGCTATATGCGCCGCTTTGCAGGCGATTGTAGTCACCTTCCCCACATTGGCCGCAATATTTAAAACTGTACCGCTCGGCGCGCGTGAGTGGCTCGCCGTGCTCGCGCTCTCGTTTGTCCCGTTCACTGTAATCGAAATCGAAAAGCTGACAAAAAGGCTCAAATTCGGACGCGAGAGCCGATGAAATAAAAACAAAGCCGCGAGACGGAATCATGTGTTTCCGTCCCGCGGCTCAATTATGCAATTTGCTAATCCCCGTTTTCTTCCGGCGTTTCCGTTTCACTTTCCGATGTGTCGTCCTCACCGCTTTCGTCCTCAATGACATTACCGTCCTCGTCCGTCACCGGTTCGGTGGTTTCCGTCGGCGCGGGCTGCGTCGTGGTTGTTGTGGTTGTGGTCGTCACCGTTTCCTCAGGTTCGGCGATTTCAATCGCCTCTGTCGCTTGTAAAGAGCCGATGTGATATCCGTTGTCGTCCCCGCGCAGGGTAATTTTCATAAACTTACTCGGCTCGGGTGCGGTGTATTTCCCCTGCTCAAGCTGTGCCCACTCGGTGCCGCCAATATAGCCGACAGTTAGAATGATGGACGAGCCCTTCTTTTCGACGTTGTAAACCTTCGGCGTGTATGTGGGGTCGACGCTTGTTATCGGGATGATATAGGCCTTCTTTTCGGAATTGTACATAACCCCGTAGAAGGAATCGGCGACATCGGTGTGCACAAGCTTGACCTCGTTGCCGAACATCACTTTAAAATATGCCTCCACGTCCGCCTGCGGTACGAGCAAGCCCGTAACCTCACCCTCGTAGACCTCGTAGGTGTTGAGCTTGTCACTGCGATAGATGAGCACGCTTATGGCGGCGTCGAGCAAATCGATAGGCTCGGCGCTGCTGACATCATCGAACGGGGTAGGGTCGATGACAACGAACGGCTCAAGGTATTTTTCGTACTCGGCGATTTTTACGCTGTTGTCGGCAGCGGTTTGTATCTTATCAACACCCCACTCTACCGCCCGGTAAACGCCGAATACAGCGAAGGCGACAATGAAAAGACCGAGGATGAACGCGCCCCCGTGACCTCTGCGCTTTTTATTGCCGGATTTTGTGCTGGATACCGATTCGATGACAACGGAGGTCTCGTCATCGCTTTGTTCCGTAATCTTCGCTTCGTGACTTTTGTTTTTTTCATCCATGGCTGATGTCCTTTGCTTATCTGATTTGGCCGGAGCCGAGAATTGTATATTTTTCGCTTGTCAGGTTTTTAAGCCCGAGGGGACCTCTGGCGTGGAGCTTTTGCGTCGATATGCCGATTTCAGCCCCGAAGCCGAATTCGCCGCCGTCTGTGAAGCGTGTGGAGGCGTTAACATAAACGGCCGCGGCATCGACCTCGGCTAAAAATTGCTGCGCCGCGTCGTAGCTTTCGGTAACGATGCACTCGCTGTGACCGGAGCCGTATTTCGCGATGTGTTCCGTCGCCTCACCGACGCTGTCGACGACCTTGGCGGAGATGATGAGGTCAAGGTATTCCGTGCCCCAGTCGTCCTCTGTTGCGTGGACGACACCGGGCAATATGGCGCAAACTGTTTTGTCGCCTCGGATTTCGACATTTTTCTCGTCGAGCCGCGCCTTGATGGCAGGCAGCGCGCGCACCGCGATGTCGCGGTGGACGAGCAGGCTCTCACAGGCGTTGCATACGGAGGGGCGGGAGGTCTTGGCGTTAAAAACAATATCCGCAGCCATATCTATGTCGGCGGAGCTGTCGACGTAGACATGGCAGTTGCCCACGCCCGTTTCGATGACAGGTACATTGGAGCCCTCAACGACGGCGCGGATAAGCCCTGCCCCGCCGCGGGGGATTAACAGGTCGATGCAGTCGTTCATCTTCATTAATGCGTTGGCACTTTCCCGCGAGGTGTCGGTGACGAGCTGGACGCAGTCCTCCGGTAAACCTGCTTTTAAAACAGCGGTACGCATGATGTCGGCGATGGCTGTATTGGAATTAATGGCCTCCTTACCGCCGCGCAGTATAACGGCGTTGCCCGCCTTGAGGCAGAGCGCCGCCGCGTCTGAGGTGACATTGGGGCGAGCCTCGAAAATCACGGCAATGACGCCGATGGGTACGCTGACCTTGCTGATTTTTAGTCCGTTCGGGCGCGTCTCGCCCCACATAACGTTGCCGACAGGGTCGGCCGCCGCCGTGATATCGCGGACACCCGCCGCCATACCGGCGATGCGTTTCTCATCGAGACGCAGACGGTCGAGAAGCGCCTCGGTCATGCCGTTCGCCCTTCCATTTTCGAGGTCGACGGCGTTTGCCGCGATGATTTCTGCGGAGCGCGCCTCAAGGGCGTCGGCAATGTTTGAAAGCGCTTTATTCTTAAGCTGTGTTCCGGCACAGGCGAGTATTCGTTCCGCCGCCTTGGCTCTGACGCCAAGTTCGTTCATATCAATCATTATCATCAATCCTTTACATCATTTCATGCTCTTGAACAGCGTGCCGATCTGACGGC
>CAZDWM010000068.1:0-2288 GCA_964509145.1 uncultured Eubacteriales bacterium | reverse complement strand
TCGAGCAGCCTGTATATGTCTTCGGGGTTTGCGCCGTTCATGACGACGGTGTCGATGCCCGATTCTGTGGCGAGCTTCGCGGCGGTGATTTTAGTCGCCATACCGCCGGTTCCCAAGGAGGAGCCGCTGGGTCCAGCCGCCGTTATGATGTCGTCGCTGATACACTCCACGACTGGTATCAGCACCGCGTTTTCATCCTCCTCGGGGTTCGCGCTGAACAGTCCGTCGATGTCTGAAAGAATGATAAGCGCGTCGGCGTTTATGAGCTTTGCGACATGTGCAGATAAATTATCGTTGTCGCCGTAGACAATTTCCTCGACGGCTACGCTGTCGTTTTCGTTGATAATCGGAATAACTCCGTACTCGAACAGCTTTTCAAAGGCGTTGGTGAGATTTTCGCGGCGTTCGCCGTTTTCGATGTCGCTCCTTGTTGTAAGCAGCTGACCGACGACATGACCGTATTCACCGAACAGCTTGTCGTACATAAACATCAGCTCGCACTGACCGACTGTGGCCGCCGCCTGTCTGCCCGGTGTGTCGCAAGGGCGTTCCTTTAACCCAAGCTTGACCGCGCCAATACCGATGGCGCCCGACGTAACAAGCACTATCTGCATACCGGAATTCTGAAGGTCGGACAGCACCTCGGCGAGAATTCTCATCCGCCGTACATTTGCTTTGCCGGTGTTGTATGTGAGAGTGGATGTTCCCACCTTGACGACGATTCTTTTTGCGTCTTTCAACATTAAAAAAATTCCTTTCTATGTCAACCGTCGATGCCGAAGCGGTAGGCGAAGCTGCCGAACGAGACGGTGTCGCCGTTTTCGAGAATGGTCTTTGAATTGATACGCTGACCGTTGACAAAGATGCCGGTTTTTGAATAGGTGTCAAGCACCACCCAGCCCTTTTTACGGCGCGCGACGACGCCGTGGAACCTTGAGACGGAGTCTTCGTCGGCGACAATGTCGCACGCGGAGCTTCGTCCGACGGCGTTTTCCCAGTTTTTAAGCGGCAGGGCGTTGCCGGACTTGACCTCGGTTAAAAACGCGCGTTCGGGCGAGCGGAACCGGTGGCGGAGCAACGACATGGCGCAGTAGGTAAGCACAAGAGTGCCCAGCACGGGCAGCGCCCAGCGCGACACGGCCATGAAAATGTCCAAGATATCCCCCACGCGGCTTTCACCTCCGGCATACAATAATTAAATATATTAAAATATTATACCAAGGTGTTATTAAAAAAACAATACCTTTAAATAACTTTCATTATGCTCGACTGACATATTGTATGGTCGGGAGCCGTGCATAAACGAGGATTTATTTGACATAGAAATTCGAAAGGATTATACTCGCAACAAGCTTATTTTAATCATAGAGGGGGATTTGATGTGAAAAAGAAAAAGCTGTTACTGATTATAATTGCCTGCGTCGTCGCGTTAGCTGTTCTTACGCTTGCGGGAATGCGCCTTATCGGCGGAAAAGGGCTTATTATCCGAACCTTTTTCAACATCGATGTCACAGACCAAATGACAGCCGAAACCTACAGCGACCCGGCGGGCAAGGGGACGATGCCGTACAGGATTTACGTGCCGACTGACAGCAAAAGCCTTGACAAGCAGCTGCCGCTTGTTGTTTATCTGCACGGCTCAAGCGGGAGCGGGAACGACAACAAAAAGCATATGGTCAAAAACAGCATCATGCAAGTGCTTTTAAACGACGAAAACCTGAATAAGTACCCCTGCGTCGTGATTGCCCCGCAGTGTCCCGAGGAGTCAAGGTGGTATGAGGATGAGACTTCAAACCTTGTTTACGGGCTGATTAAGCAGACGATGTCGGCGTATCAAATCGACGAGACGCGCGTTTACATCACCGGCGTGTCAATGGGCGGAAGCGGAACGTGGGACATGGCAAGCCGCCATCCCGACCTGTTCGCGGCGGCAGTCCCGATCTGCGGCTACGCCGTGTTTGAGGACGCGCCGAAGCTGAAAGACATGTCTGTTTGGACATTCCACGGCAGGCTTGATTGGACCTCCGACCCGCAGAGAACGCGCGACATGGTCGAAGCGATTCAAAAAGCCGGTTCGACAAAAATCAAATACACCGAGTACAAATGGGAAAACCACGCCTGCTGGGAAGTCGCGTACCGCGACCCCGCGCTGCTGAAATGGATGTTTGAACAGAAGAAGTGAGGGCAAGACAAGAGTAGTTTGGGTACAATAGGTGACAACCCAAGAAGCAATTCGTACAAAAGTACGGATTGCTTTTCTTTTCGGATTTTACACTTTTTTGTTAATA
>CAZDWM010000067.1:7891-10363 GCA_964509145.1 uncultured Eubacteriales bacterium | reverse complement strand
CAATTTCGTCAAACAGGAGTACCGAATAGGGCTTTCTGCGCACCTTTTCAGTTAACTGACCGGCCTCGTCGTAGCCGACATAGCCGGGCGGCGAGCCTATAATTCTTGATACCGAGTGCTTTTCCATAAACTCGGACATGTCGAGCCGAATGAGTGTCTCGGGCGTATCGAAAAGCTCGGCGGCCAGCTGCTTGACGAGCTCTGTTTTACCGACGCCTGTGGGACCGACGAAGATGAAAGAGGCAGGTCTGCGACGGGGGCTTATTTGTACCCTTCCGCGGCGGATGGCCTTTGAAACGGCCTCGACGGCCTCATCCTGACCTATGATTTTTTCCTTAAGCCGCTTGTCAAGGTCGGCAAGCCTGCGTAGATCGCTCTCAATAATTTTGCTGGCGGGTATACCCGTCCAGAGCTGGATTACCTTGGCGAGGTCGTCCTCGGTGACATAATTATCCTCGGCCTTTTTCTGAAGCTCCGTCATATGAAGCTCCGCGGACATCAGCTCAGACTTAACCCTCGCGAGCTCTTCATAGTCGGTCTCGCCGCCGCTTTCCTGAATGTCCATCATCTCCTGCTGGCTCGCCCTTAACTGCTCAACCTGTTTTTCCTGAAGCTCAAGGTCGCCTATGGCCTTGTTGCGCAGATTGGCGCTTGTGCAGGACTCGTCTAAAAGGTCTATCGCCTTGTCGGGCAGGAAGCGGTCGTTAATATAACGCTCTGACAAAATGACGGCGCGGCGAATGAGCGAGTCGCTTACCCTCACGCGGTGGTATGTCTCATAATAATTTTTAACGCCCGACAGCATTTCGCACGTCTCGTCTATTGACGGCTCCTCAACCTTGACGGGCTGGAGGCGGCGCTCAAGCGCGGCGTCCTTTTCGATGTATTTTCTGTATTCCGTGAACGTAGTGGCGCCGATAATCTGAATCTCACCTCGCGACAAGGCGGGCTTAAGAATATTGGCGGCGTTCATGGAACCCTCGGCGTCGCCGGTGCCGACCAGGCTGTGAACCTCGTCGATAAACAGAATGATGTTGCCCTCGGCTTTAACCTCCTCGACAAGCCCCTTGATACGGCTTTCGAACTGACCTCTGAACTGCGTACCGGCGACAAGCGCCGTCAAGTCGAGCAAATGAATCTCCTTTTCGAGGAGCTTGACGGGCACCTCGCCTTGGGCTATGCGCAGCGCGAGACCCTCGGCTATGGCCGTCTTGCCGACACCCGGCTCACCGATTAGGCAGGGGTTGTTTTTGGAGCGACGACAGAGGATTTGAACGGTTCTGTAAATCTCCTTTTCCCGTCCGACAATCCTATCAAGCTTGCCCTCCCTCGCCTTGGCCGTCAGGTCTGTGCAGTAGAGGTTGATAAACTTGCGCTCCCTTTTAGGCGGCTTCTTTTTATCCTTTTTCTTGGTTTTGCTTTTTATAAAATCGTCCTCGGCAGTCTCGTTCTCGGACATTTCCTGTGGCATCTGCATGAAGGGCAGTGTACCGGCGCCGCCGGGATGAAAATCGCCGTTTTCGTTGAACAGCTCCTCGAACTGATCGCTGACACCGTCGACTTCGTCCTCGCTGATGCCCATGCTCTGCATCATCTGCTTGATGGGACCGAGGTTGAGCTCCATGGCACATTTCATGCAGAAGCCTTCCTGCTTGCTTTTATCACCCTCAATTTTTGTGATGAAAAACATGGCGGGACGCTTCTTGCACCGGCTGCATAATATTTGTTTCATATATAACCATGATTTATTCATCACAAAAAGTAATTAATAAATCATCCCTTCTCTTAAAATTGTGGTGCCGCTTCAGCGGCAAACGGGCTTTCAGCCCGTTAACAATTTTTATGGTTTAAATTTATTCAAACTAACTACTTGATTATCAGGTCTTCTTCTTCGCGCTTCTCTCCCTAAACTGACGCAGCGTATCGGGTACATAGCTGAAAAACGCGACGATGGTGAGCACTGCCGAAATGACGACGAGAATTTGAAGAACAAGCGTCGGCAGCGTGAAATACTTGCTGAACGCGCCGATTTCGGGACCGAAGCCGATGATTAACAACATGACGCCGTAAAACACGAACGTGGCAACCTTGCCGTAAATTTCGGCCGCTCCGGGACGGAGACCTAACCCGAGCATAATAAAACTTATAATGACCATCAGCGCCTCTTTCGCGAGGAAGACGATAAATATCCAGCTGAACCAAACCATCTCTTTAATGCTGCTGCTTCTAAAGAAAATGAAAAGCATAACTGCTATTGATATCTGCGTCAGCTTATCCGCCAGCGGATCAAGTATTTTACCAAGGTCGCTTATTTGGTTAAAACGGCGGGCAATTTTGCCGTCAAGCGAGTCTGAAAGACCTGATAAAAATAAGACAAATACCGCCCAGCCGAGGTGATTTGTGTAAAACAAATAAATGAAGATTGGCACCATCACAATTCGGAGCGCCGAGAGAAGGTTCGGGACGGTTTTC
>CAZDWM010000067.1:2979-7881 GCA_964509145.1 uncultured Eubacteriales bacterium | reverse complement strand
AGGTCGCCACGCCATTTCACATAATCAATCATATTTGCCATTTTTATAACCCCCATAATTTTGTGTAACTATGCTTTGCCGCAGATATTTAAAACTCAAGCATCAGCCCGCTGTCGCTGACCGCCGCAACAAATTTAGACGACGCAATGGCTTGTGAAAACGCGTTGTCGCTCGCGATATTCATGAAAATGTCCATCAACACACAGATTAGGAAGACTACGACAATAGCCTGCGCAACGCCCAGCAGAGCGCCGAGCGCGCTGTTGACCTGCTTTAAGACCGGTATCTTTGCTATTTTGTTAACGACACCCGCAACGGTGTGGAAGACCGCCGACGACGACAAAAGCAGCACGATAAACGACAGCGCCTCAAGAGCGGCTGTTATGATGGGCTGCGCTATCTTTGCGGTTAACTCGGCGGCAATAGCGTCCTTGGCGGTTACCTCGGCGGAACCGAGGCTTGTTATAAGCGCCTTTGTGTTGATGCCCAGCGCCTCGGCAGCGCTGACGGCGTAGCTCGGTATGCCGGCCACAACGCTTTTTGCGGTGTCGACAAGCGTTTGCGCCTCGTCAATATCGGATATCTGTGAGGCTATCCACTCGGTGACGCGGTGCTCAAAAAAGGCGTTATATACCCATCCGGCGACATTGTCGCTAAAGGTCGTAGCGAAAATCGCAGCGCCCGCCCACGCGGCGACACCGAGTATGCCGATGAGAAAACCCCTGTGCGAGGCTCTGTTAACAATCAAGAAAAAGATAACAATCAGACCTATGTCGATGACAAATCTCATTCCACATCCCCCAATAACCAATTTGAAAAATTATAGCATATAATTGTTATAAACTCAAGGCGGTAATTGTTAAGAAATTTCACCTGACGGCGTGTATTTTTCTACTCTGTCGTTAAACATGACATATATGGCGCCGCCTGTGCCGAGAATTTCGATACCGGAGGCCGTTTCTTTAAGATCAACCAAGCCCGATAGATTCCCGGCGCTGTCATAAACATATACGCCGTCCTTGGCTAATACAGCGGCGTAAGAAGCGCTGCAGGCGACATTAAGCACCTTGCTGTTAAAGCTCTCCTCAAAGCTTTTTGAGCCGTCCTTGGCGTAGACCGAGAGCTTGGCTGAATTCTCGTCGCCGTAGGGAAGCAGCACGACTGCCTGCTTGCCGTTTTCGGCCGAGGCGAAGCAGCTCAGCGTGTCGCCGGAAAACGACTCGTCTTTTCTTGTCATGTCGGACGATATGACGCTGCGCAGGTTGTCGCCGAGGACGATAATATCCCTTTTGCCGGTGTACTCTACATCAACAAGCGTTGTGCCGTCATAGTCGAACGAAGCCAGCGGTTTTGTTGCGCCCATTTCAAACACCCAAAGCTTCGAGTGGATTTCTGCTTCCTTTACACCCAGCACAATAACCGCGATATTTTTTCCGTTCGGAGATATCGACATGTCGATGATATAGTCCGAAACACATTCCCATTTGAAGTATTCCTTCATGGCGCGGTCATATACCGTCAACTCACTCGCGGCACTGTCGGACATCGACGCGACGGCAACAAAACCGTTTTTAGCCATTGCGGCGGTTAAAATGGCGCCCTTTGTCTCGCCCTCGCTGAGGTTTTTTGTTTTGCTGACAACGCTAAAGCCGCATGCGTTTCGGTCGAAAATGACCGCCCGACTGTTTCTGACGTTGACGTATATGTCGGCATATTTGAAACGGCTATCCTGAAGCACGGCGGCTGAATAATCGAGAACGCATATTCCCTCGGGCTTAACAAGCATCAGGTCGTTACCAATCCGTTTCATGTCGCGGACATTCTGACCCTTCGTGTCGTAGGGATAGCTGCCGCCCTGACGAACGCTTGACACAAACGACAAAACTGCGTCGGTCACGTTTGACATGGCGACGCTGCCGACGGTTTTTGTAACAATGAACATAGCGGTGAATATTACAAGCACGGCGAACAGCGCCTTTACCGCCGCAAGACGCTTATTGCCGCTTTTCATCTTTTTCTTTTTGTTTTCCATGTCAGTAAAACACCCTGTTCAGATAAAGTCCCTGCGGAGGCGCCGTAGCGCCCGCGCGGCTTCTGTCGCCGGAGCTGATGATGTCCACAAGGGTTCCGGCCTCGATTTTTCCGGCGGCAATGTCTAAAAGCGTACCCGCCATGATGCGCACCATGTTGTATAAAAAGCCGTCCGCCTCGACAACCAGCGACACCTCGTCGCTGTCACGCTTAACCTCGAAGCGCTTGACTGTGCGTACCGTATCCTCAACGCTGCCGCCCGCCGAAGCGAAGCCCTTAAAATCGTGTTTGCCGACGAATGCTCGCGCTTCTCTTGTTAGCACGCTTTCGTCGAGCGGGTATTTGTATTGCAGGCTCCTGCCGTAAAGAAACGGATTACGGAAAGGCGAATTCCATATTCGATAAAGGTACTCCTTGGAAACGCAGGAATAGCGGGGGTGGAAGCTGTCTGGCACCTCGCGGCAGCCGTAGACCCCTATGTCGTCCGGCAGCCACGCGTTGAGCGCCGTTATAATTTTATTACACACGATATCTGACTGCGTCGAAAAACAGCAGCAGTACATGTTGGCGTGTACTCCCGCATCGGTACGCGAGCATCCGGTGATGTCGTAGCGCGTGCCGAACACGCCCTCAACAGCGTTTTGCAGTGTCTCCTGCACAGTAACGCCGTTTGACTGCACCTGCCAGCCGTGGTAAGCGCCGCCGTCAAAGCGGAGCGTCAGTAACAGCTTCCTCATTATATCAACGCCTTGAAACGATAGTTTAAAAAGACAATACCGCCAATCAGCACCGCTACGCACAGCGCCGCCGCCAAGTCGCGCGGCTTTATTTTCATCTGCTTCATGCGCGTACGCCCGTCGCCGCCGTGGTAGCAGCGGCACTCCATGGCGAACGCCAGCTCGTAGGCTCTGCGAAACGCCGATATGAACAGCGGAATGAGTATGGGTATAAGCGCCCGCGCGCGCTTGATAACGCCGCCGCTTTCGAGATCCGCTCCCCGCGCCTTCTGGGCATTCATAATGCGGTCGATTTCCTCAATGAGCGTAGGGATAAAGCGCAACGCAAGTGTCATCATCATGGCGAGGGTATGCACCTGAAGCTTGAAAACCTTAAGCGGCGACAGCAGCCGCTCGATGGCATCGGTCAGCAGCGTCGGGGTTGTAGTGTAGGTCAGAAGCGAGCTACCCGTTATGAGGCAGATAATCCTGACAACCATGAATCCGGCGGTGTACAGTCCCTTGTCGGTGATACTGATTTTCCAGAAGCCGAACAGCTCATGTCCGCCGCTTGTGTAAAACACGTTGAGCACCGCTGTAAACAGCAGGATGAAAAAAACCGGCTTAAGGCTTTTTAACAGCATCCTCGGCGGAACTTTGGAAACAGCGGTAAACAGTGCGGTAAAGGTAACCATCAACCCGAGCGACCAGAAATTCTTACAGATAAAGATAACAATGATAAACGCGAACGCCAGCACAACCTTCATGCGAGCGTCGAGCCTGTGAAGCACAGAGTTGCCGGGCAGGTATTGTCCGATGGTGATGTCGCGAATCATCGGCTCACCTCCCCGAACAGACGTAAAAGCGCGTCGCGCCCCTGTGAGTTAGTGTAAACCGCCGTGTCGACGGGCAGTCCCCTGTCCTTGAGACCGATAAAAATACGCGTGACCTCCGGGACGTTTAAGCCCATTTCAATCAGCTCCCGCCCGTGAGAAAATACCTCTGCGACATCACCGAACATGACGACCTCGGATTTGTTTAATACGAGCGCCTTTGACGCGAGCCTCGCCACATCGTCCATGCTGTGGGAGACGAGCAAAACGGTGCTGCCGGTCTGCACGCGGTAATCCTTGATAAGCCCTAAAACGGTATCGCGTCCGCGCGGGTCAAGCCCGGCTGTCGGCTCGTCGAGGACAAGCACCTCCGGCTCCATAGCCATAACCCCCGCGATGGCGGCGCGTCTTTTTTCGCCGCCGGACAAGTCGAACGGCGACTTTTCAAGCTGATCCTCACGCAGCCCCACAAAGTCAGCCGCGCGGCGTACACGGGCGTCAATCTCGTTGTCGTCAAGCCCCATATTCTTAGGTCCGAACGCGATATCCTTGTATACGGTTTCCTCAAAAAGCTGGTATTCGGGATATTGGAAGCACAGCCCCACCTTGAAACGGGCGGCGCGCACGCTTTCCTTGCTCTCCCAAATGTCCTTGCCGTCGAGCAGAACTCTGCCCGAGTGCGGCTTCAACAGGCCGTTAAAATGCTGGATCAGCGTGCTTTTGCCCGAACCGGTGTGGCCGATGATGCCGAGGAACTCGCCCTTTTCGATTTCGATGCTGATATTTTTAACGGCGGCAACCTCGAACATTGTCTTTTCGCCGTAAAGGTGCGTCAGGTTTTCTGTTTTGATAACGGGCGTCATGAGCATAACCCCCGTTTCTTTGCCTCGGTAAAAATCGCGTCGGCGCATTCCTCCGCCGTGAGAATACCCTCCGGCAGACCGATGCCGCCGTCGCGGAGCATGTCCGACAGCTCGGCGGCGGCGGGCAGGTCAAGCCCCGCCCCTCGGACGATATCCTTATGTAAAAATACCTCTTTAGGCGTTCCGTCGAGGATGATTCCGCCGTCGTCCATCACAACCACACGGTCGGCCTCGGTTGCCTCGTTCATGAAATGCGTGATAAAAACAATTGTGATTCCCAGTTCCTTGTTGAGACGCTTGACGGTTTCCATCACCTCGCGCCTCCCCCTCGGGTCGAGCATGGCCGTAGGCTCGTCCAACACTATGCAATCCGTCTGCATGGCTATGATACCGGCAATAGCAACACGCTGCTTCTGGCCGCCGGAGATCTGGCGGGGCTTTGCGTTTATATAAGGCTCC
>CAZDWM010000067.1:0-2969 GCA_964509145.1 uncultured Eubacteriales bacterium | reverse complement strand
TGCTTCTGGCCGCCGGAGAGCTTATGCGGCTCAAATAGCCTGTATTCGTACATCCCGACGGAATGTAATGCGTCGTCGACACGCTTTCGGATTTCCTTAGGCTCCACGCCCAGATTTTCGGGGCCGAACGCCACATCATCCTCAACGATGGTGGCAACAATCTGGTTGTCGGGATTTTGAAAAACCATGCCCACCGTGCGCCGGATGTCGAATGTCCGCTCTTCGTCGGCGGTGTCCATACCGTTGACCGTCACCATGCCCTCCTGTGGCACAAGAATGGCGTTGCAAAGCTTCGCGAGCGTCGATTTGCCCGAACCGTTGTGCCCCAGAACGGCGACAAAGCTGCCCCGCTCAATAGACAGGCTGACATTTTTGACCACTGCCGGCGTGTTCGGGATTTCGTTGTCGTACGCGAAGCTGACATTTTTAAATTCAATGATGTTTTCGTTCATATGATGGAATTCCTGACTGATTTATTCCGCCGTCCAAACGGCGCTCGCGCCACAGGGCAGGGTTAGGCTTGTCTGCGTCACGCGCAGTCCGAGTTCGTCGCCGTCTACCCGTCCCCCTCGTTCGGGTACAAGCACCGAGTGGAGGATGTAATTCATCACCGTCGGTGAAAGGCCGGTTGTGTATGAATTGAGCAGCAGCATGAGCGGCGTGTTGCTTAAAAGCCCCGCGCACTGCTTAACAAATCCATAAATCTCATTCTCAAGCTGCCACACCTCACCGCCCGGGCCCCTGCCGTATGAGGGCGGATCCATAATGATGATATCATACCTACTGCCGCGGCGCAGCTCTCGTTGAACAAATTTAACGCAGTCGTCGACCAGCCAGCGGACTTTTGAGCCCTCGACGCCGCTTGAAACGGCGTTTTCCTTCGCCCACTGCACCATACCCCTTGCCGCGTCGACGTGTACGACGGAAGCACCGGCTTTGAGCGCGGCCACTGTCGCTGCGCCGGTGTAACCGAAGAGGTTCAAAACACTGACGGGACGTCCGGCATTTTTAATCAGCGCCGCCGTCATATCCCAGTTGACGGCCTGCTCTGGGAACAGCCCCGTATGCTTGAAGCCCATCGTTTTTATGTTAAAATTCAGTTCGCCGTAGCCGATTTTCCAATAGCCCGGCAAGCCGACATAGTTATGCCACGCACCGCCTCCCGTGTTCGAGCGCCTGTACTGCGCGTGTGGCGACTTCCACAACGGGTTTTCCTTGGGCGTTTTCCATATCACCTGCGGGTCGGGGCGCACGAGAATTACCTCGCCCCACCGCTCAAGCCGCTCGCCGTCCGAGCAGTCGATAAGCTCATAGTCTGTCCAATTTTCCGCGACTCTCACTGCGTAGTCCTCCCGAATTGTTAAATCAACCGTTCTCTGACGACCTCGGCAATCTCCTCGCCGAGGCGCGCTATCAATTCCTCGTCCCTGCCCTCAAGCATCACTCGAACCAGCGGCTCTGTGCCGGACACACGCACAAGCACACGCCCCGAGTCACCCAGCGCCCGTTCGGCCTCGGCAATCGACTTTTTTATCTCCCCGTCGGCGGCGAACCGCACCTTGCCGATGTTTGACACCCGGACATTTATCATTATTTGCGGGAAAACCTCCATCACCGACGCGAGCTCGGCGAGCGATTTCCCTGTTTGTTTCATGACGTTCATAATTTGGATAGCGGTTAACTGGCCGTCGCCCGTGCAGGCGTGGTCGAGAAAAATGACATGCCCCGACTGTTCGCCGCCGATGGAATAACCGTTTGCAACCATGTTTTCAAGCACATATCGGTCGCCGACCTTGGTTGTCTCGTAGGTGATGCCGTTATTCTCGCAGAAACGCAGGAAGCCGAGGTTGCTCATCACCGTCACGACGGCGGTATCCTGTTTAAGCCGTCCGAGCTCCTTGAGGTGTTTTGTGCACAGCGCGATGATTCTGTCGCCGTCCACGACATTGCCCGCCGCGTCGACGGCTAAAAGACGGTCGGCGTCGCCGTCGAAAGCGAAGCCCGCGTCAAGACCGTTTTCAACAACATAACGGCGTAAATTATCAAGGTGGGTCGAGCCGCATTGATGGTTTATATTGACGCCGTTCGGCTCGAACGATAAAAACCGGCATTCGGCGCCCAGCCGCTCAAACAGCGCGGGGGCAGTGACGGATGCGGAGCCGTTGGCGCAGTCGAACGCCACACGAAGCCCCTCAAAGCCGCATTCCGCCGTCGAGCTGACATGGTTGATATAGTCGCCGAAGGCCTTTTTATCGGTGTAAACCTTGCCGACGTCGCCGCCTATCTTTACTTCCGGCACGGCGGTTTCGTCGAGCAGGATTTCCTCTATTTTTTCCTCAAGCGCGTCGGGCAGCTTGTAGCCGTCGGACTTGAATATTTTAATGCCGTTATATTCACAGGGATTGTGCGAGGCGGATATCATTACACCCGCGTCGCAGTCCTCGGTTTTAACAAGATAAGCCACCGCCGGGGTGGGTACAACGCCGAGCAACACCACGTCGGCACCGATGGAGCAAAGCCCCGCCGCCATAGCCGACTCGAGCATATCCGAGGACATCCGCGTGTCCTTGCCGATCATCACGCGCGGTCTTTTTATATTCTCGCCCATGAGAACCATGGCGGCGGCGCGCCCGATTTTCATCGCGAGTTCACAGGTTAATTCGCTGTTGGCCACGCCGCGTATGCCGTCGGTTCCGAAAAGTCTTCCCATAAAAGTCTCCTATTTAAAACAGTTTTTGCTGACCCGGCATCTGTATGCCGAGGTGATTATAACCCGCGGGCGTGACCATCCTGCCGCGCGGCGTCCGGCTTAAAAAGCCGATTTGCATCAGAAACGGCTCGTAAACATCCTCTATTGTGACAGCCTCCTCGCCGATGGCCGCGGCGATAGTCTCCAGCCCCACGGGGCCGCCGTTGTAGTTTTTAATCATCGCCGTTAAAAGCAGCCTGTCGATTGAATCAAGCCCCAG
>CAZDWM010000066.1:0-10391 GCA_964509145.1 uncultured Eubacteriales bacterium | reverse complement strand
TGCACGAGCATCCGGCAGCGTTCAACGTGGCGCAGGAACTCGTGACCGAGCCCGACGCCCTCGCCCGCGCCCTCAATGAGCCCGGGGATGTCGGCCATGACAAAGGACTTGCCCTCGCCCATGTAGACGACGCCGAGTACCGGCACGATGGTGGTGAAAGGATAATCGGCGATGATGGGCTTGGCCTCGCTGACGACGGAAATGAATGTCGACTTGCCGACATTCGGGAAGCCGAGCAGACCGACGTCGGCTAAAAGCTTTAATTCAAGCTTGATATCCCATTCCTCACCCGTCGCGCCGCTTTTTGCAAACCTCGGTGCCTGACGAGTGGGTGTGGCAAAATGCTTGTTGCCCCAGCCGCCGCGGCCGCCCTTTGCCGCTACAAACGGCTCGTCGGACGACATGTCGGTCATGACGGCGCCGCTTTCCTTCTCGCGGATGAGGGTGCCGCGCGGTACGCGGATGACAAGGTCGGCACCCTGCTTACCGCTTCGGTGGCCGGTTTCGCCGTTTTTACCGTTTTCGGCCTTATATTTTGTTTTATAACGGAAGTCGGCGAGCGTTGAAAGGTTGTCATCGACCTCAAAGACGATGCTGCCGCCCCGTCCGCCGTCGCCGCCGTCAGATCCGCCGGAGGCGACGAACTTTTCGCGGTGGAACGCGACGGCACCATTGCCGCCGTCGCCGGCTTTTATTTTAATTTGCGCAATATCAACAAACATATTTTCTCCCTATTTATTGCGAGTTTCTGGCCGCCTTGATGTTTTCGACAAACCTTTTAGCGGTTTCCGTAATCTTCTGATAATCGCCGTTTTTTGCTCCGGCGGTGAGCGAACTGCCCGCTCCGACGGCGACAGCACCAGCCTTAATCCATTCGCTGACATTGTCGGGGTCCACACCGCCGGTGGGCATCATCTTGGCGTAAGGAATGGGACCCATGACAGCCTTGATAATTTTCGGACCGAACAGGTCGCCCGGGAAGATTTTAAGGATATCAGCACCTGCGTCCATGGCGGCGACAGCCTCGGTGACTGTCATCACGCCCGGCATGACAGCGACGCGGTAGCGGTTACAAATTTTAACCGTTTCGGGGTCGAAATAGGGACTGACGATATATTGCGCGCCGCAGAGCATGGCTATACGCGCCGTCGCGGCGTCCATGACAGTTCCCGCACCGAGGATAATTTCATCAGGTGAATATTTCGCGGCAAGCACCTCTATAACCTTGTCGGCGTGGGGCACGGTGAAGGTCAGTTCAATGGCTGCTACGCCGCCCTCCATGCAGGCCTCTGTAATATGCTCGGCCTTGTCGGCGCTTTCGGCACGGACGACGGCGACTATGCCGCTGTCCTGTATGCGCATTAGTATTTGTTCCTTGTCCATATTGTCAAACCATCCTTTTGTGTCTGTACTCAGACAGGCAAATTATTACATCTATATTTATAACACACATGTATCAAAAAATCAATGCCGTTTGCCGGGCGGGACATATACCCGAAAAGATTATCTTCGGTTCAAATTGACAATGTCATTTCAGGATGGTAGAATAAAAAACGGAGATAAAGATAACGGAGGCGTAAAATGAACGAAGACAAGCTTTCGCGACGAATATGGTTCAATCTGATTCTGTTCGGTTTCATGGGGCAGGTAGCGTGGTCGGTTGAAAACATTTATTTCAACACGTTTCTTTTCAACTACATCGGCGGCGACACCGACGATATTTCGCTGATGGTCGCCATGAGCGCAGCGACGGCGGTTGTTACGACGTTTCTAATGGGCACCTTGAGCGACAAGCTCAACCGACGCAAGGCGTTCATTTCGGGCGGTTACATCGTGTGGGGCTTGACGGTAGCCGTTTTCGCGCTCATCTCGCGCGAGAACATCGCCGCGTTTTTTCACATATCAAACACCGTCAAGGTTGTCGCGGCAACAGTAAGCGTTGTTATTATTATGGACTGTTTAATGACATTTATGGGTTCGACAAGCAACGACGCCGCCTTTAACGCGTGGGTTACAGATGTGACCTCACCCAAAAACAGGGGTGTGGCAGAGGGAGCGCTGTCTACGCTGCCGATTTTGTCAATGATTTTTGTCACCGTGGCGTTCGGCGCGGGTGTTACAGCCGTCGGATATCCCGCCTGCTTCATCGGGCTTGGCGCGCTCGTTTCGCTGTGCGGTTTGCTCGGTCTGTTCACCTTAAAGGATTCCAGAAGCGGCGAAAAGGTTCAGGGCAACTATTTGCGCGATATCGTTTACGGCTTCCGCCCGTCGGTTGTGAAGCAAAACGGAATGCTTTACCTCGCGCTTTGCGCCGTCGGCATCTTTTCAACAGCCGTTCAGGTCTTTTTGCCATATCTGTTCATCTATATTCAGCATTACCTAAAGTTCGATTTCAATACGATTGCCGCCAACCTTACGCCGAAGTTTATTTTAGGTGCGATAATAGCGGTGGTCGGCTTTGTCGCGGTGACGGTGCTCCTCGGAAAGCTTCTTGACAAGGTCGGACGGCGCAAATTCGTTTATCCGGCGACCATTATCTTCATCATCGGTCTCTTTGTTGTGTCGTGTGCCGAAACCATCGGAGTATTCGGTCTGCTGGCCGTCGTGATGCTGTGCGGCTACGGGCTGCTGATGATTATCTTAAACGCCACCGTCCGCGACTTTACGCCCACAGACAAGGTTGGTCAGTTTCAAGGCATCCGCATGATTTTTTTCGTGCTGCTGCCGATGGTCATCGGTCCCGCCGTCGGTACGCGTGTTATCAAGGCGTTCGCGGCTGGTCATGAGTTTGCTACCTACATCAACGAATACGGTGAGACAGTGGCAGCGCCCGTGCCGGAGATTTTCGTGGCGGCGGGTATAGTATCGATACTGATTTTTATCCCGCTTATACTTATGAGTAAAAAACTGAAAAAGGCAAAGCAATAACAAGCGGAGCGTTCGTCGGTTACCTGTTTATAAAACAAAAATCACCCTGATTAACGCGTTAATCGCGTCAGTCAGGGTGAATACTTTTAGTATTAAACCTTCGCCAGCGCCTGCTCAAGGTCTGCGAGGATGTCGCCGATATACTCAATGCCGACGGACAGCCGGAGCAGGTCGTCGGGCACGCCGCATTCGATAAGTTGTTCGCTCGTCAGCTGGCGGTGTGTTGTACCGGCAGGGTAGAGGACGCAGGTGCGGCAGTCGGCGACATGGGTAGCGATGGAGGCAAGCTTCAAGCTGTCCTGAAACACCGTCGCGGCGGCGCGCCCGCCCTTGATGCCGAAGGAAATAACTCCGCTTGTGCCGTTGGGAAGATATTTTTGCGCCAAGTCGTAATAAGGGTTGCTTTCAAGACCCGGATAGTTGACCCAAGCAATTTTGTCGTTGCCCTCAAGCCATTTCGCGACAGCGAGAGCGTTTTGGCAGTGCCGTTCGACGCGAAGCGGAAGCGTCTCGAGCCCCAGATTGAGCAGGAAGGAGTTGTGCGGGCTGGGGATAGAGCCGAGGTCGCGCATAATCTGCGAAACAAGCTTTGTCGCGTAGGCCGCGCGTCCGAAGCGCTCGGTGTAAACAACGCCGTGATAGGAGTCGTCGGGCGTTGTGAGACCGGGGAACTTGTCGTTTTGCGTCCAGTCGAAATTGCCGCTGTCGACGATAACGCCGCCGACGCAGGTTGCGTGACCGTCCATGTACTTTGTTGTCGAGTGTGTGACGATATCGGCGCCGAACTCAAACGGGCGGCAGTTGACAGGCGTGGGGAAGGTGTTGTCGATAATCAGCGGTACGCCGTGCGCGTGGGCGGCTTTCGCGAATGTCTCAATGTCGAGCACCACGAGTGACGGGTTTGAAAGCGTTTCGGCGAACACAGCCTTTGTGTTGTCCTGAAACAGCTTGTCAAGCGCTTCGGCGGAGATGTCGGGCGGGACAAAGGTGAAGTCTATACCCAGCCGCTTCATCGTGACCGAAAAAAGATTATAGGTGCCGCCGTAAATAGCCGACGACGCGATAATATGGTCGCCCGCGGAAGCGATGTTGAAAACGGCATAAAAGCTTGCCGCCTGACCAGACGACGTAAGAACGGCGCCTACACCGCCCTCAAGCGCGGCAATTTTGGCCGCTACGGCATCGTTGGTGGGGTTTGCGAGCCTTGTGTAAAAATAGCCGTCCTCCTCAAGGTCGAAAAGCTTGGCCATCTGTTCGGAGGACTCATAGCGGTAGGTTGTGCTTTGGTATATCGGCAGCACGCGCGGCTCACCGTTTTTAGGCGTATAGCCCGCGTGCAGACAGTTTGTGTTCAGATGATATGTGTTCATAGTAATTCATTCCTCTTTATTGTGTATGGGCGAACGCAGTTCGCCCGTTCATTTCGTTATTACATGTATGTGATAAGCGCCTGTGCCTGCTCGATGTTTTCCTTCAGTCCGGCGGCTGTCATGCCCGTGAGCGCCGCACCGAACGCGGCTTCCTCGCGGTGGACAGGAATGGAGAGCTTCATTCCGAATCGCTCCTCAAGCAGACGCTGAAGCGCGGGGTTTTTGCGCAGCCCGTTACCAGAACCGACCATGGCCGTGCGCGTGTCGCCATGGTCGGACGGCATGTACATAGACATCAGCTCGTCAACCATGCCGTCGAGTACGCCGAGAATCATATGCTGCGGCGTAAAATTGTCAAGACCAAGCTCCGCGATACTGCCGCGCTCGGACGGATGCTCGCGCGTGCCGGCAAAACGAGTCGACACCTTGAGCGGGTCGTGCAGCACAGGGCTTTTCGCGAGATAGGCGTCGATGGCGGGGTAGGCGCTTTTAACCGTTTCGCCCGTGACAAACTCGGCTGTCGCGCGTAAAAAGTCGGCCAGCAACGCGAACGCTCGCCCGCCGCAAAGCGACGAGCCGACGCAAAGGTAATGACTGCCGTAGCAGGGGCGGATTTCAAGCCCCGCGTCCGCGACGGAATCGGTTAAAAACGAAATCTGACCGCCCGTACCGAGGTTGACAAGAATGCTTTTAGCGGTGTCGCGCACCGAGCCTAAAAAGCTTGCCTGATTGTCGCCGATAGCGGCGCAGACGGGAACCACATCGTCGTAATAGCCGACAACCTCGAAATTCGGCGTTACCTCGGGGAAAAGAGACAGGTCAAGCCCAACCTTTTCGATGGTGGCAAAGTCGAACCGGAGCGTTTTTAAATCGAACAGTCCGAAGCTTGCCGCGTCGGAGATATGGACAAGCGGCGTTGTTCTGCCGGTGAGCTGCATGGCGACATAATCGTGTATGGTGCAAAAACACACCGCGTTTGGCGGAACGGCGTTTGTTTTAGTGTGGACAAAATAGGTTGTGCCGCCGAAGCCGGACGCCATTTTATAGCCCGTTGCCTCGGTAAGGTACGCAGCGTAGCTGTGGCAGCTGTCGAAGCGTTCGTTTCCGCTCTCATCCTGCCAAATGTAAAGAGGGCTGATGGCGCAGCCGTTTTTATCGCAATAGAGAATACCGTGCATCTGCCCCGTGATACCGATGCAGGCGACGCGGCCGAACTCGGAGGTCAGCCGTTCAATTATCGAATTGCATTTTGCTAGAATCAGAGCGGGACTTTGAATCCGCTCGTAGGGGGCGGGGCTTTCTATAAAGGTGTCGTTGGGCTCCGTGACGGCGCGAAGCACCTTGCCCGTAATGCTGTCGACAACGACGGCGCAAACGGTCGTAGTGCCGATATCAAGTCCGATTATATTCATTTCTTACCTCTTATTTCTTATCTCTTACCTCTTTCAGCACAAACAGGTCGAATTCAAATCCAGCCTCTTTATAATGTCCTGCTGAATGGCGGGGGACAGGTCGAGAAAGTTGACGAACGTACCGTGAATGCGCATGATGTATACGCCGCTGGGGGCGTATTTCTTCGGGTCGGCAAGCACCTTGCGCAAAGTTTCGGGAGTGGTGACGTTGACATAGAGGTAGAACGGGGCGATGTTATTATTGAGCGGGTTGAAGAACAGCGGCTTGATGATACGCTCGTAAAACTCCTCGCCCTTGCACTCGTAGCTGTCGGCACGGAAAAACTTCGGGTCTATGCCAAAGTGCGACGCGTAGCCGCCATTGAACTTTTTATATGGCAGCTTCATCGCCGAAAGAATGCGGAAGCCCAGCCCGTTTCCGGCCTCGCCGTAAAGCGGATCGACGCCGTAATTGAGCTGCTCGCGGGATTTCCGTCCGTCGGGCGTCGCACCGACCCAGTAGCCGTAAAGCAGATGGGTGGAGGGGCTGCTCCAGTCGGGACGGAACGGGTTGCCGAGGTAGTTCTTTTTAGAAGCGACGATATCAGAAACCTTGTTGGCGACCTCGACGGTCTCGCTGTCGACATTTTCAAGGTTATTGCCGAATTTCGGGCAGGACAGGAGGTAGTCGCGCAGGTCGTCATAGCCATCAAAATTGTTTCTTAAGGCGTCGAGCAGCTTGTCGGCGTCCTGCGGGCGCTCGGCGATAAGACTGTCGATGGCGATAAACGAATCGGCCACGACGGACAGACCGTGAATGAGGCAGCCACTGCCGTTGTATTTTGTGCCCTGACGCTTTATGCTGCGCGCGTCGACGCCGCTTTCGGCGCCGCCTAAAAAGGCGGACAGGAACGGGACGGGCAGGTTGGAAAGCGCCTTGGAAGCGCCGTTGGCGGCCTTTGTCATAAGGTCGGCGTAATGCCCGACGTTTTTATAAAATTCGGCACGGATATTTTTAAGCAACGTCAGAGTATCCGTCGGTTCGGAGACAGTGCCGATGTCCTTGCCGGTTATGAGCGATTTACCGCCGTTCAAGGTCAACTCAAGAACCTTCGGCAGGTTGAACCAGCTGTTTGTGGTGTTGGCGTTGTCTTTGCCCATGATGAGCGGCTCCTGACAGCCCGCGACGGAATAGTCCTGTAAGTCCTCGCCTTCAACGCCGTTTCTGCCGAGCACGACGAACATTGAATCGTCGTTAAACAGTGACGGCGTGAGGCAGCCGGGCGTGAAGAAGAAGCGCCCCAGCTCGCGGTAGAGCTCCTCGGGTGTGTCCTTGTGAAGCTTGACGGATAGGATAGGCTGCGGCAGATTCATGTCGTAGTAAGCGTCAAGCATGGCATAGGTTGTTGTTGAGGTTAGGTCGTTGCCCTTGCTCGACTTGCCGCCCAAAAGGATGTTTTGCGAAATCGCCCAGCTTCTGTCGCCGACGTTGTAGAAGGTGAGAAAATGCCTGAAAAGCGCAGCCGTTTCCTCGCGGCTGGTGTCCGACATGGCGCGGTAGGGCTCAAAAATCCTGTCCGCGTTGCCAACAGAAAAGGCGAACGGGTTTGGCGCCTGCTCAAGGCACATCATCTGCCAGAGCAACAAGTAAGATTGAATAGCCTCAAAAAGGCAGTCCGCGCCGTAGGCCGGAACCTTGCGCAATGTCTTTTCAAGCAGAACAAGATGCTCGAGGCGGTCGCCGGAGGCCGTGGACTGCTGAGCTTTCGCGATATCCGCGTAGCGTCCAGCAATCTTGACGGCGGCTTTGAGCGAGACGACGAGCGCAGCGAAGGTTGTTTTCTTTTCAGTGTCAAGCTCCTTGGCGGCGCGCGCCTCAATGTCGGCGATGATTTTATTGACACCGTATTTTAAAGCGGGGCGGAAATCGGGAATCAGATGCCCCGTGACCTGCTCAATGAAGAACGCGACCTCAGCGGTGTAGTCCTCGTTTTCGGCGTAGACCTTTGAAAGCGACGAGACGTAATCGCCGTTGCGCGTGTAGTCCCTTAAGCTGTCGACACGCTCCTGTGTGAATTCATCATTTATGACGATGTCGTCGAAGACGGCGGTCGGGTCGCAGTAGCCGCTGAAGGTTTCAACCTTAAAGGCCGGATTGATTAAAGCGTAGGTACGCGCGAACGCGTCGCGCTGTGTGCCCGCGAAAATGGCGTTGTCGCTCAATGATAGCGGCAGCTCGCCGACGATTCTGTCGAGCTCCAGCGCCGCTTTCATCTCCTTTTGGAGCGAGGACGCGCCGTCCTCGTCCGCCCTGCGGGAAGCTTCCCTCGCGAGGAACCAGCCGTCAAGCCGGTTTAACGCCCGCTCCTCCTTGAAGAGCGCCTTTGCCATCTCTGTTACCTTAGCGGATGTGTACATAAATCTTCCTCCTTACACATGACTTTTTATGTGCGTATCAGTTCAATGCCGTTATCCGACAATATTTTACAAAAATCATTAAATTGCGCGTTGCTCACAGCGGCGTTTTCAACATTGTATTCCAAGCCGCACTTAGCCCATTTGTCCTTGCCGTATTCGTGGTAGCGCAGCACCTCGACCTTTAAACCTGTTTTGGAAAGAGGAGCGAGTGCTTTTACAAAGCCTAATGCATCGTCCGCCGACGCGTTGAAGCCGTTGACAAGCGGAATTCTTACGAGCAGCTGTGAACGGCTTGACGCGGCTAAACGAATGTTTTCTACGACCGTTTCGTTACCGCAACCGGTGACCTCTTTGTGCTTATAACTGTCGTAATGTTTAAGGTCGATGATTAAAAAATCAACCAACTTAAAAAGTTCCGGCAGTTTCAAGCTGCTCCCGTTTGTCTCAAGAGCCGTGTTGATATTTTCGGCTTTCAGCGCTTCAAGCAGTATACGAAGGGCGTCGAACTGGAGTGTCGCTTCGCCGCCGGTGAACGTGACGCCGCCTCCGTCAAAGAACATCATGGCCGAGCGACGAACCTCGTCGAGGATGTCGGCGGTGTCGACGGTGACACAACAGGCTTTATCCTTACCGTTTTGTGTTATCACGCCGCCTTCTGCGTATAACCCCTCCGGGTTTGAGCACCACGGACAGCGCATGTTACAGCCCTGCAAGTGATAGACCAGCCGGTTGCCGGGACCGTCCTGCGAAAAATTGAAGCCTTTTTGGAATATGTTTATTTTCATATAATAATTATGATTTATTCATCACAAAAGGTGATGAATAAATCCCCACTTCTTTTAAATTGTGATGCCGCCTAAGCGGCAAACGGGCTATCAGCCCGTTAACAATTTTTGGTTTGAATTTATTCAAACTAACTACCATATGTTGACCTATGCACAGATAATCATAACCGATTCGGTTAAAATAAACAATACCAATTCAGGTAATTTTCCGAAAATTCCGAAAATTTTCATTCAGCGTTTGACATATGCCGCGAAATGCATTAAAATAATTTGGCGAGCAGACTGGGCAGTCGCAGGTATGGTAGCATACGTGAGGAAAGTCCGGGCTCCAAAGAGCAGGATAACGGCTAACGGCCGCCGAGGGTGACCTTAGGGAAAGTGCAACAGAGATATACCGCCTGCGTTTTGCGGGTAAGGGTGGAAAGGCGAGGCAAGAGCTCACCGGCGCGCGGGAGACCGCGCGGCCCTGCAAACCCTATCCGGAGCAACATCGACAGCGGATAAGGCGAAAGCCTTTGCGCCGGCTCGGCGTCTTCCGCGAAGGATGGCTAAAGCGCTGCGGCAACACAGCGCGTAGAAAGATGATTGCCTTCAATGACAGAACCCGGCTTACAGGTCTGCTCGCATTTGAGAATAAAACGAAGGAATAAAATATGGGCAAAGCAAGCTACATCGTTTCCCGTCTTAAAAAAATGAACATGTCCTCCATGACACAGCTGGCCGCAAAGGTTTCCGAACGAAGCGGAAAAAACAGGGCGGCTGTTTTAATTGATATGTGCTGGTGCGGCCTGCGTTATCAGGCGGGCTACACCGACTATGAGCTGTTCGCGATGGAGCGCGCGAACACCCGCCAGCGCAGAACCTATGTGACGCGCGGTGTCAACGACAAGCTTGTCAAGCGCTTTAACGACCCCGACAGCCGCCATTTATTTGTCAACAAGGACGAGTTTAACACGATTTTTTCGGCGTTTCTGCATCGGGAATGGCTGAAAATCAGCTATCCGTCCGACGAAGGTTATGACGAGACATCGGAGTCGGAGAAGCTCGCGCGTTTTTACGAAGGCAAGGACGAAATCGTTGCTAAACCGCGCGACGGTATGTGCGGTAAGGGTATAGAAATGATAAAGCCGTCCGATTACGACGGCACCTTAAGCCTATATAAACATCTTCAAAGCATTTCGGCGGGCATCGTCGAGGATAAAATCATTCAGCATCCCATTATGAACAAGCTTTATCCCGACAGCATCAATACGCTGCGCACGGTTACGATTAACAACGGCGGTAACATCAGCGTCGTCGTTGCTCTCTGCCGCGTGGGCAACGGCGGGCGGGTGGACAACTTTTTAAACGGCGGTGTGATGACGCGCGTCTCAATAGAGACTGGCGAGCTGCTTTACGACGCCGTCGACGCGCAGAATGTCGTCTACGAAAAGCATCCGATAACAGGCATGGTGTTCAAGGGCTTTCAAATACCGATGTGGGAGGAATGCAAAAAAATG
>CAZDWM010000065.1:0-10426 GCA_964509145.1 uncultured Eubacteriales bacterium | reverse complement strand
GTAGAACTTGCCCTCGCTCTCGTGCTTATGGTCTTCGCCGTAGCCGTCGTAGTGGATGTTTGCATATACGCAATCGCGCTTTTTGTCGGTGTAGAACGGTGCTTCAAAGATATCTAATTCCGCGCCGTCCGTGCCGCCGTTGCCGATGCTGCCCACACCGCCGCAGAACATCCAGAACGCCGCCCAGATACCCTCGCCCCTTGGCAGGATACAGCGGCATTCAAAATAGCCGTATTTCTGCGTGTACAGTGTCTCAATACCGCTGTTGTAATAGCCCGCCGGACCGTTGTGCATCCCCTCCTCGGAGTAGCCGGTAACGATATTGAGGCAGCCGTTGCTCATTTGTAGCATTTCCTTTGCCCAGAAGCTGCCGCGGCGCGCGTGCGGCGTTGAGGCGTTGAGGTCAAAGCCGTGACCCTTCCACTTTGTCTCGTCGAGGCTCGTGCCGTCGAACTCATCGGAAAACGACAGCTCAAACTTTGACCAGTCGAGCAGCTGTCCGCGCGGCGTGACAGGGTATGCAAAAATCAGTGCCATAACCATTTCGTATATAATGGCGAGCGCCGCGATTTTCTTTCCGATACCGTTAAATGAAAACAGGGATTTCAAAGCCTCGACGGCGTTCGTTACATAAAACATTTCGCGTTTAACCAAATACTTTTCAAGAAATTTTAGCATTCCTGACGCTCCTTAATTTTGTATATTGAATATGATTACTTGTATTGATATGCCCTTACATAATCGACAACGAACGACGACGGGAATACTTCGGGATTGATTTTACTGTTGATGACACGTTTTGTCGGCACGCCCGTCCACGCGTCGTCATCCGATTCCATCTCAACGGACAGCACCATAAACTCCTCAACCTGCGACGCGCCGCCGAAATCCGTCCGGCATGCCTCGACGCCGTTGATGTAAAAGATGTAGCCGTCCTCGTTCCACTCCATGCCGTAGGTGTTGAATTCCTCATATGGGTTGTTGACGTAAAACCGCCCCTCGCCCTCGTAGGTGTGATCCTCTCCGTAGCCGTCGTAATGGATGTTCATATACACCTTGTTGTTGATACAATCGGCATAAAAGGGCGACTCAAAAATGTCTAATTCCGCGCCGTCCGTGCCGCCGTTGCCGACACTGCCCACACTCGGGCAGACAAGCCAGAACGCCGCCCATATGCCCTCGCCCCTGGGTAAAATGCAGCGGCACTCATAATAACCGTACCTTTGTGTGTACAGTGTTTGAATGCCGCAGTTGTAATAGCCCGCGGGGCCGTTGTGAAGCCCCTCGGAGTAATCGGTTTTAATTTTAAGACAACTGTCGCCGACGCTAAGCATTTCCTTCGCCCAGATGCTGCCCTTGCGTACATGCGGTGTGTCGGCGTTAAGGTTGAAGCCGTGACCCTCCCACTTAGTTTCGTCGAGGCTGTCGCCGTCAAACTCGTCTGAAAACGACAGTTCAAACTGCGACAGGTCAAGCGCCTGCCCGCGCGGGGTGACGGGCAGCCCGAACACAAGCGCCCCGACCATCTCAAGGATAATCATGACCGCCGCCGCCTTTTGCGCCAGTCCGCCCAATGAAAAAAGGGACTTAAGCGCCTCAAAGGCGGACGACAGATAAAACAGCTCTCGTCGGCGGATGCTTTGAAGGTATTTCAACACATGTACCATCCTTTGTTCTTTTACACGGCAAGGGTCAGCTTGCCGGTTACGGGATCAAGAAGGGTTCCGCCGGCCATAACTGATTTAAGCAGCGTACAGTCGCAGATTAAGAACATGCCGTCGCCATTCAGATCGGCAGCAGCAAATTGCGCCGGATTTTCAAATTCCATATCGCCCGCTAAAACATGATACACTATAAAATAATCGCTGTTGTCCACCGCACCGTCGCCGTTTATATCGCCCGAATAGACGAGGTAATACGAGCTTTCGACATTGCCGTAGGTGCTGTTTATCAAGTCAATTCTCGTACCCGTTCCAATGTTGCCGCTGTTGTCTGTTATCCGAATCTCCGCGCTGCCGTCGACGGACAGAAGATTTTCAAGCTCCGCCGCCGTCACGCTGAGCGGCACGCCTCTGACAAGACCGTTCGCGCCGATATTAACCGATGAGCCGGCCGCGGGCGCAAGCGACGATTCGTCGATGAGGACATAATTCATGTCGTTTTCTACCGCGTAGTCGTGAGCGGTTGAACCGGCATAGCAGTAAATTGTAGTGGACAGGATGTCGTATGTTGAAAAGCAGAAATCTTCAAGTACAGCGTCTCTGCTTAGAACGGTTATGGTATCTAAATTGATGCAACCAACAAATGCACTGCTGCCAATTCGTTTAATGCTTGAACCTAATACCACACTCTGCAAACCCCAGCAATCTTCAAAGGCGGAGCTTTCGATGATTTCCACACCGTCGTCGAGATTAATGCTTTCGAGACTCTTTAGATTAAAAAAGCCCATATAATCAATGCACTTTACGCTTGACGGAAGGATTACTTTTTTAAGACTTATTATCCCGTAACCATGAGCGTCTTCGCTTCCATACATGCCCGCTACGGAAACGACAGGGCAGCCCTCAAGCTCTGAAGGTATATTTAACGGATCTACCGGTTCGTCATACACAACATTACACCAGTGCCACCTTTCCCGTATTCCCGAGATATATGCCTCGCCGTCGTCAATATACCAGTTCAACCAAACAAAATTTTCGGAGCCGTCGTCGTCGGTCAGTTCAAAATTCAGATAGTTTGAATACGCGGCTTTATGCGCAAGCGAATATTTCGGGCATATAACTTTTGGAATGCTAAGCTCGTTTTCTGAAAAAACAATTCCCAAATCCAGCAGCTCACACTCGTACGGAAAAGTCAGACTGTCGATGTCGGTTCTGTCGTAAACGCTATTGCACTTGAAATACTTTACCGGCTTCCCGTCAATCTCTTCGGGAATCGAAACATCCCCCAAGCTTGTGCCGGTATCTTTTACGCTTGTAATTGTTATCTCGTTATTTTCGTCGACGGTGTAATACAGCATTCCGTATTCGTAAAACGTCTCAGTCGCGGCGGCGCGGTCAATGTCCGGCATTATGCTTCCTGCCGCCGACGCAGGAATGAACAAAGCCATTATAAAGGAAATAATTCTCATGATAATATTAAACATAAAAACCACCTCTCAAATTTCTATATTATTATGCTATCACATATTTTATTGTTTTGCAACAATAATTTGTCGGCTGAAATAAAAAAACCGTACCGGAGACGAGCGTTAAGGGACGTTCGCCTCCGGCACGAAAATTTCGGTTATGAAAACTGCGAGTTGTACAGGCTGCTGTAAAAGCCGTCCATCTGCATGAGCTCGTCATGACTGCCCCGCTCAATTACCCGTCCGTCCCGCAACACAAGGATGACATCGGCGTTTTGTATGGTCGACAGGCGATGGGCGATAATGAAGCAGGTGCGCCCCTTCATTAGGTTTCGCATCGCGCGCTGGATGTTCTTTTCGGTTCGGGAATCGACGTTTGAGGTCGCCTCGTCCATGATAAGCATAGGTGAATCGGCGAGCATGGCGCGGGCGATTGAAATAAGCTGCTTTTGACCCTTTGACAGGTTGACGCCGTCGTCGGACAGAACGGTGTCGTAGCCGTCCGGCAGCGACTCGATATAAGTATCGATTTTTGCCGACCGCGCCGCCTCTATAACATCTTCCTCACCCGCGCCCTCACGTCCGTAGGCGATGTTGTCGCGGATAGAGCCGCAGAACAGCCAGGTGTCCTGAAGCACCATCGTAAAGCACCGGCGCAGGTCGCTTCTGGGCACCGTGCGCACATCAAGCCCGTCGACGGCGATACAGCCGCTGTTAACATCGTAAAAGCGCATCAACAGGTTGATAATAGTCGTCTTGCCCGCGCCCGTGGGACCGACTATGGCAACGGTACCTCCGGACGGCGCGTGAATGCATAAATCCTTGATGATGGTTCGTCCCGCGTCGTAGCCGAAGCTGACATCTGTAAAATCCACCTCACCCGCAACCTCGCCTATATCGGCGATAACGTCGTCTTCGGCACGCTCCGGCTTTTCGTCGAGCAGCCTAAAAACACGCTCCGCAGCCGAAATAGCGGACTGGATGTCGTTGAGAATGTTGGCGAACTCGTTGATGGGTCCGGCAAATTTGCGGGAATACTGAACAAATTTCGACACGCCGCCCAACGAAACGGCAAATATCGGCATAACCTGCATCGTCCCGTTTTCGTTACCCAGCCAGAACATAAAGAAGATGCCGCCGAGAATGGTGATGAGCGACAAGGATATGTTATTGATGAAATTTACGGCGGGGCCGATGACCGCGCCGTGGTAATCCGCCTGATAATAGGCCTCAACCGCGTCGTCGTTGTGCGCGTCAAAGCGGTCGGTGATAATCCTTTCGCGGCGGTAGGCACGGATGGACTTCTGCCCGGACAGCATCTCCTCGGCATAACCGTTGAGCTGGCCGAGCTTCGCCGAACGCAGACGAAACAGCGGGCGGATTTTATGGCTTCTGATACGGGCAAACATAATGGAGAACGGCACCGTCAGCAAAAAGACAACCAACATTACCGGCTGTATTTTCGCCATCATAAACAGCGAGCCGAACACCGTGATGACGCTGCCGCAGACCTGAACGAGGTCGTTTGAAATTGAGGAGTTGACGACGTCGACATCATAGGAGATATGGCTGATTGTATCACCCGTCTGGTGGGTGTCGAAGTAACCCGCGCCAAGCTCCGTCAACCGACTGAATATCTCCTTGCGCATATCGTAGGTGATGCGCTGTGACAGTCGAATGAGCGACAGCGACTGTAAATAAGACAGCACACCGCTTACGATATATATGGCGACGAGTGACAAACAAAGCGGCAGCACGCGGCCGACCATTTCACTGCCGGTAAAGCTGCTTATGATATCGATGGCGTCACCGGAAACGGACGGTCCCAACAGGGCGATGATGTTTGAGGACAGCACCAACAGAATGGCAACCGCCACCAGCCCCTTATAACGGAAGATATAGCCGCCGATGCGCAGGAGCGTTTTGCGGCGTTCTTCCGGACTTAACTTCGGGGCTAAGGGCATTCCCGCTTTTTCGCTCTTTCTTTGGTTAATCAAGGATAGCACCTCCCATCTGCGACTCGCTCGTCTCGCGGTAAACATCACAGGTTTTCATCAGCTCGTCGTGGCTGCCCATGCCGATGACCTCACCCTTATCGACAACCAGAATCAGCTTGCAGCCCATAACGGAGCTGACGCGCTGAGCCACGATGACCGTCGTGCGCTTAGCGTCGTCCGCCGCGAGTGCCTGACGCAGCGTAGCGTCGGTTTTATAATCGAGCGCGGAGGAGGCGTCGTCGAGAATCAGTATCCGCGGATTTCCCGCCAGCGCGCGGGCAATAAACAGCCGCTGCTTCTGTCCGCCCGACAGATTTGTTCCCTTGCTGTTGAGTTGGTGCTCATAGCCGTCGTCGAGTTCATTGATAAACGCCGCCGCCTGTGCTGTGCGCGACGCCTTTTCTATATCCTTTTTCGATATTTCGCGTCCGAAGTCGATATTTTCGCGGATGGTTCCGGCAAACATAAAGTCGTTTTGCATTGCCGCGCCGAACCAGCCGTGAAGCTCGTCGGGGTCGATTGTGCGGATATCCTGCCCGCCGATTCGCACGGAACCGGAATCGACGTCGTAAAACCGCATAAGAAGACTTAAAATTGTCGTTTTACCGGAGCCTGTAGCTCCGATTATGCCCAGCGACTCACCCTTTTTTAGCGCGAACGACACACCGCGCACATTGTCCTTTTTCTTGTTGTAGGAAAAACGCACGTTGTCGAAGCGGATTTCCGATTCGTCATCCGACGTCGGGTATTCCTCCGGCGCGTAAACCGCCATGTCCTCCGGCTTGTCGATGACCTCAAGGATGCGTCCGGCGGAGGCAGTGGCCTTGGTAAACATTACGAATATTTTTGTAATGCTCAGCAACGCGTTTGAAATTAGCGTAAAATACTGCATAAACGCGATGATGACACCCGGCTTCATCCCTGCGTCCGGACGGCTGATGATGACGGCACCTAAAAGTATGACCGCTACAAGACCGAAGTTGAGAAAGAGGTTCATCGCGGGGTTAATGGCCGCCATCGTCGCGGAGGCTTTCGTTTCCGCCTTGACCAAATCACGGTTCACCGCGTCGTAACGCGCTTGTTCCTTTTCCTCGCGTGACAGCGCTTTGATGACGCGTATTCCCTGCGCGTCCTCGCGGACAACCCGAACCATGTGGTCAACCTTGCTTTGAACGCTTCTGAAAAGCGGCGTTCCCTTCATCGTAACCAAAAATACCGCGCCGCCGATAAGCGGCACCATGGCGAGCATAACAAGCGCCAGTCGCCAGTCGAGCATAAACGTCATAAACATGCCGCCCAACAACAAAATCGGCGCACGCACACCCATGCGCTGAATCGTGCCGATGGCATGGTGAACATTATAGGTATCGGAGGTCAGCCTCGACTCGAGGCTCGGGATGGTAAAGGCGTCCGTCGCGGCGGCGGAGAGATTCATCGTCGCCGCGAACAAGTCGTGCCTGATTTTTCTCGCGGCGTCACGTGCAACCTTGGCCGCCATCTGGTTTGCGACGATATTGAACACCACGCACAGCACAGCAAACACAGCCATCACTAAGCCCCAGAGTAAAACCGGCCTTACCTCGCCCCTGACGACAACATCGTCGAGGATGTATTGCAATATGTAAGGCAGCGCCAACTCGGCGAGTGTGCCCATAACCTTTATTGTCAGCCCGACCGTCATCATACCGGCGACGGGCTTTAAGTATCGGGTCAGCAGTTCCATAGCTCTCTCCATTATTTGAAAATTGTTTACGTTATGCCAATATACAGTTAATCCTCGCCGTCCTCCTCGGGCAGCGCTCGCTCGGCGTATTCGGCGGCTCGTGCTGCCATACGCTCAAGCAGACCTTTGAGAACGGTCAGTTCCTCCTCGGTCATACCCTCTGTCAGATAGGTCTTCCATTCAAGCATTGCCGCGCGTACCTCCGGCAGGACACGCTGCATCTTCTCCGTCGGGTAAACGAGGGTGACGCGTTTGTCCTTTTCGCTCTGCTTTCGCTCGACGAAGCCGTTTTTTTCAAGATAGGCGAGCTGCCGCGACGCGTTGCTTTTGTTGATGAAGAGGCTGCGCGCGAGCTCATCCTGCGATATCCCCGGATTGCGACAGATTTTATAGATATAGCTGTGCTGGCAGTCGCCGATGTCGCAATCCTTTAATTTTTCCGTCCGCCAAAGACCGCAGCAGCGGCTGATGACGTTAATGCTTTTCATATAGGAAGCCATATCAGTACCTCAAAACAAAAAATAGTTGCGTGCGCAGCGGTTGCGCACGCAACTATTATAAAACTGTTGATTCAACATTTCAAGTCTTTGTGAAAATTTATTCGGCTGAGTCGAAATAAATCGGATTTGAGATCGCGCGTATAAATTCCTGCTTGAAAACGTTTCTAACGGCCTTGACATAGGCGAAGCCGGGCTTGAGGATGATTTCCTTGACGTTCAGCGTTTCCCAAGCGGAGCCGAGCTTTTTCTCGCCGTCCCGCGTCACGAGGACAAGGCTTGCACCGCGAAGCCCCGTCGCGCCGATTTCAAGCTGGATGCCCCGTTCGATTTTTGCGGTGTCCCCCAGCGTCGCGCTACCGTAACGCAGCGACAGCCTCGGACCGTCGACAGAACAGCTGACAAACGCGTGACCCTTTGACAGCGCCGATAAAATGCCGTCCGTACTCGGCGATTCGGCATAGACGGCGGTGACGGGGTTGCCGACACGCGTCGGAACAAGCCGGTTGTGAAAATCGCTCCCGCCGATAATCGGGATTTTTCTGCCTTGCATTAAGAATTCCGTCCACCAGCGGACAGCCTTCACATTGGCGGGACGCATCGGTCCGTTCCAGACCTCAACCATGTCGAAGCCCTCCTCGTCGCGCCAGAGGTAGGGGCAGCCGTGGCATTTCGGGTGGTTGACCGAAATCAGCGCGCCGAGCTTCTTTGCATGGGCGACGAGCGCTTTCATCTCCGCTTCGTTGTTGGCAACAAAAGAGTTTTCAAAGGGGTTTGTGACGCCGAAAAAATTCATATGCCCCTTATAATGTGTCCACTCTACGACGGGTACGAGCGTCAGCCCCGCGATATGCGGCAGCGACAGGTTTTCGGCGTAGTTATTGTGGTTGGCGACGCCTAAAAAGTCGAGCCGTTTTTTAACGGCGAGCTTCGCGAGTGTGGGGATGTCGAGCGCGCCGTCGGAGGCGTCGGAATGGACATGAAGATCGCCGAACAAAAGTCGGCTTTTTTTCTCTTCAAATTCGACGGTGTATTCCACCTTAACGCCGCCGGGGCTTATCTTGTAAGCGCCGACTATAATTTGCCACCGGCCGTGCTTGATTTTTTGCGACAGATAGCCGTTGGTCGAGCCGTATTCGCCCACGAAAACGCTTTGCCGCGCGCTGCCCGACCAGCCTAAAAATTTGCCGTCCCCGTCTGTCAGCCCGAGGTCTACAATGTTTTTCAACTTGCCGCCGGAGACTTTTTTTATAATCCTCGGATAACGGTAGGAAACGGTAATCTTTTCAACGTTTTCGGGTACGTCAAAGCCGACGGTATCATAACCGCCCTCCGCTTCCTTTTTTACAATATGTTGAAAAACAAGTTTTTCCAAAATGCTACACCATACAAAAAGCCATAAAGCTTTTTACGTGCCTGTTCCAGAATTCCCACTCGTGTGTGCCGTCTTCAAACACATAGGTCACTTTTATCCCAAGCTCATCGGCACGCTCTTTGAAGGCAAGGTTTGTTACCAAAATGTCGTCCTGCTTGCCGCAAGAAACGTAAATTTTCAAGCCCTTGTCTTTTTTTGCATCTAACAGAGCCGCCGGATTCAGCGGCGAGTTGTCGGCGTCCTGAACCGCGTCGAACATAAAGCCGAAATCGTTTATCATTTCGTCGTTAACGACAAACTGTAGCGGTCCCAAATGGAGTAAACCAGAAAAGCTGCCCAGCGCGGCGTAATGTTCGGGATAGGTCAGGGCGATTTTTGCCGCGCCCAAGCCGCCCATCGAAAGACCGGCGATGAAATTATTTTCTCTCTTCCGCGAAAGCCCGAAAACAAGCGAAAAATACTCCGGCAGCTCGTCGGCGATATACGTGAAGTAATTCTGCCCGTAAATGTTGTCGCAGTACGCGCTCCTGCCCACGCTTGGCATAACGACGACAAGACCGTACTCCTGCGCGTACTGCTCGACACGCGAGTGCCGCAGCCAGCCGGTACCATCGTCGGACAATCCGTGAAGCAGCCACAGAACCTTTCTTTTTGAAAGCGGTGTATTTTTGATGCGTACCGAATCGGGGAACGCGACGGACACGAGCGTGTTCATCTTAAGCGCCTTGGAATGGAAATCCATTGTAAGTACGGCCATGACAACCTCCTCAAATTTACAATTCAAAGTGAATATTTGAAAATATTTAATCTTCTTTTGCGATTTGAATGGTATTTTCCCTTTTTTCTTCCGACTCATTGAATTTTAAAAAGCGGGAGGAGATGACGCACACAACCATCAGCGCAACGGGGAACAGGACGGTTAAAAACCGTGCGGCGGCGTCGGGCGCGCTGCCGGGGTTGTTGCCGTCCTCAAAACCGTAAAGCTTGAAAACGAGCAGATAGCCGAGCGCCGAAAACAGGTTGTAGGTCTTGTTTAAAACGCCGATAAGGCTTGAATAGACGCCCTCGCGCTGAATTCCGTATTTGGCGGCATCCTCGTCGAGGATGCGTGCCGACACTAAATCCATTGTAACCTGAATGCCCGCGATACCGAAGCCCGGCAGCAGAACAAAAACCGTCGCGAGGGTGATGGTGCCGGTAAAATACAGCGGTATCAAACCGATTAGGAAAATGAAGAACGAAAGCCGCCACGCCGGCATAAACGTCAGTTTTTTAATTATGACAAACCATACCGGTATAAACAAAACGGCGCTGATAATCGCCGCGCCCAGCATAACTGTCGTCGACGTGTCGCTGGCGTGGAGATAATATTTGACATAAAAAGGCACACCGGCCTGTAAAAGCGCCATCGCCGCCGCGAATGACGCGTTCGCCGCGCCGTAAATCCAGAATTTCGGATTGATGGCCACAGCCTTGAGGCTCGACAGCAGACCGGGCTTCGGCTTTTCCATAGCCGAAAAGTCCTCATGAGCGCTTAACGTCATATACCATATGACCGCGACGGCAAGACCGCCGTAAATGAGCGACGTGTGGAAGAAGCCGATTTTTCCGGTGATGACGGGTGTTAGGGCGATGCTTAAAATCATTGCGGTCAGCTGGAAAATCTGGCGCAGCATGTTGGTCTTGGCTCGCTCCTTTTCGGTTCGG
>CAZDWM010000064.1:0-10480 GCA_964509145.1 uncultured Eubacteriales bacterium | reverse complement strand
GAACCTAAGGTGACAGATATTTGTCAAGGTTCATATTCACCGAGATACATGAGCCGAAATAGAAAAAGAAGCTGGAATGAAGTGTCATACACAATTCCGGCAATGAGCAAGCAGGTTACATTACACCCATCATCTCCCGACATGATAAAGTTAGGAGAGAATGAGTGGAGATTTGGAACAAACGGCATAACGCGAAGACTGAGTTGGCAGGAAGCAGCGGCGATTCAGACATTTCCCAAGGATATGGAGTTTGTCGGCAACTTAACAAGCAAGTACAAGCAGATTGGCAATGCAGTCCCAGTCAGTTTAGCCGAAGTTGTCGCAAAAGAAGTTTATCGCGAGCTTGATTTATTTATTAGTACCCCAAAATCTATGATAAAAAAGGGGTAAACATATGCCCGGACAAGTTGAAAAAGGAAAGGCGTTTGAGTATGCTTGCTTAAAAGCCTTTTATGATTTTTTGTCACAAAATCAAGATGTGGTTATTGAAGCTACTACTTCCGTAGATATTGCTCGTAAATATTATTCAAACGCAAACGACATTGATACTCAAAAAATGAACATGGCAGCACAAGCGGCTGTAAGAAAAATCAAGTGGCTCGAACCGCAATTGGAAAACCCGCAAAACAATGCTCCTCTGTTTTTAAACATTCAAGAAGATGCTCGCGGAATTACAGGAGATGTGCGTGATGTCCTATGTGTCAGACGCCAAAACGGATGGGAAATAGGTCTTTCGTGCAAGCATAATCATTTTGCTGTTAAGCATTCAAGATTATCTAACACAATTGATTTCGGTAATTTATGGTTTGGAAAGCCTTGTACAGATCAATATTTTTCAAGTATAAGATTTATTTTTGCTGAACTTAATGATTATAAAATAAACAATGTATTATGGAGCAGTATACAAAACAAGGCAGAATGTATTTATGTTCCGGTGTTGAATGCTTTTGTTGAAGAACTTCGTAGATTAGACGCGGCATATCCGGGAGAAATACCTTCTACCTTGATAAAATATCTTTTAGGTAGAAATGATTTTTATAAAGTAATAGCGAAAGATTCAAACCGAACGACAGAAATTCAAGCGTTCAATCTCTTTGGAACCCTGAACAAGAGCGCAGGAGGAATACATCCTCAAACACATATTCCACAAATCAAGCTACCAAACAGCATTTATGATATTCGATACAAGCCTGATTCAAAGAATACGATAATTATAACATGTGACAATGGCTGGGCTGTTTCGTTGCGAATTCATAACGCAAGCTCAAAAGTTGAGTCTTCTCTGAAATTTGACGTGAAACTTGTAGGTACTCCAAATTTGGGAGCAATTATTGAACCTTGGTAAATAACTCTACCCCGAAAGACGTGATACCAATGAAAAAAACCGTTTTCAACCTCTGCATCACCGCGCTTTTTGCGGCGATGATTGCGGTGATGACCTTTATCCATATTCCTGCGCCCATGACGAACGGCGGGTATCTGCATCTGGGCGACACGTTTGTTTATCTCGCGGCGTGCTTTCTGCCGTTTCCCTACGCCATGCTTGCGGCGGCGGTCGGCGGGGGCCTTGCCGACGGGCTTTCGGGTGCCGTTATGTGGATTATTCCGACCATTATTATCAAGTCGCTCATGACGTTGTCCTTAAGCGCGAAGAGCAAGAAGATTATCACAAAGCGAAACCTCCTTGCCGTCATCCCCGGTGCGATATTGACGGTGGGCGGCTACTACCTCGCGGAGGTCGTTATCTACAGCTGCGGCTGGACTGTGCCGCTCGCCTCCGTGCCGTTCAACGTGATTCAGGCTGTCGGCAGCGCGATGCTGTTTGTCGTCATCGGCTTCGCACTCGACAGGGCGCGCATCAAGGATGTAATTTTTAAAAGCAGATATGTTTAGCTGAAATGTTTAATTAGTTATTATAGTATAATTAACAGGTTATAGAAAAAGATAGAAATCCAGCTTAAAGTGATATGATGTTTATATCTATAAAACGTCAATCACAAAGGAGCTGGATTTCTACTATAATTTAGCATTAAAAACACACTTTAGTCAACGGGTAATAAAAAGCAAAATAACGTCGGTTAATGTCGTTTTTGTTGTTGACAAAACGACCCGATTGTAATATAATGGCGGCAATCTTTATAATGGTGGAGGATTTCGTTTAACGGTGGAATGCCGATTATTTGAGGTTTTTTGCCTGTTTCCGGTGGTCTGAATGTCGTTTTTCAAGTTTGATAACGGGCGCGAAAAATACCCGTATAAACGGCAGAACCAACACGGTTCTGTTGTTTTTTATGATAATTATCAGTAAACTCAATGACGATTTCGATAAAGGATGTTAGCATGGACGTATTGTATCAAAACCTGTTTGCGCTGGACTGGAAGATGATGGTTATGTGGCTTATCGGGGGCATCCTGATATACCTTGCCATCAAGAAAGAAATGGAACCCACGCTGCTTTTACCGATTGGTTTCGGCGCGATTCTCGTCAACCTGCCCTTGTCGGGTGCCGTCGACCAGTGGTTCAACGGTCACCTTGAAGCAGGACCCTTAAGCACGCTTTATAGCGCCGGCATTGCCAACGAGCTGTTTCCGCTGATTCTGTTCATCGGCATCGGGGCGATGATCGACTTCGGACCCGTTTTAAGTAATCCCAAGCTGATGATTTTCGGCGCGGCGGCACAGTTCGGCATTTTCTTCACACTGTGCACCGCCTCCGTGTTTTTTGACATCAAGGATGCCGCATCCATTGCAATCATCGGCGCGGCCGACGGCCCCACCTCCATTGTTGTTGCGCAAAAGCTCGGCTCTCAATATGTTGGGGCTATCATGGTTGCGGCCTACTCCTATATGGCGCTCGTCCCCATTATACAGCCGCCGATTATAAAGCTGCTGACATCCGAGGATGAACGAAAAATCCGTATGCCCTACAAACAGGCGCAGGTGTCTAAAACAACCCGGATTCTTTTTCCGATTATCATCACGGTAATTGCCGGCATCATCGCTCCGGCCTCCGTCTCACTCGTCGGCTTTCTAATGTTCGGCAACCTGATCCGCGAGTGCGGTGTGCTCGACTCGCTGTCCGAGACGGCGCAAAAGGTTCTTGCCAACCTGATTACACTGTTTTTAGGTCTCACCATCGCGGCGCAGATGAAGGCCGGTGATTTCCTTAAAAAAGAAACGCTGCTCATCCTCGGTCTCGGGCTCGTGGCGTTCATTTTTGACACGGCAGGCGGCGTGCTGTTCGCAAAGTTTTTAAACCTTTTCCTCAAGCAAAAAATAAACCCGATGATAGGCGCGGCGGGTATTTCCGCATTCCCGATGTCGGGGCGCATCGTTCACAAGATGGGTCTTGCCGAGGATCCTCAGAACTTCCTTTTAATGCAGGCCACAGGCGTCAATATGTCGGGTCAGATCGCGTCGGTCATCGCGGGCGGTCTCATCCTCAACTTCTTTATGTAAGGCGGTGCTTTGTATGTTTTTGATGTTAAATCCCGGCGCGTTTATCGACAACCTCCGCTATATGGGGCTTGGAATGATTGGTATTTTCATCGTCATAGGCATTATTATCGGCGTGACGATGCTGCTCAACCGAATTTTTTCAAAAAAAGGTGAGTAAATGTACAATGTACAATTAAACAAACGACCCGGTTTGCTGCGTGAAAATAACGCACAAACCGGGTTTAACATTCATTGTACATTGTAAATTAAAAACCTTTAGGTTTTTCAGCGAAACGTCAAGAATCGGCGCGGAGTGCGTCAGCGCGCCGCAGGACACATAATCGACACCCGTTTCGGCAATCTCGGCTATGCGCTCCTTGGTAACGTTGCCGGAGCATTCAGTAATGGCTCGGCCGTTTACGATTTCAACGGCTTTCTTCATGGTTGCCGTGTCCATGTTGTCGAGCATGATGATGTCGGCTCCGGTTTCGAGCGCCTCCTGAAGCATGTCGAGGTTTTCTACCTCGACCTCGATTTTACGGACAAACGGAGCGTATGCCTTTGCCATCTCGACGGCCCGCTTAACGTCCCCTGTCTTTCCGCAATGTTCTACTCTGTTAATGCTTTGAACAGTACATCCGTTATTGTGTCATACCGCGGTTTGAATGTTACCTTTGTCCGTTCGCTCAAGTCGTTCCAGTCGTACTCGAAATACTTTATCCACTCGTCAACCGAATCCGTGTTGATTATGTTGTACTTGAACGCGCAACCGAAGCACATAGGTATATTGTCATAATGTGAAATAATATCGGCATCAGCAACACAGAGTTCCTCGATGTTTTCAGCATTCTTACTGCTACGATGATGTAAAATACAGCCGAGAACATGCTGTTTTCTGTCTTCTGGATAACTGTATTCGCTAAGCAGCCTGTCAGCGATGAGTTTGCTATTTGTGTGATGTTCCGCACGCGTCCCCGTTTCCGAAACCAACGCAATATCATGCAGAAGTGCGCCAAGTTCGACGATTTCTTTGTCTGCTTTGTATTCGTCCGCCAGAATAAGCGCCTCCTTAACAACAAGCTTGATATGTTGTTCCCAAAAATCAAAATGGTCTGCTGCTTTATCGGCATACTTGCGGTTTTCAAGCATCAGCTTTTCTTTTATAAATTCAATTACAGTCATTCCATTCACCTCATATTTGGTTGTTATTATGTGTAGATGGAGACAGGGCAAAGACAGGAGACGGTTCTATATCTTGTTCACTTACCGTAACTTCTAACGCCTACAAGACACAGAACCGTCTTCTGTCTTTGCCCCGCTAACCTTCCCTGTCTTAACGCCTACCGTCAAAGATAAAGCCCTCCAATAAAATTATACCTGATCCCGCATGGGTTCTGTCGTTTATTTCTGTAAGAAAATCATAAATTATAAATTTCAATATTTCATTGTCAGCTTTCCATTAAAAAACCTTTAGGTTCTTCAGCGAAACGTCGAGAATCGGCGCGGAGTGCGTGAGCGCGCCGCAGGACACATAGTCGACACCCGTTTCGGCAATCTCGGCGATTCGATCCCTTGTCACGTTGCCGGAGCACTCTGTAACGGCTCGCCCGTTCACGATTTCAACGGCTTTCTTCATGGTTGCCGTGTCCATGTTGTCAAGCATGATGATGTCGGCACCGGCCTCAATCGCCTCCTGAAGCATATCGAGATCTTCGACCTCGACCTCAATTTTGCGTACAAACGGGGCATATGCCTTTGCCATAGCGACAGCCTGCTTAACTCCGCCAGCGGCATTGATGTGGTTGTCCTTGATGAGGATGCCGTCGGACAGATTGTAGCGGTGGTTGCCGCCACCGCCTGCCCGAACGGCGTATTTTTCAAAAATGCGCATGTTGGGTGTCGTCTTGCGTGTGTCGAGCAGCTTCGTTTTTGTGCCCTCAAGCATATCGCAGACCGCTCTTGTATAGGTGGCGATACCGCTCATGCGCTGAAGAAAATTCAGCGCCGTGCGTTCGCCCGAAAGTATAACGCGCACGTCCGCTGTAACAACCGCTAAAAGGTCGCCTTTTTTAACCCTGTCGCCGTCATTGAAAAACATCTTCGTTTCGGCGGAGGCGTCGAGCAACTCAAAAACACGCTTAAAAACTTCAAGACCGGCGATGACGCCGTCCTGTTTGCACAGCAGCTGTGCCTCACCCCTTTGAGGCTTTGGCATGACGGCGTTCGTCGTTAAATCCTCGCTGGTGATGTCCTCGCGCAGCGCCTGTAGCAGCAGGTCATCTATATTCAACTTCATTGTTATAGAATCGTACATCGCGGTTTATCCTTTCGATTTCTTTGTAGACCGATCGTCTGTAATCCGCTTCTAACCTGTCGGCATCCATGTAATCGATAATCTTCAAATCTGACGGCAATGTATCGGGTGGCGTGCCGTGAACGGTGATGTTTTTCGCGGCGGCCTTGGCGAACACAAGGCTTTCAAGCAGCGAATTGCTCGCGAGCCGGTTTGCTCCGTGCACACCGTTGCAGCAAGCTTCGCCCACTGCGTAAAGCCGCGCCATGGATGTTTTGCCGTTGGCGTCCACCTTGATGCCGCCCATATGGTAGTGCTGCGCGGGGGTGACGGGGATGCACTCCTTCGTCACGTCGTAGCCCTCCTCAAGGCAGCGCTCGTAGATGGTCGCGAAGTGCTTTTTAATTACCTCCGGATCCATGTGGGTCATGGACAGCCAGACAAACTCGCTGTTGTCCTTTTCCATCTGCTTTTTAATCTCATTTGTGAGGACGTCCCGCGGCAGCAGCTCGTCGGTAAACCGTTCCATATTTTTATTAAGCAGCACCGCACCCTCGCCGCGGACGGACTCTGAAATTAGGAAGCGCCGACCGGGCTTTTTGGAATAGAGTGAGGTGGGATGAATCTGAATATAGTTGATATTTTCAAGCGTGATGCCGTGACGCAATGCTATAGCGAGTCCGTCGCCCGTGATATGGCGAAAGCCCGTCGAGTTTTTATAAAGGCCGCTGAGCCCGCCGCTCGCTAAAACGACGCAACCGGCGGAGAGCGCCTTGACCTCGCCGGAGCTGTCTTTAAGAACGACACCGCTACATATGTTGTCGCGGCAAACAAGATCGAGCACCGTCGTGTTTTCGGCGATTTCTATGTTCGTACGCTTCTTTGCCTGTGCTAAAAGCTTGCCGGTGATTTCTTTGCCTGTCATATCCTTGTGGAACAGGATACGCGGCACGCGGTGAGCCGCCTCCTGTGTGTAGTCGAATTTACCGTTTTTATCCTTGTTGAACTCGACGCCGTAGGAAACCAGCTCTCGGATAATTTCGGGGGATTGACGGATGATTGTTTCGACGGAGACGGGGTTGTTTTCGTAGTGTCCCGCCCGCATGGTATCCTCAAAATAATCATGATAGTCGCTCTCATCCTTTAAGACGCAGATACCGCCCTGTGCGAGGAAGGAGTTACTTTCCTCGGCAGTCTTTTTGGTGAGAACCAGCGTTTTTTTATCTGAAGGAAGGTTCAGCGCGCAGAAAAGCCCCGCCGCGCCTGTTCCGACTATAATGACGTCATATATACTGTCCATTTATTTCCCCTCAGCTCTTGCAAGCTCAAGCATCCTTTTTAAAGGCACCGCGCATTTTTCAATCAATCCGGCGTCGAGCTCGACTGCGGGGCTCATGCTTTCCAGAGCGCTCAACACATTTTCAACCCCGACGGTTTTCATGTTCGGGCAAAACGGACGGTGACCGACAAAATAAAAGCGCTTGCCGGGATTACGTTTGTTCAACTCATAAAGTGTGCCCATTTCGGTGCAGATAAAAAACTCCCCGTCGGGGCTCTTTGTGGCGTAGTCGATTATACCGGAGGTGCTGCCGATATAGTCCGCGAGCTCCAGCACATCGGCGGTGCATTCGGGGTGGGCGAGCACCTTTGTGGCTGGGTGGAACTCCTTGGCCTTTAAAATGTCCTCCCGTTTTATTTCGGTGTGGACGTGGCAGTAGCCGTCGCCGAGAATGAAGTTTTTGTCGGGGAAAAACCCGGAAACATACCGTCCGAGGTTTTCGTCAGGAATGAAATAGATGTTTTTTTGCGGAAGCGCCCTGATAACCTGAACGGCATTCGACGAAGTGACGCAGACATCGGAATGTGCTTTGATTTCAGCGGTTGAATTGATGTAGCAGACGACGGCGAGGTCATTATAACGGCGGCGCATCTCCTCGATTTTGTCTGTGTCGGCCATGTGTGCCATCGGGCAGTCGGCGGCAGCCGAGGCCATAATAACAGTCTTTTGCGGATTGAGAATCTTGGCACTTTCGCCCATAAAACGAACGCCGCAGAACAGAATGACCCTTTGCGTAACCTTAGTCGCGACCTCGCTTAGATAGTAGGAGTCGCCGACAAAATCGGCCAGCGCCTGAACCGCGTCGTCAACGTAATAGTGAGCAAGAATGACGGCGTCGCGCTCACGCCGCAAGGTCTCAATCCGTTTGAGCATTTCTTCCATCTTAAAACTCCCGACCGCATAGAAAGTTAGTTTGAAGATAAGAATAGCACATTTGACGTCGCCTGTCCAGCATTTTCCGCGAATAGCATGGTTAACAGATAACGCTTATATTGTTAAGCGTTATACCCTAAAGGGTGTAAATGTTCATAAAAAATCAAAATTGCACCCTATCGGGTAATATTTTTACTTAATCTCTTGACGTTGTACCCGAAAGGGTGTAATATATAAGCATAATTCAAGCTGAGGAGGCAATAATATAAATGAACAAAATTGCCGCATTTATAAAAGAAAACAGACGTGCAGCAGGACTTACCCAAGAAGAATTTGCAATGCGATCCGGATTGGGTCTTCGTTTTATCCGCGAGCTGGAGCAAGGTAAAGAAACGGTTCGCATGGACAAGGTAAACATTGCTCTTAATATGTTCGATATGGAAGCTGTGCCGGGAAAGAAGGACAGAAATTAATGGATACCTTTAGAACCGCTTATGTGTATGTAAGGAATACCTTCGCAGGAATTCTTGCGGAAACTGACGAAGGCTATTCCTTCTCGTATGACGCTGAATATCTTTCAAGAGATAATGCCGGTGCTGTTTCGCTGACCTTGCCGCACAGCAAAGAAACATATACTTCAAAAACTTTATTTTCCTTCTTCGACGGATTGATTCCCGAAGGATGGCTGCTTGATATTGTCAGTCGAAACTGGAAAATCGATACAAAAGACCGCTTCGGACTTTTACTTGTTGCCTGCAAGGATAGCATCGGCAATGTCAGCATCAAGGAGGAACTAACATGAATTGCATGTGCTGCGGTAAGCCTCTTCATTCGGGAGACGAGCAGATTGGCTGGCATAAAAGCTGTATAAAACGCTTCTTCGGCACATCGGTTATGCCTAAGGTAGAGATAGATGAGAAAACCTTAGAGCTTCTTGCAGCAGAAAGCACAAACAAAGGATTTACGGTTCCGGGTGTACAGAAAAAATTGTCGCTTCATCTTCTTTCCGAAGGTAAAAAACCACGACTCACGCTTTTAAATTACCCGACCGGATACATCCTTAAACCGCAGGTCATGGATTTTCGTTCACTTCCCGAGGCCGAGCAGCTCGCAATGTGTATGGCAGATGCTGCTGGAATATCCACCGTTCCGCATGCACTTGTTCTCGAAGACGGAAGCTTTGCCTATATTACAAAGCGTATTGATAGGGTGTTTGAAAAAAACGAGGTCAGGATGCTCGCCATGGAGGATTTCTGTCAGCTTGACTTACGATTAACACAAGACAAGTATAAGGGATCTTACGAACGATGCAGTAAAATTATTCTAAAGTACTCTTCAAGAGCGAAGCTTGATATGACGGAGCTTTATATGCGGTTGGTTTTTTCATATCTCATTGGCAATTCTGATATGCATCTGAAGAATTTTTCTTTGATCGAAGCTACAGAAGGCGGTGGAAAATATGTTTTGTCCCCCTCATACGACCTGTTGCCCGTAAATGTCATAATGCCTGAAGACAAAGAACAATTTGCCCTTGCAATGAACGGGAAGAAAATGAATGTTCGCAAAAATGACTTCTTGGCATTTGCCGACGAATGCGATATTGGGAGAAACTCCGCCGAAAAGATGATAAGCAAGCTCGTTTCTATGAAGCCAACATTTATTGCCATGTGCAACGAGTCCCTGTTACCGGAAGATTTAAAAGAACGATTTATTCTGCTTATTGAAGAGAGAAGTAAAATTATTGATGTATAATCAAACCTTCGTCACTGACAACTCATTTTCCGTGAATAGCACGGTTAACAGATAACGCTCATAATATGAAATATTATAACATTATAAAATTATACAATAACTGTTTTACTAAAATTTGTTAAAAGCTTTTGAATAAACCGAAGTACGAAAAGATGCAGCTGATAAAATCAAACAGATTGTAAAAACGTTCGGCAACAGGGTTTTGATTTCGTTTTAGCTCGATTGAGTTTAATCTGCTCTCATCAAGATTCTGCATAAACACATTGTCGCTGACTATAGACTGATTTTCGAGTTTGTGCTTTTGCCAGTCGAATTTGAAGAATTTGACAGTTATACTGCTTTCGGCGACGATATTGTTATCGGAATCATAGGCGGTCAGCGTGATAGTCGCCGAGCGGCTGAAATAGCCGGTATTCGTGATGCGGCCGCTTTGGTCAATTCTGACTCTGCGGCTGTTGCTCGACCAGACATAATGTACGGCTGAATTGCAGTTGACGGCCGAATATCCCATATCCATTTTGGCATCCGAATAGCTCTCCCACCAGCTGAGTTTTACTGAGGTTGACCCCGAATAGGAGAATATCCTGATTCTCGGCTCGGGAGAATTGACGGTGATTGAACAGTATGCCGAATTGCCGTATTCATCTGTGACGGTTATTTTGACCATGCCGCCCGCAACGCCTGTGACAACACCGTCGGAGTCGACAACGGCTATTCTTTCATTGCCGGATTTCCACGAAACGATGCTTCCGGTCACCGCGTTGTAGGGCGCTGTTGCTTCGATG
>CAZDWM010000063.1:0-10582 GCA_964509145.1 uncultured Eubacteriales bacterium | reverse complement strand
CAATAAGATATGGTAACATCATCTTCCAGTCCGTGTCAATCTTTTTTTGTCTTTTTTCCATGTCGCGGGCGCAAAACAGTATTAAGGCGAGCTTTCCTATTTCGGACGGCTGAAAGGAGGGAAACCCCGGTATGGCAAGCCAGCGCTTGAACTCCTCCTTGCCCTCGATTTGAGCCGGGAACAGCAAAACTAACACCAGCAGAGCAAGCGATATGCCTAAAACTACATAAGCCGCGCGCTTATAGACGGTATACTTAACGCGCGACGCGACCAGCATGAGTACGACGCCCAGTACGGCGAACAGCGTCTGCTTTTTAATAAAGTAAAATGCTGAGCCGTACAGATAGCTCGCGTTGACATAGCTCGCGGAAAACATCATGACAAGACCGACGGTCAGCAGTGTCATCACGAGCACCAAAAAGACCGTGTCAAAGCCGCCTCCGGCTACAGCATCGTGCCATTTAAAGTTTTTACCTATAACTTTTGATTTCATGAACTCACCTGAAAATCATTTTCCGTAATACATTATAAGTATACCGGCTGCGCAGCCGATTATGTTGATTAGCGTAAAAACCGTTGTTATTTTTCTTTCCTTCCAACCTGACAGCTCGAGATGACGGTGTATCGGCGCCATTTTTAAAATAAGCTTGCCGTGCGTCAGCCTGAAATAGGTGATTTGAATAATGTTCGAGAGACCCTCTATAACATAAACAACGCCCACCGCGAGGAGAATCAGAGGGCAGTTTAGCGCGAAGGATACCGCGACGACCATCCCGCCTAAAAACATGGCGCCCGTTTCACCCATGAATACCTTGGCAGGGTGACGGTTCCACACAAGGAAACCGGCGCACCCGCCCGTTAAAGCGGCGGAGACGACACCCGCTCCGAGCGCGTTTTTCATTATGGCGATAACGGACAACGCAATGGCGGTCGTCAGCGTTACGCTCGAGCAAAGTCCGTCCACCCCGTCGGTGATGCTGACGGCGTTAACCGCGGCATAAATGACACACACGCCGAACACGAAGAAAAACCAACCCAGCTCAATGTTACCGACGAACGGAATAAAGGTGTAGGGAGTGTGCCCCATGCTTAAATATAAACTCATCAGGTAGGCTACGCACACCAAAAGCTGTGCGGCTGTTTTCTGTTTAATCGTCAGCCCGAGATTCTGTTTCAAAACTACCTTGATGTAGTCGTTCGCGAAGCCGATAAGTCCGAAAGACACGGCCATGAGCAAACCGCTGTAAAGCTTTGAACGCGTCTCCGACGGTAAAAGGCTGCCGGAAGCGGCGAGACTGCCGCCCGCTATCCGGTCGGTTGTAAATGTCACAACGACGGCGGCCAAGATACCCGCGATAAACAGGATGCCGCCCATTGTGGGTGTACCCTGCTTGCCCCTATATCCGTTCGGGTAGATTTCAAGAATGGTCTGCCCGAACTTCAGCCTGCGCAGCCAGGGAATCAGCGCGAAGCCGAGCGCCCATGTGACAATAAACGCGACGAACGCCGCCATAACAAGGGCAACGGTGCTGTTCATCGCATTTTCATTCCTTTCCGTTTCTTGCTTTTTAATGATTCATGCTATTTTTATCTGTTATGAATCCGCAGAACGGTCAAGACCGTTACCTACACATTATAATACAACCTTGTATTGTTAATCGGTTGTTGGTAACTTACCGTACACGATATTAAGCACGTCCTCAAGCGCCATACCCCTGCTGCCCTTGACAAGTACCGCGTCGTCCGGCTTTATGATATCAAGCAGACGCTTTGCAAGCTTTTCTTTGTCGTCAAAGCTTTCAACAGTACCGATACCGCCCTGACGAGCGGCTGCCGCCGTCTCCTCTGACAACGCGCCGTAAGTCAGCACGGCGTCAATACCATACTGCGCCGCAAGAAGCCCTGTCTGACGGTGCGTATCCCTCGCAACAGTACCCAGTTCGAGCATATCGCCGAGCACGGCGATTCGTTTTAAAGCCTTTATGCCGGCAAGCGTCGACAGCGCCGCTTTCATTGAATCGGGGCTTGCGTTATAGCAGTCCTCAATGAAGGTGATGCCCGCAATTTTTTTAAGTCTTTGCCTCATACCCGTCGGTTCGTAGAGCGCGAGCGCCGCGGCGGCCGCCTCCGGCTCGACGGAAATTAAAAAACCGGCGGTAAAGGCCGCGAGCGCGTTGTAAATGTTGTGTATGCCGGCGACGGGCAGCCTTACGCGCTGCTCGCCGCAGCCGAAATCGAGCGTAAAAATACTGCCGAAGCCGTCCGTCTCGATGTCGTAGGCCTTGAAGCGGCAGAACTTGTTGTCGATGCCGTAATAGTAAACCGGTCTGTTTTGTATCTTCGCGTGGTACAGACGTTCGTCGTCGCCATTTAAAATGAGCGGCGCGTCGTCATCCATACCGTCGGTGATTTCAAGCTTGGCTTTGAGGATATTCTCCCTCGTGCCGAGCGTTTCAAGGTGCGACACGCCGATGTTGCCGACGATGCCTAAGGTCGGCGCGGCGGTCTTTGACAAACGCGATATCTCGCCGAGCGCGCTCATACCCATTTCAATAACGGCAGCCTCACAGCTGTCGTCAAGGCGGAAAAGCGTTTTCGGCAGACCGATTTCGTTGTTTAAATTGCCCTCTGTTTTAAGTGTGTTAAACTTTGACGACAAAACGGCATGAGTCATGTCCTTTGTCGTCGTTTTGCCGACACTGCCCGTCACACCCACAACGGGTATAGAAAAAAGCCGTCTGTAATATCCTGCGAGCGCCAGCAGAGCCTCGCGCGTATCGGGAACAAGTATCTGATTGGCACAGCCGGTGTCTTTTGAACATAATACGGCGATTGCCCCGTTTTCAACAGCTGTTTTCGCAAAGCTGTGTCCGTCGAAGCGCTCTCCCGCGATGCATACATACAAGCAATCGGGAGAAAGCGCGCGCGTATCTGTACACACCTCTGTTATCTCCACGTCAAATCCGGCGGTACCGCCGACAGCCGCGGCAATTTCTCTTACAGTCAGCCTTTTCATTCAAACACCCCGATTGTCAGATTAATGGCGACCGCCCATGCAATAACTATTCACAGCCTAAAATCTGAGCGACCTTTTCGCGCTCGTCGAAGTGTATCTTTTCCTTGCCGAGAATCTGGTAGGTCTCGTGACCCTTTCCGGCGAGGACGACGGTGTCGCCCTCCTTGGCTTTTCTCAAAGCTTTTTCGATGGCCTGTGTACGGTCGGTTATTCTGTAGACAGGAATACGGGGCTTATCTATTCCGGCCATGATGTCGTCTATAATTTTGTCGGGATTTTCCGTGCGCGGATTGTCCGACGTCACAACCACGATGTCGGAATAGTCGACGGCAATTTTACCCATCTGCGGGCGCTTTGTCGTGTCCCTGTCTCCGCCGCAGCCGAACACCGTTATCACCCGTCCTGTCGTTATTTCGCGCACCGTCTCAAGGATATTGACAAGGCCGTCGGGTGTGTGGGCGTAGTCGATGATGACAGTATAATCCGTATCGGTCGGGACAACCTCGATACGCCCCGGAACACCCCTCGCGGTACCGGCCGCATTGACGGCCGTAATGAACGGTATGCCAAGTTCCGTCAGACAGACGATGGCGCCCATTGAGTTATAAACCGAAAACTTACCCGGTATCGCAAAGTGCACCCTGCCGATGACGCCCTCACCGACAAGCTCATATTCCGTGCCCGTGTTCCTGATTTGTATATTTTTTGCCGTATAGTCGGCTGAATCCCTCTTCATTGAAAAGGTGATGACCGGACAGTCGAGACCCTTCATCATCGTTTCCGTAGAGGGGTCGTCAAGGTTGATGACGGCGAGATCTGCGTTTTCGAATAGTATGTGCTTGGCGGCGAGATAAGCTTCAAAGCTGTGATGATAATCGAGGTGGTCGCGTGTGAGGTTGGTGAAGATGGCGGCACGGAAGCGTATGCCCGTCGTCCTCTTTTGTTCAAGCGCTTGTGACGACGCCTCCATAACGCAATATTCGCACCCGATGTCGACCATTTTCCGAAACAGACCGTGAAGCTCAAACGGGTCGGGAGTCGTCAGCTGTGACGGGTATTCCTCGTCGCCGACAAGGTTTTTAACCGTGCCTATAAGTCCGCACTTTTTACCGAGTTGCTCAAGCATATCGTGGAGTACAAAGCAGGTAGTTGTCTTGCCGTTAGTACCCGTCACGCCGATGATTTTAAGCTTACGGCAGGGGTCGCCGAAAAACGCCGAGCAAATCAGGGCGTAAGCCGCCCTTGAATTGCCGACGATAACCTGTTCGGCAAGGCCGAGGTCGCGCTCTGTTACGACAGCCGCAGCGCCGTCGGCCACAGCTTGTGCCGCGACGGTATGACCGTCAAAGTTTTTACCCTTGATGCAGACAAACAGGCAGCCCTTCACGATTTTTTTTGAATTGTCGGTAACAAAGCTTATCTCCAAATCCGGCGAAAGCCGCGTTGACGCCGTATTCAGATTTTTAAAAAGCTCGGTAAGCTTCATATATGGATTCATGTCCTTTACCTCCAGCATTACTCGTCAAGGTCTGCGATGCCCATGTTTGATTTGAAATAAACTGTTACGACCGTTCCGTAACTGACCTCTTTGCCGGAGTCGATGCTTTGCTTGTAGGACACAAGCTCACTCCCAAGCAAAGAATTGCCCGTTATGTTCACGTTTATTCCGGCGGCGGCGGCTTTGTTGACCGCCTGTGTGATGGTCAGCTTTGTCAGATCCGGCATCGCGACTGTCTCCGTCTTCGCCTCATCGGATGTATAAAGAATCACAACGCCGTTTTTCGGCACGCTTTGTCCGGCAGAGGGAATTTGCGACAGCACCGTGTCGCCGCTGCCCTTGACCTTGTAGGTTAACTTGAGCGCCGATATAGCTTTCTGCGCTTCGCCCACCGCCATACCGACAGTCTCGGGTGCTGTTATCTTGAGAGCCGCCAGTTCATCTCCCGTGTATTGCGGCTCGACGTTGAGGTATTCAAGTACGCCGGACAGTACCTCACCCGCGACAGGTGCCGCTATCGCGCCGCCGCCGTGAGGGCCAACGGGGCTGTCGATGATAACAAGCATCGTCACCTTCGGGTCGTCGGCGGGCGCGAAGCACGTGAAGGACGCCCAAAATGTGGACGAAATGCCCGTGCTGTTTTTTTGTGAAACCTTTTCGGAAGTACCCGTCTTGCCCGCCACGCGGTAACCGGCAACGTAGGCATTTTTGCCGGTGCCTTCCTTGACGACGCCCTCCATAAGGTCGCGCATCGTCTCCGACGTCTTTTCCGAAATGACCTGACGGCGGACGACGGGCTTTGTTTCGGAAATGACGTTGCCGTCGGTGTCGAGTATCTCCTTCACCACATAGGGGCGCATAAGCTTACCGCCGTTACCTATAGCGTTACAGGCGGTTATCATCTGAATTGGTGTGATTTGGAACGTCTGACCAAACGAGGCGCTCGCCACGTTTGAGAGAATCATATCGTCAATCTTGTAGTAAATCGAGTTAGTCTCTGACGGCAGGTCGATACCGGAGCGCTCAAGGAAGCCGAAGGCCTCGAAATATTTGTTGAAGCCGTCAATTCCAAGCCGCAGTCCGCGCGTGATGAAGAACGGGTTACAGGAATTTTTAATTGCCTCTCTGATAGTCTGGACGCCGTGACCCTGATGCTTGTGGCAGTTGTACTTTGAGCCCGCCGCGACTACACTGCCCGTGCAGTTGAACGTCTCGTCCATCGGGACAAGGTTTTCCTCAAGCAACGCCGACGCTGTTATGATTTTAAAGACGGAGCCGGGCTCGTAGGTGTCGCTGACACAGATATTCTTCCACTGTGAATACTGCGCTTCCTCGCGTGCCGCGCGCCGTTCGTCGGTGTCCGCGATGGCGTCGATTTCGGCGGCCTTCTCCGTGTCAGCAATGGTCCAGGGCGATGAAAGGTCGTAATAGCCCTTGCCCCTGCTCGCCATACCGAGGATTGCGCCGGTTTCGGTTTCCATAACTATGCCAAGCGCCGTCTCGCACTGCGTGTCGATATAGGCCTGCTGAAGCGCGCTTTCGAGATAATTCTGAATATACTCATTGATGGTAAGGACAAGGCTGTTGCCCTGCTCGGCGTCGTAGACGCTCTTGTATTCAATGGGCATACTGCTCGCGTTCATGCCGCCGTTCTGCGCCGTGATAATTCTGCCGGGTACGCCTGTCAGGTTTGTGTTGTATTCAAGCTCAAGCCCGGCAAGACCCGAATTTTCCGTGCCGATAAACCCGAGCACACAGCTTGCGAAAAAGGGCTTTGAATAGTACCGCTTTACGTCGGGGTCTATGCCGATGTAGTAGTTATAATAAATTTTATCCTCGTTGCCGTATTCATCCTTAACGGTGTAATATGTCTTCATGAATTCGGAGACCTTGTCTGCCACATCGTATTCGACCTTGGTCTTAACTTCCATATATTTATAGCTCGTCATGCTGCATTTCTGCCGGACACTTTCCTCTGAAACATCAAGAATTTGCGACAGATTTTTAACGATTGTCTCGCGTACCGACACATTGTCGCCGATGAGCGACGGATTGACATAGACCTTTTTGACGCTCGTACTTTCGGCAAGCGGGTTCATATTGGTGTCGTAGACAACGCCGCGCTCCGCGGCTATGACCGTGTCGTGCAGCTGATTTCCGGCGGCCTTCTCGCGGTAGTAGTCGCCCTTGACAATCTGAATGCGCGCAAGTGCAAGGATGCACGCGCCAAAGCAAACGACGCAAATTGTGAGCATCACAAACATCGCCCGCCAAGTCAGGCGCTGGCGGGAAGTCCTGTTGGCCATAATGATATACCTCTCAGAAAGACATAACCTCAAGGTGACTAAGTAAAATACAGTCTCACCTCAAGGTCATAAGATTGTATCGGCACCGTTCATTTATATGTGCGGGACAATCTGTTTGATAACCGCCGGCAGCACCGGTAAAAACGACCGTTATTCGCCATCCCCGTTCTGAGCGGCCTGACCGTTCGCGAGAACGACCTTGTCCCCGCCCTCATTGACAAAATACTTCGTCTGGCATCTTTGCCGCTTAACCATGCCCAGCTCGTTTTTAGCGTATTCCTCGACATTGTCGATGGATATAAGGGCATTGAACTGCGCCTCGAGGCTGACCTTTCTGCTTTGGGCAACTTTAAGCTCCTCGGTCAGAACCGTTTCTTGCCTTGACATTTCGACGAGCTGCGCGCGCTTGTAGATGAGCGCGCCGAACATAGTAAACAGCAAGACCGAAACGGTTATTATCTTCAGCGTGCGCTTGAAGAGCGCTAAAAGCTCCTCCCACGCCTGCTCCGCCGTCTTGGGCTTCGGACGCACAAGTTCCGGCTTTTTGACCGGCGGCTGTACCGGCACAGGCACGGGCGAACGCAACGGCATCGCCGTATTACGAACCGGCTGCTGCGTCTTGCGCAGCGGCTCATAGCGGGATAAATCGTATGCAGCGTTTCCGTTTCTGACTGCCATTCTTTTCGCCGACCTTTATAAAATCAGTATTTTTCTATAACCCTTAATTTTGCGCTTCTGCTGCGCGGATTTTCCGCCGTCTCCGCTTCGCCCGGGGCAATCATTTTGCAGGGCAAAAACCCGCGCGGCTTTTTGCCGCACACGCAGACGGGAAAATCGGGCGGACACACACAGCCTAAGCAAAATTCCGCGAAAGCTTTTTTAACCGTCCTGTCCTCAAGGGAGTGAAACGTAATAACGGCCAACCGACCGCCCGGGTTGAGACAGTCAAACATGTCCCCGATTGCCTCGCCCAGCTGCTCAAGCTCGCCGTTGACCTCAATGCGCAGCGCCTGAAACGTTTTACGCGCCGGGTGACCGTCACGCCTCACGGCGGCCGGAACGGAGCGGCTGATGATATCCGCGAGCTGCCGCGTTGTTAAAACCGGCTCTTTTTCGCGTTCTCTGACTATATTGCGCGCTATGGACGGGGCAAACTTTTCCTCGCCGTAGGCGTAAATTATCCTTTGGAGCGCCGCCTGCGGCAGCGTGTTGACAAGCTCCGCGGCGCTCGGTCCGCTCATGCTCATCCTCATATCGAGCGGCGCATCGGTGTGGTAGGAGAAACCTCTTTCTACCGTGTCCAGCTGGTGAGAGCTGACGCCGAGGTCGGCTAAAATACCGTCTGCGCCGTCGATACTGAGGGTTGAAAGGATGTTTTTTATATTGAAGAAGTTGTCGTGAATAATAGTGACACCGTGCCCGCTAAACCTTTTTTCGAGCGCCGCGACGGCCTGCGGGTCGCGGTCGATATCTATAAGCCGACCGCCTTCAAGCCGCGCGAGTATCTCCGCCGAGTGTCCCCCGCCGCCCGCCGTGCAGTCAATGTAAGTTCCGCCGCCGCGCACGTTGAGCACGTCGAGCGTCTCTTGCAGAAGCACCGGTCTGTGATAAAAATTCATGCTTTTATCTCCATTCGCGCCGCTTCGGCGCTTTGGAAGTTATCAAAACGCAAGGTCGAACTGCGGCATTTTGCCGTTTTGCTCAAGCTCGCTGTACATCTTGTTCCATTCCTCCGCCGCCCAAATTTCGGCACGGCGTCCGGCTCCGAGAATAAACACGTCCTTTTGAATGTTCGCGAAGTCGATAAACCGTTTGCTGATGGTGACGCGTCCTTGCTTGTCCACCTCACCAATGTCGCTGTTGAAGCGGATAAACCTCTGGCGGAGCGTTAAATCCTTGGAGGGCTCGTTCTCGTTGAGCTTTTGCATGAGCGCTTCCCAACTCTCATTACTATAGGCAAAGATGCATTTATCGCCGTTGGGCGGCAAACAGAGCACAAAACTGTCGCCGAGCAGCATACGCAGCTTCGACGGCACGGACAGCCTGTTTTTCTGGTCTATAGTGTGCCAATACTGACCCAGAAGCTCTGCCAACCCATCCACCCCCTTAAGAAGTAAAAAGTAAGAAGTAAGAAATAAGACTTCTGTATTCATGAGGGGTTGAGGCTCCATTTAATGTACAATTCTTGCCTATTTATGCCTCTGTTACCCACTTTGTACCTATTATAACGAAAGCCCGCCCCTAAATCAACCCCTTGCGGACAATAATTTTTTGGAATTAGTTGAATTTGAAAATATTTACACAAGATGTTGTGCAACCAAATTTGACATTTTTATTACCTTTAGAGTTTGCTTTCAGGCAATGTCATTTGAATAAGACGACTTTTATCGACTGTCATAAAACAGTTACAAATTGATTAAGAAATGGTTATTTTTTGGTATATCTGTTGACAAGGTATTATTGTCGGTATAAAATGTGATACAAGTGATAGCACACTTCAGTGAAAGGGGCTGAACGCAATCAACGAACAAAGCAAAACGCCCGTCATATCGGCACGCGGGCTGTGCAAGGGCTTTAAAATGGGCAACGAGCTTGTTGTTGCACTGCGAAATATTAATCTTAATATCTATCGCGGTGAAATCTGCTGCATCTTCGGTGCCTCCGGTTCGGGCAAAAGCACGCTGCTTAACATGCTCGCAGGCATGGACAAGCCAAGCAAGGGTGAGGTGGTTGTAGACGGCGTCAACATCACCGCGCTTGACGAAAACGGTCTGGCCGCGTTCCGCCAAAAGAACGTCGGATTTGTTTTTCAGGCCTACAACCTGATGCCCACACTCACGGCGGTTGAAAACGTCGCTCTGCCGCTCACCTTCTGCGGTACCGAAAAAAGGGCGCGGGAGGCCGCCGCCGTTTCAGTTCTGCGCGCCGTAGGCTTAGGAAACAGACTCAAGCATTACCCCTCGCAGATGTCCGGCGGTCAGCAGCAGCGCACCGGCATTGCCCGGGCCTTCGTCGCAAAGCCGAAAATTATCTTTGCCGACGAGCCGACGGGAAACCTTGACTCAAAGACAGCGCGGGATATCATGCGCATGATGGTGGGCTTTTCACGGCGCTATAATGAGACGCTCGTTTTAGTTTCGCACAACCCCGAGCTCGCCGCCTACGCCGACCGTGTCATTTCGCTGATTGACGGTGAAATCGTCTCGGACGAATTAGTCGGCGGGTCGTCAAAAAAGCAATCGAATACAACGGAGGAAACGAGCGCTTTAAGCCGCCCCTCCGCAAAAGAGGTATAAAGGATGAAAAGAACCACAAAGACCGTTTTCTGTTTGTTTTTAGCTGTTGTTATGATGTCGGCTTTCGCGTCGCTGTTCTTCGCTGCCGCCGAGGGTGACACCGTCGTCACAGGCTACAGCATCAACAGGACAAAGCTTAACAAGGACAACACCGCAAAAATAACCGTCAGTATTAAAAGCTTAGCTCTTGTCACAGGGGCTGACATCAACGATGTGTCTGATATCGACATCACCCGCCGCGTAGACAGCTTCTACGGAGGCAACCTACCCGTCGCTACCATCACCTCCGCCGACGGTAGGCTGCTGACCTATACCGTCGAATTCACTGCCGTAAACTATAAGGGCGTCGGTAACACATTCAGCTTTATCGTCACCTACAACGGCGACGCCTCCACGGCTGAAATTATGGAATTCACAGTTACCGAATGCGTCCCTACAGGTGAGGAAACCGTTCCCGAAACGACGA
>CAZDWM010000062.1:0-10633 GCA_964509145.1 uncultured Eubacteriales bacterium | reverse complement strand
TAAGGTTTTGTAACTTTCCGAGAAACAGATTCATTATGTATACATCCTTTCGGAATGGGTTTTATGTCAACAATCATCCGCGTCCGGCGGAGCCGAACAGCTCAATTTTTTTAATGACCGCCGCCTTGATGGTGTTCTTTTTAAGGTTGCGTGCCTCAAGGTAATCCTTGCCCCCGCCGAGCGCCTGCCGTATACCGTCCTCGCCCGCAAGGCACAGGTCGGTGAAAATGTTGACCTTGGCAATGCCCGCCGCGATGGCGTTACGGAAATCGTCGTCGGACAGCCCCGAACCGCCGTGTAAAACAAGCGGTGTGTCGACGGCAGCGCGTATTGCCTCAAGGCGGCCTATATCGAGCTTCGGCTTGTTCTTGTATGCGCCGTGAGCCGTGCCGATGGCGATTGCCAGCGCGTCGACGCCGGTATCGCTTAAATATTTCAACGCTTCGTCCGTTGTTGTGTAGCGGTCGGCGGCCGCTTCGTCGCCGGTGGACGCCTCTCCGACATGTCCTATTTCACCCTCGACAGTCGCACCGAACGCGTGGGCAATCCGCACGATTTCGCGCGTCTGTGCCGCGTTACCCTCATAATCTCCGGCGGAACCGTCGAACATGATGCTTGAAAAGCCCAGCTTAAGCGCCTCCATGCAGCGCTCGAAGGTCAAGCCGTGGTCGTAATGCACCACCACCGGCACCGACGCGCGTTTGGCCGCCGCGACGACCGACGGCGCTATGAGCCATAACTCTCCGTAAGGCAGCAGCACCTCCGCCGTGCCGATAATAATCGGTGAGCGCGTCTCCTCGGCGGCTTCAATGGCGGCCTCGAGCATATCGCTATCCGTCGTATTAAAGAGACCGACAGCGTAATGATTTTCCTGTGCGTTTTTAAGCACATCGTTCAGGTTTACCAGCATACAATGTTCCTCCGTCTTAATCTTCTATAACCGTGGTTCTTTTAATGTCTTTGTCGGTAAAAATATCAAGCTCGTCGCGACTCGTTGTTGAAAACTCTGAAATAACCGCGCCGTCCGCGCCCGCCGAAAACCAATGCAGTGTGTCGGGCGGAATGGTGTATTGCTGTCCGGGCGATAACTTGATTTCATGAAAAACTGTATAACAGCCGGATTTTTCCTTGGCGGGATGGCAGACGCGGTCTTTTGTCTCGTAGCCCTCGACGTAAAGGTAGACAATGCCATAACGGCAGCGAAACGTCTCCGTTTTTCCGCTGTAACCGATTTCGGGCAGCGGCGCGTGGCGGTGCTCGGGGCAGGTCTGATCCGGGAACAGCACCATTTCCTTGGCACAATAGACGTCGGTGTTGACGTAAACCACCAGCTCCAGACCGGTTTCATGTAAATCGTCAAGCCCGAAGTCCGCCACCTCGATTAGTTCGAGCTCCTCCGGCGTCATTACGATTCCGGCTTTTCGAAAATATTCCGCCGCCCGTTTTTTTGCTTCCTCGGCAAGCGCACGTTTCATAATAATAACCATCCTTTTGCAGAATGCGGAAGTTTGTCCGGTCGGCGAAACCGATTTGTGCCGTCCCTTATGGCGCAAAGGGACAAAACTTTAATTCCGTTAATTGAAAATACCTGTTATGAATATGCCGACCTATTCAATAATTTTATAAACGGGCTGTAAAAAGACCGTGATATGTTCGCTTTTGCCGACATCCTTATAGGATATATTTTCAAACCATGTGCGCTCGTGATAGCTGTTGTCGACGGAAATGCGGTTGTATATGCGCAGCTTTGTTTTGCCGTCGGTGTTAATCTGACGTTCGCCGTCTTTGCCGTCTGTGGTGCTTTTCATAATATTAATTACAACGGACTCGCCGCCCGTGTAATTGAGCGTATAAAAATCTTTCGACTCGCCGTCGCAGCCGACGTTAAATATGAACACGGAGCTATCGGTGCTTGCAAGAAAGCTCCTGCCCCCGTAAATAAACGTGTTGAACACGGTGATTTCTTGCGAAGCTTTAACAGTGATATAGTCCGTCTGCCTACGAGAAATCGGATTGAAGAAATAATCGAAAAGCTTGTCCCCATCCAGCCAGTTGTCAAGGTCGCTGATGCCGAGCGACGCATAATTGTTGCGGCATAGGTTGTTGGCGTTTTGCAGACAGCCCTCAACAAGCCCACCCGTGCAGCCGTCTATTTTAATAAAGGATTCTATGCAGCAGCCGATTAACTTCTTCGCGTAGAAATCGTCGCAATTTTCAAAAAGGAAGCCGATACCCGCGAGATTGACGCAGCAGTTCACCGCGTAGCATCCGTTGCCCGTCGCTTTGACGGCGGCGGATGTGGTGCGGTATTCACCGCTGCCCTCAAAAAGAGCGGGATTGTTTTTGGGGTAAACAAAGCGAATTCCGCGTATGCCGGAGCTGTCGCCCGCAAGCGTTATGAGCGCTTCGGCGTTGACGTCGTCATAGCTATAATCGGCGATGATGAGCGTTCCTCGGCTGTCACCGTTCTGTTCGCGTGTTGGGACGCAGGACGAGCCGCGCAGCTCGACGCCGGACGGCACCGCAACGGGGGCGCACAGTCGGTATTGTCCCGCGGGCAGATAAACGACGCCGCCGGTATGACCCGCTTCGTCAAGCAATGCCTGCAAAGACGCGCTGACGTCTGATTGGCCGTTGCTCGACGGGAACTGATAAAGAACAGCCGCGGTCTTAGCGTAAGTATGGGCGTAATCGGTTAAGAAGCCGCTGAAATCCGCCTTTTCAACGGTGGTGTTTTTGCTTTTTACTCTGCCGAGCAGCGTAACACCGGTATAGAACGCCGCAGCGTCGTTTCGATCATAGACCGCGTATTTACTGCCTTCAATAACGCCGCGCGCAAAACCGATGCCCCAGCCCAGTCCCCTTTCAGATATGGTGCCTTCGGGGGCATAAATGCCGTAGGTACAGCCGGTCAGATAGATGTCATAAAACACGCCGGAAAACTCAATACGCGGTCCCTTCACAAACTGTATACCGTAATAATAATCGGAGACACGGATATCGCACAGCTCCGGCCATTCCATATCTCCTAAAATCAGACCGCTGCCGTTCGCGCGTGTATAAGCCTTGACGGCTTCCAACGACGGAGCGTGATACTCCGCACCCGCCGATGCCCAGTAGAAGGGTAAAAAATAAAGTGTTTTAACGGTGTCGACGTCCGCCGAGTTGTAGGAACGCAGACCCTCAAGCAGACAGGTACCCTTGACATTTTCGATGGTGGTCATCTCATGGCATTCGGATATTCCGTTTAAAAACTCCGCGCAAACACCGATACCCCTGTATGAATTAAGCAGCGTGCAGTTAATGATGCTCTGGAGCATATAACCCACTCCGACGCCGTTTATATAAAAGGTGTAAGGATAGGGTTTTATGTCGTCTATTAGCTGGTGGGGATAGTAAATCGTCAGTCCCATCGCACCGCTGCTGCCGCTCAAAGAAAACAGCGCGGGGTTTACATCGTCAATACTTTCGACATCGGCTAAAATCACCGTGCCGTAATCGTTTCCCTTGTCGGGATCCTGCCAGTCGCCGCGCAGTGTGACGAAGGGTCGAATGTAAACGCTCCCCGTAAGCCGGTATTTTCCGGCAGGCAGAAAGACAGTACCGCCGCCGTGTTCGTAGCAATTGTCAATAGCGTTTTGCAGCGCGGCTGAACAGTCTAAAACACCTGTTCTATCGAGCAAATACGGCGCTTCGGTCGCGATGATATCGGCCACGACGATGTCGTCCGTCGGATAGACGGTTTCGACGATTCTTGGCGTCTGCTCGTCGGTCTGTGCAGAAACGTTTAAAGGCAGTACCGCGAACAACGTTAAAAGAGACATCACAAGGCAGAGAAATCTGGCGGCTTTTTTCATGGCGTCAAACCTCTTTCTTTGTTATCGGTCAAGCGGATTTTCAAGCATAAACCTTACCGTTTCCTCGTAGGAGCGGATACCTGTCGACGAGCCGGACGCCATGACGCAGTGAGTTCCGACGGCGTTACCCAGACGGCAGCATTCGCCGGCGTCCATACCGTGCGAAAGACCGTAGAGGAATCCGGCGCAAAAACTGTCGCCAGCACCTGTCGTGTCGACGGCTTTAAATTTTTCGTAGGTTTTAAGATAGATACCCTCATCGTCGGGGCGCTTTTGAAGATAACAGCCCTCGCCTCCGAGCTTAATAACCACTGTACCGACGCCCATATCAAAAAACACCTTGGCGCATTCCTCCGGCGTTTCTCCGCCGCTCAAACGCTGTGCCTCGTTGATGCTGGGCATAAAATAGTCGATGTAAGGCATACAGGGCGCGAGCGTTTTCATCCAACGCTCCTTGTCGTCCCACGCCGTGTCTAGCGCCGTTATTTTGCCGTGCGCCTTTGCGTAGCGTAAAACAGCCGCACAGTCGTCTCCGTCAAAGGACGGCATGAGCATACAGCCCGCCACAAAGACGATTCCGGACGCGTCAATGACGGAATAGTCCACGTCTCTTTCGCGGAACACGCCGTTGGTACCGTAAGCGTGTATAAATGACCGCTCGCCGTTCCCGTCAATCAGTACGACGGAGGCGGATGTGCATGCGGCGTCACTTTCGCTAAGTCCCTTTGTGTCCACTCCGAATTTTATTAGCTCCGCTTTTAAGAAGCTGCCGAAGCCGTCTTGCCCTACCATGCCGACAATGGCGGCCTTCGCGCCGAGCTTAGCTAAATCTATGGCGGCGTTTGAGGCACAGCCGCCGCTGTAAAGGCTGATGTTGTCGTAAACCGCGAGCTTGCCCGTCCCGGGCATCCGCTCGACGGTTTGAACGACCGTGTCGGCAACCAGCACGCCGACGCACGCAACGTCGAACATAAAGAACTCCTTATATTTCTTAAAATTTGACCAGAACCGTCTTGACGCCGAACGGCTTGACGGAGGTCTTGACCGCGCAACCTTCTATCTCAAGACTGCCGCGTACATTTTCGTTGATGTCCGCTTCAAACGCTTCCGAGGGCGGCGTTGTGAATGTCAGGGCAAAGTCGGCACCGTCGCCCGTCTCGTCCGACAGGCGAACCATAAGCCCTTTGAAGTCCTCAGCCGTCTTTACCGCGCTGATGTGAACATTTCCTTCAACCTTTAGCAATTGGCTGTCCAGAGGTAAATTGCCGGAACCGCCCCTTGCCGAGCAGACAGCCAGCGGATGGACGAAGGCTGCCGCTATTTTATAAAGCGTCCCGTTGTCGGCGCTTTCCGCAAGCCCGACGCCGATATGAATGTTGTGAATACCGTATTCCGGGTACGGATCGGGGTCGTAGGACGCACGGATGAGGCTTAACGCAACAGAATTGTCAACACCGCGGAAGCCGTATTTTGAATCCGATATCAGCATCACGGCGCTGTCCTGTCCGTCCTCCGGCAGCACTGCTGAGAAGGAATTGGCCGGAACATCTCCCTCAAGCGCGTCGCGGTCAAGCGTCCCGAACGGAACGTCGTAACGGTAGCCCTTGGCCGCATAGCCGACGGGTAAAAAGAAGTTCAACTGCGGCACGCCGGATTTGTCGCCGACTTCGTGAAAGTCGACCGTTGTGTCGAAATGAAGCATCCGGCTGCCCTCGTCGAGCGTCACCGTGACGCTCAGCTTAGAGCGCTTGCCGAACGGCAGGTCGTATTTGATTTGCTGCCGAACGCCGCCCATGTCATTGTCGTTAATTCTTACAGGCAAGGTCTCGTTGAGGTTTTGTATGGTCATATAATCGCCCACACGCCACGACGTCATGCCGTGCACCGTGTTTTCGGTAATCAGACGGAAACAGCAGGCGGGCTTCGCAATCATTTCCTTGCCCGTCGCCTTGTCCGTCAGTGACAGCAACGCCATTGTTTTACCGCCGAATACAGCTTTTATGAGCCGGTTTTCGAGGACGATATCGGCGCAGGTGTAGTCGTCAACGCGGTTGCCGACGGACGGAATGCCGAACAACTCCGCCGCTTTAGCGTCGAGTATATAGGTAGCCCAGCCGAACGCCGGAACCTTTACGGCGACGGCAAATTTTTTATATTTATGTCCCCAGTAGCCGGAGCCGTCGGACATGAGCTTGGCACCGGTTTCGCACCCACGCGCGTCGGCGAAAACGGCGCGGTCGGCGTCGTAATTCCAGTCGAAAACCGTGATGTCCGCCACGCCGTCGAAATCGTACTGCGTGGTGTTGAACAGGTGGAAAATCCGCTTTTTACCCATGCCGCGCTCGGAATGCGGCATGGCATAAAAATTCTTTTGACCGACCTCATATCCGACGCCCGCACCCTCGGAAATTGATTCACCGTCGGGCACGCAAAGGATGGAGGATGTGTCGATTTGCTCGGAAATCGCCCGCATGGCGACATTAGCGTTGGTGCCGACGGCCGCCATGGCGCTCTGGAACTGACCCATGGCATATTCGCGCGTGTCTATGACGCCGGAGCCGGGAAGAATATCGTGGAAATGGTTGAAGAGAATCCCGCGCCACGCTGTTTCAAAGGTGTCGCGGAAGTCGGTGTCGGTCAGCAGCGATGCCGCCGCGCCGAGTGCTTCGCTCTCGTACAGTCTGTCCTCTCCGATGCGGTTTGCCATCTTTATGCGCGACTGAGATGTGTAGCAGCCGTTGAAGATAAAATTCAGTTCACCCTCTCGCACGGGAAGCTTCGCCTTGAACGCCTCGAGTTCTGCGAAGAACGCGCCGTAGGTGCTGAAAAACACCGTCGGCATAATCGGCCACGAAGCGATTTTGACCAGACGGTTCAGGTCACGCCGCGTCGGGCCGCCGCCGTGGTCGCCCACGCCGTAAACGTTGAGTAGGCAGTTGACGCCCATTTTGTCGCACAGCGCGGGCGTATCGCGGAACATATCGTATTCAATTGATCCGTTATACCAATGGCGCTCGCGGTAAACGAGCAGCTCCGCGCCGCTTCGCGCGCGCCATACATAGGCGTCATTGTTTTCCTCCGCGTTGCCGCGGCAGTGGTAGTAGTATTTAACGCCGCCCTCGGCGCAGATTTCGGGCACGGTGATGTTGTGGCCGAACGTGTCCGGCTCAAAATCAAAGTTCAGTGTTTCCGCCGGAATGCCCAGCAGGCTTGAAAGGTAACGCTTTGTATAAAGAATGTGCCGCGCGAGGGACTCGCCGTTGGGCATGTTCTTGTCGGTCTCAACCCACGTGGAGGCCGACACCTCCCACCTGCCCTCACGGACGCGCTTGCGCACCTCGTCGAGCATGTCGGGTGCGTATTTTTCAAGAATCTCATAGGTGGAGGCCTGCGACTGGGCAAAGGTGAAGCCGGGGTATTCCTTCATCAGGTCAAGCACTGTGCGGAAGGTATCGACCGCGACGGAAACCGTTTCCTGATAGCCCCACATCCAGTTCATGTCTATATGCGCGTGTGAGATGCAGTGAACGCGGTAGCTCTTAGCCTTTTCCTGAAGCGGCAGTAAAACCTGCTCCGCTTCGCACGCCGCGCCGTCGGTGATAACCCCGTCCTTTTCCCGTGCCGCCAACAAAACGTCGGCCGCCTGACCGACAAGCGCATCGTACGCGCCGCCGCAGACCGCCGACAAGCCTCTTGCGTAATTCAGTTCACACAGAATCCTTGTCGCCCACACGGACGAGCCCATAAGAGAACCCAGCGTCTCAGCTTTTTCATTCAATGTCATGGTGTCGCCTCCAAAATATATAATATTATTATTTTGTAGTATGTTTGCAAAGGGTAAAAATTACTCATGATACAGAGTTCAATGTTATCATAAAAAGCGAGTGAATACAACTGCCCGACGGAGATAATTGGGCATTTTCTTAGAAATTACTGATAAATATCACGCTTGACGAATGCGTTCGCAAATGCTAATGTTATATTATTGCTTTCAAATTTACGTTGAAATCGGAGGTGCGCCGAGGCATGGACACACGCAAGGTTGAGGATATCCGACAAAAGCTCGACGGCAAAACGATTTATGTAATTCCCTATACACATCCCGACTGGTCGTGGTGCCATACACGGCAGTGGCACGAGCTGCGCTATATTGCCGTCTTTGAGGAGCTTTTAGCTTTGCTCGAACGGGATAAGGCAGCCGTCTGGTACATGGACTGCTTTGTCACCGAGCTTTTGCCGCTGATTGAGCGCAAGCCCGCTCTTTTAGAGCCGCTTCGTCAGGCCGTCAAGTCTGGGCGCGTGGCGGTATGCGGCGCGTTTTCAAATGTCCGTCCGAATATGGTCGCGGACGAGGCCTACATCCGTAACCTTGTCATCGGTCGAAAAAGGTTTGACGACGTTTTTCCCGGAGTCGACCTGACCGTTCACGCCGACTCGGTTGATGTGGTGTTGGGTCATCCGCAGCTGCCGCAGCTTTTAAAAAAGGCGGGTTACCGCTATTTCCGTGCCGGACGACCCTACGGCGTGCTTGAGAAAAAGGGCATACCTCACGGCTTTGTCTGGGAAGGGCTCGACAAAAGCGCCGTGCTGTGCTGGTGGGCGGAATATGACGCGATGTCCTCGCAAAAAACGGCGGTACTTTTAACAGGTGGTGGCGACTGGGACGAAACGGTTTGCGCGCTGTATGACCGCGAGCTGAAAAGGTTTGCCGACAACGCGCCCGCCAACCTCGTCTGGCTGCCTCAGGCGAGCGACGACAACCTGCCGCTTAAAACGTTCAACAGCAACACCGACCTCGATATCACAGGCTTTATTAAAAAGTGGAACGTCCGAGAGACCTCAGCCATTCGTTATGCGACACCGCCCGTTTTCTTTCAAGCGCTCGAAAAACGCGCCGACGGTCTGACGGTTGTTAAGGGTACGATTGACCCCTGCGATGTCTGCTACAACGTCGCGTGGGGCGGCGAAAAAGGGCTCGCGCCGCTTCGAATTAAAAGCGCCGAGGCGATAGCCGACGCTGAAAAGTGGATGACGTTCGCGTCGGCGCTGGACATGGGCGAATACAGCGAAACAGACACACTTTGGGAATCAAACCTGACAGCTTCGGCGCATGCGTCGCAATGGGTTTTCGAGGAGGACAGGGACGCGTTGTTCAGCTTTGCCGAGAGGGCTTTAGAGACCGCGAGTATACTGCGTGAAAAGGCAATGCGTAAAATTACCGAAGCCCTTCTGCTGCCCGACAACACTGCCGCCGTCGTTTTCAACAGCCACGACAAAGCAGTTGATACAGTTATCGGGCTGACCCTGCCCTGCGGCGACACGCAAGGTCTCGCTTTGTGCGACGGCAGCGGCGAATCGCTCGATTTCCAGATTCTTGAACCGTTCGAATATTCCGGCAAGGCGTGGGAACATCGGTTGCTTGTCAAAATCGCACTCCCGCCCAGCGGTGTCAACATCGTCGCTGTCAAGAGCGGTGATATCTCCTGCCGCGACGGCGGGGTGTTTGTCCGGTCAAAAAAGCCGGAGTTGATACACTCCGACCAGCCTTTTTATATTGATAACGGTCTTATCCGTCTTTCCTTTCGTAACGGCAATCTTGAAACGATTACGGACACCGAAACAGGCGCTGCTCTCGACTGCGGCGGCGTTTGCTGGAACACGCTGGAGTTTACCGCCATCGACACCGACAAGGGCGGCCTCCATGCGGGACCCGAAACGGGCAGACAGCGCGTTAAATGGATTAATTATGTTGTCACCGAGGCCGGACCGCTTCGTTATCGCTGTGTCTTGTCCGGCTCTGACGGCGTCGCAAGTTTTACACAAACCGTCACCGTCGAGCATGGCTCAAGAGTGATTAAATTTGAAACGCACACGGACAACTACCCCGTCTGTGCCGGTTATCTCGCGGCTAAAATTCCTGTTTCCGACAGCGCACGCCTGTCCGGAGGCATCCCTTTTGGGAGCGAGGAAAAGGACATCGACAACGAGCCTTACAACGACAGAGAGACGGACTGGAGCGATTTCCACCGCCAGTGGGACGGATTGTTTTTTGCGAAGGATTTTGCCGCCGCCAAGGACGAACGCGCCGCCGTCGCCCTCTGCCACCAGTCGGGTGACCGGTATTATCGTTACGACAAAAATGAAGGCTCGCTCGCCTGTCTGCTCATCAACACGGCTTATCCCTACAAGGACACCTGCGAGGAATATATGAACGCCGCCCTGTTCCAAAGCCCCGGCGCGCACACCTTCCGCCATGCCATCATCGTCGCACCTACAGGTACGCCCGATTCAAGCTTCATCAACGACGCCGCGGCGTTGGGGCGCGAGCCTGTTGTAATGAAGCCATACAGAAGCCTTAAGCAAGCGCTGTTTTTGCCGCCGAACGCTTCATATGCTTCCGTAGACTCGCCGAATGTTGTTTTGTCCGCGCTGTATTTTGAGGGAACGGACATCATCGCACGTTTGTGGGAATCCGCCGGACGGGCGACAGATGCCTGTCTGACGCTCTGCGCCCCGATTAGCGAAGCAACCGCTGAAAACTTCATCGGCGAGCCGGACAGTAGCGTCACCGTCAAGGCGAAAAACAACCAGATACACTTCACCGTCAAACCGCACGAAATTGTGACGCTGCGGTTAGTGCCCGCAACATAATGACGCAACCCGTAGGGGTGAACTGTGTTCGCCCTACGGGTAAACAAATAACTTTTATATGAAAGGACAAAAGATTGAAACATTTTAATTTGGCTGACGTGGTAAAGACAGGCGCACAAAACTAG
>CAZDWM010000061.1:7018-11043 GCA_964509145.1 uncultured Eubacteriales bacterium | reverse complement strand
AGCAGTGCCGTTTCAATTAATTGATACACGCAGGTCAACACGATGCCGATGATGCCGCCTACGATGATTTCGGGGTAGGTATGCCCCTTTACTACCTTAAGCTCATTAATTTCTTCCGGCTTGTCCGAATAGACCTTGTGCATCAGCCGGTTGATTTCAACCGACTGGTAGCCCGTCATCAGCCGGACGTTGGCCGCGTCGAAAATGGTCATAATCATATAGACAAAGGCGATGGCAAATATCGGCGAGCCGAAGCCTACCGTAAAGAACAGGCGAACAACAAGCGCTAAAACAACCGCCGTGTGGGCGCTCGGCATACCGCCGGCAACAAACATGTTTTTACTTTCATTTTTTGAGGCGCAAATTATGATTTTAATGAGCTGGGACAAAAACCACGCAATGCCGCTGGGGAGCAGATATTTGATATACTCGTAAAGTGCGGACAATTTCATCTTCCTTTCATTTCTTTTACAGTCGACGGCTTAAGCCTCGAAAAACGCCTTGAAGCCCTTATATGACATATAGACATCGAGCTTTGAGACAACCTCAAACGGCGAATGCATCGATAAAACGGGCACGCCCACGTCCACAACGTCTATGTCAAGGTTGGCGATATATTTAGCGACGGTGCCGCCGCCGCCCTCGTCTACCTTACCCAATTCTCCGATTTGCCATATGACGTTTGCTTCGTCGAAAATGCGCCGGATTCTGCCGACAAACTCGGCGGAGGCGTCGGACGTACCGCCCTTGCCGCGTGAGCCGGTGTACTTTGTCATCACAATGCCCTTGTTGGCGAAGGACGCGTTGCGTTTTTCGAGCACGGACGGGAAGGTTGGGTCAAAGGCCGCGTTGACGTCCGCCGAAAGGCATTCCGATTTGCGCATCACATCGCGACCCTCTACGCCTGACATACGCGCGAGATCCTCGATGAAGTATTTCAGGTATGACGAATTTAAACCCGTGTTGCCGTCGCTGCCCGTCTCCTCCTTGTCGGTTAAAACCGTCACGGCGGTGTAGTCGGGTGCTTTGCAGTCGAAAGCCGCCATCGCGGAGGGGTAAGCGCATACGCGGTCGTCGTGGCCGTAGCCGCCTATAAGGCTGCGGTCGAAGCCGATGTCGCACACCGGGAACGCCGGAACAAGCTCAAGCTCTGCGCTTAAAAAGTCCGTCTCGGTCATGCCGTACTTTTCGTTGAGCATGTTTAGGATGTTGAGCTTAACCAGCTCGCTGCCCTTGTCGCTTTTAAACGGACGGCTACCGACAAGAATGTTGAGTTCTTCGCCCTCAATGCCCTTGTCGAGGGGGCGCTTCATCTGTTCGGCGGCGAGGTGGGGCAGGAGGTCGGTGATGACAAACCTCGGTTCGCCGTCGTTTTCGCCCACCGAAACGGTGACGGAGGTACCGTCCTGTAAAATGACAACGCCGTGGAGAGACAGCGGAATTGTAGTCCACTGGTATTTTTTAATGCCGCCGTAATAGTGGGTTTTTAACAGCGCAAGCTCCTCCGACTCATAAAGCGGATTTTGCTTAAGGTCGATGCGCGGCGAGTCGATGTGCGCCGCCGCGATACGAACACCCTCGGCGCAGCTCTTTTTGCCGAAAACCGTAAGAATAACGGACTTGTCCCGATTTATAAGATAAGTTTTGTCGCCCGGTTTGTATTTTTTGCCGGTGTCGAACGGCTTGAAGCCTCTTTTTTTGGCTTCCTCCTTGAAATAAGCGGCGCATTCGCGCTCGGTTTTACAGAGGTTTAAAAAGCGCATGTAGCCCTCGCAGAAGTCGTCGGCCGCTTTAATCTCTTCGTCGTCCATTTTTGTTGCGGCATGTTCCGGCTTATATAAAAGCTTTTCGGAGAGCTGCTCGGCTGCTGTCTTTTCGTCCATTAAAATCATCCTTTCATGTTCAGTCATATAAATTTCGGTAGATATTTACAGCCCTTGTGACCTTGCTCACATAGTGGGCAGTGTCGCGGTAGGGTATGTTGTCGAGCGTTTTGCCGTCGGGCGAAACGGCGCTGTCCGAAAGCCATTCATTGACCCTGCCACGACCGGCGTGGTAGGCGGCAAGCGCTGTCTCGGTGCTTCCGAATTCGTCGAGCAGGTATTTGAGCATAAACGTGCCGCAGCGCACCGACACCTCGGGGTTCTTTAAATCCTCGAACGTGAGCGTTTCGCCAGTCTTGCCGCAAATCCAGTCGAGCGTGTCGGGCATCATCTGCATCAGCCCAAGCGCACCGACATCGGAGATTGCCTCGGGGTCGAACGAGCTTTCGGTGTTGATGACGGCGTAGACAAGCTCGGCCTCGATACCGAAGCGTGCGCTATAATCTGCGATGATATCGGTGTATTTCATCGGATAAAGCGCTTTCATCACACTGACGCTCGTGACCGCGGACATCAAAACCACGGCGGCGGCGAACAGCAGGGCGAAAAGCCGCTTGAACAGTTTGACTTTAGAATGTTGTTTCATAATTATTACATGATTTATTCATCACAAAAAGTTATGAATAAATCCTCCCGTCTCAAAAATTGTGGTACCGATTCAGCGGTAAACGGGCTTTCAGCCCGTTAACAATTTTTGTGGTTTGAATTTATTCAAACCGTTTCCTTCCGGCGGCGTCGTACAGCTTTTTAAGCTCGTTTTCGAGTATATACGGCGGATAGTTCCTGATAATAATATCAGCGAACCGCTCATAGTATTCCTCATTTTTCTGAGCTTTCATGCGCCGGAGCGCTTCATCGCGAGTCAGACCGTCTCGTGAAAGAATACGTTGGAGCCGAACCTCCGCGGGCGCTGTGACAACGGCAAGCAAATCGCATTTGTCGGCAATGCCGCTTTCGAGCAGCGCCGCCGCGTCGATGACGGCAGTGCCGAAGCCGTCGCGTTCAGCCTTTTGGATGTCCGAAAAAATCCGATCGGTAATAGGCGGGTGCATAATATCGTTAAGAAGTGCCGTGGCGTCGGGTGATGAAAAAGCACGCGCTGCAAGGCAGCGGCGGTCAAGCTCGCCGGACGGGAGCACGACGTCGCACCCGAAAGCTTTCTTTAACTTTTCAAGGACAAACGAGCCTTTAGCGGTGACAAGGCGCGCGTAGCGGTCGCCGTCGGCAACGAAAAAGCCGTGGTCGGACAGCGCGCGGGAGACCGTTGATTTCCCGGCTCCTGTGGGACCCGTCAACCCGATTACAAACACTCGAAATCGCTGTCCTTTCCTGAATTTTTATAGCTCAACAACCTTGAACGCGGCCGCGCGAAGCAGCCGGTTGTAAACCGCCAGCCCAACGCCGCTGGGTTCCGGCGCGCGGACAAAAAGCCTTTTTATTTTTAGCTCGTCGACTCTGCGCAGCAGCGAGAAAAGGTTGTGTGCCTGTGCCGACGGGTCGTTCTCGGCACCGAAGCTGAAAACCGTCAAGCCGCCGAAGTACGCTTCCTCGTCGTCGAAGCAGAGCACCGCCGCTTCGCCGCCGTTTTGCCGGATATATTTTACAACATCGTCCAATGCACCTTTGACTATAATGACCTCGGCTTCGGGTGAATAGTGCTTGTATTTCATCCCGGGTGAGGCGGGGCGCACAGTAACATCAAGCGCGGTGAGCAGCGACGGGTCGACCGCAACCTCACCGATAATGCCGCGAAGCTGGTCGAGCGTGACAGCACCGGGGCGCAGAAGTGTGGGCGGCTCGGTGCAAAGGGTGAGTACCGTCGACTCCACGCCGATGATGCATTCGCCGCCGTCAACGACGGCTTCTATTTTGCCGTCCATGTCGTGCATGACATGTGCCGCCGTAGTAGGGCTGGGTCTGCCGGAGGTGTTGGCCGACGGCGCGGCTAGCGGCACGCCCGCGGCCTTGATGATAGCATTGGCAATTTTATGCGACGGCATACGCACGGCGACGGAAGACAGTCCGCACGATACCTCGTTGGGGATGATGCCGGACTTTTTCATTATCAGTGTCAGCGGACCGGGCCAGAAGACCTCGGCAAGGAGCAAAGCCTTTTCGGGTACTTCGGACACAAGCGGCGGG
>CAZDWM010000061.1:0-7008 GCA_964509145.1 uncultured Eubacteriales bacterium | reverse complement strand
GCATGTCGAGATCGGCAATGTGGACAATCAACGGGTTGTCCTGCGGCCTGCCCTTGGCCTCAAATATTTTTCTAACGGCACGCCCGTCGAGCGCATTGGCCGCGAGGCCGTAGACCGTCTCGGTCGGGATGCCGACAAGCCCGCCGCCTCGGAGAACTGCGGCAACTTCCGAAAGCTGTTGCGCGTCGTCCGTCGCTGTTATTTTATAGAGCTTTGTTTTCATCTTCACCGTTTCTTTCGGAACTGCCGCATAATTAACAATTAGTTTACCATAAATCGGTGCAGTCATATTTCTATTAATGTAATAAAGAACCATAACCGCAAATAATTGTATAAATTATGCCATTTTGCACCGCAAAAAAACCGCCCCATCCGCCGCGGCAAATTACCGGAGACGAGACGAGACGGGACGGCATATTAAAGGTAATTAATAGTTCTCTTTCCTGACCTCAAAATAGCTCTGCGGATGCTTGCAGACCGGGCAGACAAGGGGCGCTTTTTTGCCGATGACGAGATGTCCGCAGTTGCGGCACTCCCACATGATTTCCTCGCTCTTCTCAAACACGGCCTGCATATCGACGTTGCTGAGCAGCGCGCGGTAACGTTCCTCATGCGTCTTTTCGATGGCGGCCACGGCGCGGAACTGCGCGGCGAGCGCGGTGAAGCCCTCCTCCTCGGCGTCCTTGGCAAAGCCCTCGTACATGTCCGTCCACTCGTAGTTTTCGCCATCGGCGGCGTGTAACAGGTTTACCGCCGTGGAGCCGATGCCCTCAAGCGCCTTGAACCATAGCTTCGCGTGTTCCTTTTCGTTGTTGGCGGTCTGCTCGAAAATGGCGGCTATTTGCTCATAGCCCTCTTTTTTTGCAACGGAGGCAAAATAAGTGTATTTGTTGCGAGCCTGTGATTCTCCGGCGAAAGCCGTGGCGAGATTTTTTTCTGTTTTTGTTCCTGCGTACTCCATTTTTGTTAGCTCCTTTTCGTTTAATTAAATATGATTGGCTGTTATTTAAAAGCCTTAGAACACTCGGGGCAGTAGCCGTTGACAACAAGCTCGTAGCCCTTAACAACAAAGCCTTTGTTGAGTCGTTCGTCAAGCTCAACGCCGTGCGCAAGCTCGAAATCGCATACCTGCCCGCAGCAAAGGCAGCGAAAATGGCAATGGGGTGCTATAGTACGGTCATAGCGGTCGGGAGCGTTGGCGACGGCGACGCGGAGAATTTTGCCCTCGTCGGCGAGTCGGTTTAAATTGCGGTAAACTGTACCCTTGCTGATGCCGGGACACTTTTTAACGACCTCGTCGTATATTTCATCTGCTGTAGGATGACAAGACATCGCCATGACGGCGTCGAACACGAGCGTATGCTGTATTGTGTTTCGTTGGCTCATAGCAACAACCCCTTATTAGGAATCACTATTGATAAGGTAACACAAAAATGTTGCTATGTCAAGCGTTTATGAAAAAGTTTTGTTTTAACATAAAAAAGCCGCCGGACAGTATAACCATATAAAACATAAGACCCGTCAAAGTGGGATTCTGCATCCTCGCTTCCTTGACGGGTCTTTTTTCTGTTGTAGGCCTTGGGGTTTTGAGGCTTGCGCGTGACGGGGTTAAACGCGCCCCAGGTGGCACGCCGTTTACCGTCGAGCGCACGTCTGTCTGACTTAGACAGCTTTTCGTAGGGGGTGAACTTGTCCATAACTTTAATCTCCTCTCAACGGACTAAAGCTATTATACCATAATACTATCAGCATAACAATGTCCATCGAATAAATTTTCCGCCGTACATCCCGCTTCCCTTTTCGCACGGGGAATGATATAATTGTTAACAGCAGTATAATTACACAGAAAATTTAACAAAGCGGGTGAACGGTATGCAATACAGAATAAATCCGAAAAACGGAGACAGGCTTTCGGCGCTCGGCTTCGGCGCGATGCGGCTTCCGAAAGCGGAGGGTGAGCGAAAAAAATTTGACGAGGAAAAGTCCGTCGCGCTGCTGCGAAAGGCTTACGAAAACGGCGTCAACTATTATGACACCGCCTATATCTACAGCGACGGCGAAAGCGAGCGCGTACTCGGCATGGCCGTCAAGCCGTTTCGCGGGGAGGTCAAGCTGGCCACCAAGCTGCCGCTGCGTCAGGTGAAAGCTTATGACGACTTCGACAGGCTGTTCAAAATATCGCTCGGGCGCATGCAAACCGATTATATCGACTATTATCTTATGCACTGCGTGCTGTCTTATTCTCAGTATAAAAAGATGGTCGGCATCGGTGTCAATGACTGGATAGCGAAAAAAAAGGCGGAGGGGTCAATCGTCAACATCGGCTTCAGCTTCCACGGACCGTATAACGACTTTGTACGCATCCTTGACGACTACAACTGGGACTTTTGCCAGATACAATATAATTATTATGATGTCAACTTTCAGGCGGGGCGCGAGGGTTTGCGCTACGCCGCCGGAAAGGGCGTACCGGTTATCATAATGGAACCCCTGCGCGGCGGTAAGCTCGTCAACGACGTGCCTGAAAAAGCGCAAAAACTGTTTGATTCGGCGTTCCCGGGTAAAAGCCTCGCGGAAATCGGTCTGCGGTTTGTGTACAACCACCCGGAGGCGACAGTGACCTTAAGCGGCATGGGCAGCGACGAGATGCTCGACAGTAACCTTAAAACGACGGAAAGTTGCCCGCCTTCCTGCCTGACGGATGACGAACAGCTTGTTTACGAGAAGGCGCGCGAGGCGTTTTACGAACAGAGCCGGATTCTCTGCACCGGCTGCGCCTACTGTATGCCCTGCCCCAAAGGCGTAAATATACCCGGCTGCTTCGCCGCCTACAACAGCATCCGCAAGGGCAAGCGATTGAAGACCGTCGCGGACTATGTCCAGACGTGCGGCGGGCTGTCGTCAAATCCGGGCTTGGCGAGCCAGTGCGTCGAATGCGGGATATGCAAAACAAAATGTCCGCAGAGCATAGAAATCCCCGAGATGCTCAAGAAAGTCCGCTCGTCGCTGGAGTTCCCAATGATGAAAACCGCGCTTAATGTCTTTAAGAAGCTGGAGTTTGAAAGGACTAAGGACTAAAGGACTAAAACCGAGCAAAAAGCGAGCGACAAGAGCGTCGCTCGCTAATATTTAACGATAAAGCAAACTAATAATTCGATGATATGAGCAGGTCATCAGGACACAAACCCATATAAAAACGACTTACAGCTCAAAGAACCCTTTCCCGCCTTTTAAGAACAGCATCGTAATCGACAAAAATTCAAGGAACTTCGTCAGCGGCGGGATGAGATAATCCGCGGCGGTTTTTTCGGGCGTCTCATACCAGCCGACAGTCGTCAGCGTGTCGTGAAGCGTCTGATAAATTTCGTCGAATTCGTCCATCGGCACAAGGTAGTCGTCGCGCGCGCGTTTTGCCTCATTGAGGGCGACCTCGACAAGTGCGCGGTTCTCCTGCGTCAGTGTTGCTTGACTTAAACAATTTTCGGCAGCCGCTATTTCGTTATTCATCTTCTTTGTGTTACGCCCGCACATAAACTGCGGATATTTCGGGTCGGAGTAGACGCTGGTGATATCGTCGTAAAGCAATATTTTACACAGCATCGACACAATCACACCGTTAAAGATGGTCTGCTCGTGGCTCTGACCGTCGAAGTACCATGTGGTGTCGGGCACAAGCCCCGTTGAGGCGTCGACGACGCGGTCGGGCGAAATGTGGTTGTGCGATGTGTCGGAGCAATTCGGGCTGGTGTTCTGCTGAACGTAACCGTCCGGCAGCGTCTGACCCTCCGGCACGGAGTGGGCGCCCATTGAGGCGGACGAAAGCGCAATCAGCCCGTCGCCGTTGACGTCGTCCCACGACTGTGTAAATTTATATCCGGGATAATCGTATTCCACCATGTCATAAACGCGCACGTCCCAATTGTCCATGAGGTCTTGCAGATAACCCTTCAAGTGCAGCTGCGCCTGATGGAAAATGTCGGTCTGCCTCCGGATTTCGCTGTGGGCATCGTCCGAAAGGTATTCCGCCGCCAGCGCGTTGTAGGACGCGGACGGCACAAGCCCCCACAGCATCGTGCTGTTAAGCAGGAACGCGTCGCGCAGGGCATTGATGGCGCTGTCCAGCACCTTGTTGAGTACCCTTGATGGCAGGAGCCTGAGCCCGAGACCAATGAGGTAGCCCATGTAGCCGTCCACCATCGACGTCCAGATATCGCCGTAAAGCATATAGTCCTCGGTGCTTAAATTCCCGGCATAGACATCGCCGAACATTGCCGAGCCGTCGGCGGCGGGAATGACAAACAAAATTTCGTTTAGGGTTGCCGCCATCTCGTTCTGCTCCGCTTGGGTTGCGTAATCGTCGCTCAAGCAGCGCTCAAAGAACATGTCGGCAATCGCGCCGCCGAGGCTGATGAAGCAGAGGTTGACCTTAGGGGAGCCTGTCTCGCGTTTGACGGTATCGACGTATTCAATAAGCCTGTCGGTGATGGTGAGCAGATTGCCGAAGCTGTTATAGGAGAAATAATAGAGGTTTTGCTCGCCCGCGACGGCGGTGTATTCGCGCAGCGGCACTTCGCCGTATATGTAGGATTTTTGCGCCTCGGTGCAGTTTGCCATACTGGATGTGTAAATATCCTCGCGCATTGTGGCACAATAGCCGTTTTCGTCCGCGCTGACCGGCACGAAGACATCGGAAAGAGCGCTGTAAATTGAGCGTGACAGGAACAAATCGCTCTGTGTAAGGAGAGAGCCGATGAGCGGCAGCGCGAGCTTGCCAATCAGCCCCTTGACGTCGAGGTCATACTTGAACGGAATGACCGTCTGCGGGTTGCCCTCGGAGTTGTAGGTTTCGTTCCCGTTTTCGTCGAGTATGTAGACCTTCGACTGCCCGAAGCCCGGCACGACGATGGTCGGTACAAAGTTCGCCGACGCCGAGTTCTCGTTTCCGACAGTGTAGGCGCTGACCTCGCAGCCGGCTTTTTCGAGCGCGGCGGTAAGCTGGCTGTCGCTTGCATTCTCGGCGGAAACGGTCAGGGCAGCGGAGGGAATCAGGAGCGCGAGTGCGAGGAGCACGGAAAGGATTCTCGTCGGTTTGCCGTATGGCTTTTTCATGGTCACACTTCCCCTTTTGTCGCTGTTTGTTCAGTCGTTTATATTCTATTTCTTTTGTTAGCGCGTGTCAAGCCGGAAGCGAAATATTTGATGAATTCCCGTTTTAACGTCCCGCGTCAATGTCCGTAATAATACCTTTCATAAAGATAGTCCTTCAAACTGATAACCCTGACATACTTATTCTTGTCAATGCCCCAGAACTCCTTGTAACGGATAATCCACACCTCGTCATCTGAGGGGTTCGCGTTCCACATAAACTCGGCGTACGGCAGCGCTATAACCTCAATAATACCGCGTTCCTCGGCGAGCTGTTTTGCTACATAACGGTTTCGCCGAAGCTCTGTTTCAAAAACATAGCCGAAGATGCTCGTCCAGAACAGGCACGCGGCAAGGGTGCCGACGACAGCCGCGCGCCTTATAAAATTTTCCGAACCACGTCCCGCCTCCCTCGCGGGCAGCGCCTCCTCCGAAAGCAGGCAGGCCACGATAATCTGGAATATATATGCCGAAAAAAAGCAGCGGCTGCCGATGGGCGTCACACAGAACAGCGGCGCGGTGAAGACGCCTATGCTACAAAAACAAAACACGATATTAAGCTTGCGCCGCCTGCCCTCAAGGCAGAGCAGCGACAGCAAAAAGACGCTTAACAAGTAGACAAAGCACGCCAATATTTCAAACCTGGTGGTGTAGCCCAGCAGCACCCGCCACTTTGGGTAGACGGCGGCGAAAAGGGTGTAAAGCCAAAAAGCGATGTTGTAGGCAATCAGCAGTCGCACGGTGAACGCTTTCCGTTTGCTGATGTCCGTCCGCAGCAGCTTGTAGGCGAGCGCCGCAAGCAGCAGGAGCGTGACGGCGTTAAGGAAAAGGTTGTTTTTTGCGGTTTCGATAAAAATTGTCCCCGCGTTTTTCAGCGCGCGCGCAAGCAGGCTGCCGCCGCCCTCGGACATTGTACGGTACACGTCGGAGCCGTCGACAACATTGTCATAAGCGCCGTTGGCGAACATGCACGCCGCTCCGGCTAAAGAGCCGACAAGGTAAAACACGCTCACCGCGTAAACACGGCGGCACATCGTTTTTTCGATGATTAAAACGGCGGCCGCTACGACAACGGCGTAAATCGTCATGTGTTCGATGAACATCGCGCCCACAAACGCCACAACAAGCATACCGGCGCACAGCAGCGCGTTGAGCGCGGGGGAGAGCGCCGGTTTCGCCTTGCTGCCGACGGGTCGGCAGACGGCCTTGCAGCAACAAAGATACAGCAGGATAAACAGCACGGGCGGTACATAATTGCCGAAGCCCGACGCCCACGCCAGGGACTGGCGGAACAGCAGCCGTCCGCAGGAGAAAAACAGGAATGACGACAGCGCGGCGGTGTTGTGTTTATTCCCGTCCGAGAGGCAGACGATGGCGGCAAGGATACCCGTACAAAAGGCGCTTTCGACTACGGCGCGAAGCAGCCTCGAACGGCTCAGCGCGAGGATGAGCAGGTTGCCGGAGTAACGCCCGTTGTAATCGGCGAAAAATGAAGCGAGGCGTTCAAGCCCGAACCGCGAGCCCCACGCCCAGTCGTCGCCGGTATAAGGGAACAAGAAGCACAGCCCCGCGAGAAAAAGAAACACCACAACGTAAAACGGCCAAAGCCGATGCCGCCCGCCGTCCTTCCGTGTGCCGCCTTGTTCTGGAATTGAATCCGCCGCCGAATGCATAAGCAAAGCCTCCGTTTTGGATATGAAAAATACAGACGTTTGCAAAACTGATAGCAAGCATCTGTTAAAGTTTGCTTATTTATTTTTAGCGGGTCGGACGGGAGATATACGCGTTTGTTATTAATCGTTTTTCTGTTTTGTTGTTGAACCGAAAAAGGAGCGACAATTGACTCCCTCCGTCTCCGCGCGG
>CAZDWM010000060.1:0-11258 GCA_964509145.1 uncultured Eubacteriales bacterium | reverse complement strand
AAATCAAGGAGGCATTCTACCATGACGCCGCTCTCACGAACCTTCTCCTCGACCCATATTTCAAGGATGTTATGGACAAGGCGCAGGCCGGCTGGCGGCGTGTGTGTGCGCAGGCACTTACAAACGGTATTCCCGTTCCGGCCATGACCTCCGCGCTGTGCTACTTCGACGGCTACCGTTGCGAAAAGCTCCCCGCAAACCTCCTTCAGGCACAACGCGACTATTTCGGCGCACACACCTATGAGCGTGTCGACGCGCCGAGAGGGCAGTTCTTCCACACCAACTGGACGGGCGAGGGCGGAGACACCGCCGCGTCGAACTATATCGTCTGATAATACATACTCGGTTGATGTCAGGGCTTGGGAAAAGATTGTATAAAACGCTTGACATTTAGCTTATATCTGATATAATAATAACTTGTCGCTTTGGTTTTATCCGACGACAATGGGCAGAAATACATTACTAACTGCCACGGAACGCCGTTTATGGCGATTCCTAATCCTTGCCGCGGCTGCACCGCGGCCTAAGACCAGAAGGAGGTGCTTACAGATGTCAGCAAACAACAGCTACGAGTCCATGTTGGTTTTCTCAGTCGCGTCGGGCGACGAAAGCGTACAGGCCTTGGTTGAAAAGTTCAAGGCGCTTATTGAGGAAAACGGCGCGCTCGAAAGTGTTGATGCGTGGGGCAAGCGCAGGCTTGCATACCCCATCAACGACGAGACGGACGGCTACTACGCGCTTTACCACTTCACAAGCGGCCCGGAATTCCCTGCTGAAATCGAGCGTATCGCAAAAATCACCGACGGTGTGATGCGTTCGCTGGTTATCAAAAAGGCATAAGGAGGAATTCAGATGCTTAACTGTGCGATTATCATGGGAAGACTGGTGGCAGACCCCGAGCTGCGCACCACAACAACAGGTCTCCCCGTCACATCCTTTACCGTTGCGGTTGAACGCAGCTTCGTAAAGCAGGGCGAGGAGCGCCAATCAGACTTCATCGACGTCGTCGCTTGGCGTCAAACAGCCGAATTTGTCACAAAATTTTTCCGTAAGGGTTCTATGATTGCGGTTCAGGGCTCCATTCAGGTTCGCTCGTATGAGGACAAAAACGGCATTAAACGCAAAGCCTTTGAGATTGTAGCGGACAACGTCAGCTTCACCGGCTCAAAGGCCGAATCCGGCGGCGGCACCGCGCGATACGACGCACCGTCTGCTCCCGCTCAACCCGCACCTTCCTACACGGCGGGTAATGTCGGCGACTTTAGTGACATACAGGACGACGACGAACTGCCGTTTTGATTTTTTAACAAGGAGGTCAATTTACTATGGCTTACGATAAAGCAGACAGAGAAAGAAGACCCGGCAACAGAAAAGGACGCAAAAAGGTTTGCTCCTTCTGTGTCGACAAGGTCGAATCTATCGACTACAAGGACGTCAGCAAGCTTCATAAGTATATATCAGACAGAGCGAAGATACTTCCCCGCCGCGTAACAGGCACCTGCGCCGCGCATCAGCGCGAGCTCACAACCGCCATCAAACGCGCCCGTCATCTCGCTCTCCTGCCCTACACCAACGAATAATTAAGGAGGACCCGCGGGATGAAAAGAACGTATCAACCCAAAAAGCGCCATCGCAAGATGGAGCACGGCTTCCGTAAGAGGATGTCCGACAGAAACGGCCGCAAGGTTCTTGCGCGCCGCAGGGCAAAGGGTAGAAAGCAGCTTTCCTACTAATATCGAACGGAATGATAGCTTTGTCCGGCATCGTAACGATAACACAAAACAACGATTTCCGTCGCGCTTATTCGCGCGGGAAATCGACGGCTGGCTCCGCACTGGTTGTCTACTGCGTTAAAAACCGTGCGGGTATTTGCCGTGTCGGGATTACAACCGGAAAAAAGCTCGGCGGGGCGGTTGAAAGAAACCGCTGCCGCCGGATTATCAAGGAAGCGTACAGGCATATCGCGCCGCTGTGCTTAGGCGGCTGGGATATCGTCTTTGTCGCCCGCTCAAGAACACTTCGTCTCAAGAGCACCGACATTCAAAAGACCATGTATGCGCAGCTCTCGGAGCTGGGTGTCATTACCGGCTCCCGTAAGGAGCGGGAAAACTGAAAGAATATGAAAAAGCTGCTTATTAAAACCATCGGCTTTTACAGAAAGCATATCTCACCGCTTCTGCCGCCCATGTGCAGGTATTACCCCACCTGCTCGCAATACGCGATTGAGGCGGTCAGCGTTCACGGCGCGTTCAAGGGCAGTCTGCTTGCCCTGCGGCGGCTTCTTCGCTGCAACGTGCTTTTTCCGGGCGGCTACGACCCTGTTCCGCCAAAAAAATAAAGTAAGTATAATAAATGGCCGGAGAACAAAGACGCGTTCTCTGTTCCGCGGAGGATCGTAATGTCATATTTCTACGCCGCTTTTGGCTTTGTGCTCAGAGAGATTTATCAAGCCGTCAACAATTATGGTCTATCTCTGATTATTTTCACCTTCCTCGCAAGGCTCCTTATGCTTCCCACATCAATCACACAGCAGAAGGGCACCGCCAAGACCCAGAGGATGCAGACAAAAATCAATAAGATAAAAACGCAGTACGCCGGGGACACAAAAAAGATTCAGGAGGAGACCCAGAACCTGTACGCGCGCGAGGGGCATAACCCCATGAACGCCGGCTGTCTCCCGCTTCTTCTTCAGCTTCCCATCATCTACGGTCTTATCGGTGTCATTTACAAGCCTCTGACCTATGTTCTTCAAATAGCCGAGGCGGACATAACGGCACTCACAACGGCTGCGCCTAATTTACTTGAGCTTGCGAAAAACTCCAGCCGCACCATTCAGCTCATTGTCATCGAAAATATCGACAAATTTTCAGGTGTAGTCTCTTCCGAGACCTTATCAAGAATTCAGAATTTCGATTTCAGTTTTTTAGGCTTTCCGCTCGGACAAGTTCCGTCCATGAGCACCCCTAACAAGCTTTGGATAATCCCCATTGCCTCCGCCGTTTCGTCGCTTGCAAGCAGCTTGTTTATGTTCTTCAAGCAAAGGCAGACAAATCCCGAAATGGCAAAAAACCCGACCATGGGCTGCATGACCTTCGGTATGCCGCTCTTTTCGCTGTATTTCACCTTTCAGTTTCCCGTCGGTATCGGCATTTATTGGACCGCTTCAAACATCTTCGCGTTTTTGCAAACGGTCATTCTTAACTTTACACATAATCCGAAAAGAATGCTTGCCAAGATACTCGTAGAGGAAACGATACAGCGCCGTTCAAAGGAAGAGAACATGAAGCGCGCCGCGCAGTTAAAGAATAAATAACATTAGGTGGTGTCATTTTTGATTAAGGAAGCAATTGGCACGGGCAGTACCGTGATAGAGGCTTTGGAAAACGCCAAAGCACAGCTTAACGCACCCGAAGACGTCACAATCGGACATGAAATCATTGACGAAGGTAAAAAGAAAGCGTTCGGTCTCTTCGGCGGAAGCCCCGCCAAGGTAAGGGCGTTTTATAACGTTTCTCAGTTCTCACAAGCGGAGGAATATATCACCGATATCCTGCACGCCATGGGCGTCGCCGAAGTAAAAATCGAGTCCGAAGAGGTCGACGGAACGGTTCAAATCCAGCTCGACTGCGGCAACGACCAGGGTACCGTCATCGGACGCAGGGGCGAAACGCTCGACGCAATTCAATACCTTACGCGTCTCATCATCAACAAGGAAGCCGAAAACTACAAACGCGTCTCCATCAACATCGGCAGCTACCGCGAAAAGCGAGAAGAAACCTTAAGGGAACTTGCCAAAAAGAACGCCGCTAAAGTTAAAAAATATGGCAGAAGCATTGCGCTTGACCCGATGAACCCCTATGAGCGACGTGTTATTCACACAGCAATTCAGGAAATTGAGGGAGTCGATTCCCATTCAGTCGGCTCCGATTCCGAACGTAGAGTGGTCATCACACCTACCGAGGCATACAAGCAGTCCGGCGGTTATAACCGAAGCGACAGAGGCGACGACCGGGGCGGCGATAGAGGCAACAGAGATGGTCGCGGCGGTGACAGAGGCGGTCACGGAGGTAAGGGCGGATACAACAACAGGGGTCGCGACGGCAATAGGGACAGAAAACCTCAGCCTGCTTCGCCTGATCGTCCCCCGCGCTCGGACAACGCATCAGCCGCGCGTTACGGAAAAATCGAACCAAAAAACAATTAAAATGATTTATGCGGCTTCCGTCGGAATACCTTCCAGTAACCGCTAATGAGCGGTTCGGGGGTTTTCGGGAGGCCGCAGTCGTTTTAACAGTGGATGAAGGTGTATGTTTTATTGTTGCTAATATGCGGCAATAATAAAGTGGAATCTATGAAAGGGAAGGTTTACTCGTCACTTCATATGCGTGACGGATAAACCGTGGTTATAAATGGGAAAGAACAGCGAAGCGGTTAAACGCAAAAAAAAGCGCAGAAAAAAAAGATCAAAGTTTAAAAGCGGGATGATTTATTCGTTTCTCGCTATCGTTATGTGCGGTATTTTCGGTACGTCCGTTTATGTCGGAACCTTAATAGGAAACAAACTGAATTTAATCAATATCGACAACGACAGCGACACGAATCAATACGCCGACGAACGAACCTACCACGACGATGAGGACGATATAAACTTTGACCCGGTTCACGACGTCACCGATGCCGGGTCTTTGAACGACTGGCTCAAAAAGTGGGCGCAAAACGACGGTGAAAAGCTTTACAGTAAAAATATCGTCAATTGCCTGCTGTGCGGTGTCGACTCCGGCGACGGCTCAACCGACACCGGCAGAGCAGACGCCATGATTCTGCTATCGCTCAACAAGCGTAAGGACACTATCACGCTCCTGTCGCTGATGAGGGACTCCTACACCTACATTAACCTCGGCGGCAACGACCGTTATTATAAAATGAATGCCGCGTTCGGTCTCGGCGGACCGACAACCCTCGTTGAAACCATTGAAAACAACTACAAAATAGAAATCGATAAATACATCTTCGTAGACTTTTCGACCTTCCCGAAAACCATAGACGCTTTGGGCGGAATTACGGTTGAAGTGAAGCAATATGAAGCGCGCTACATCAACCGGACAACGCGCTACACCATTGACTACGGCGAAAAGGTCACCCTTGACGGCAACGAGGCTCTTGTGCTTTCAAGAATACGTCACTGTGATTCCGACAGCGATGTTAGCAGAACTGCGCGCCAGCGCAGAATTATAGAGGCCATTATCGACAAGGCTAAAAATGCTTCCGCAGGTCAAATTAACAACGCACTCAACAACCTTCTACCGAATTTAAAAACCAATTACACCAAGGCGCAAATATTATCACTCACCACGCAGGCGCTCATGCAGGGCTGGATGGATTATAGCATTACAGAAATGCTCTCTCCTGTTGTAACCTCCACAAACGGAGAGACTATAACCGGCAAGGATTCCTACATCCACATCAACAGCCAAAATTATGAGGAATTCGCGTGGATAGTCGATTACCAGCTTGAGGCACAGCGCGTTCAGCTTGCGCTGTACGACACCTCAAACATTGAGCTTCACGCCGACAGGGATTCGCCTTTTGATTTTATGACGTCGATTGGTTAGCCTGAAGCGGCAAAATACAATCGGTCATATAGCTTCTGATACCGCAGTCGTAATAGCTTTTAAGTACATCCGCGTCGTTAACAACCCAGCAGCTCATCTTGATGCCCTTTTCTGTAGCAGCCTTCACAGCAATGGTATCCTCCGCCTCCTCGGCGTTAAACGCAAGCACTACACCCGGGTTGTCAAGGCAAAACTTAATATCTTCGTCGTCGAGCTTCGGGCTTAAGAGCCAAAGCTCGGCGTCTTTGTTTGTGTTCCGAAAGGCGAGAAGCTTCTGTTTGTCGAAGGAACTGACAATTACCCTTTCGGGCAGGAAAGCGGAAATCTCGTCTGCCAACCTGGCGACCCCGTCGGCGCTGATGCGCTTCATCTCAATAACCGGTGTTATGCCGTAATTGGAACAGGCGGTCATTGCCTGTGAAAGCGTAGGAATTTTAATGTCACCGAACTTTTTATAGTTGGAGCCGTTGTCAATATCAAAGGAAAGCAGCACTTTAAAGGTGTGGGCAGAGACAAGTCCCCTTCCGTCTGTCATCCGATTTATTTTTTTGTCGTGCATCAGTACAAACACTCCGTCGGCTGACTCCTGAACATCGAACTCGACCTGTGTAAATCCCGCATCACCCGCCGCGTTAATCGCAGCTACGGTGTTTTCGGGCGCAACGGCGGAAAATCCCCTGTGTGCGCAAAGGACAATGTCGCTCTTGTCCTCAATTCCCGCTATGGTTGAGAGCCTGAAAGTATCGGACGCTTCAACGCGTATCTCCTGCCGGGCGGCGTAGAGGTGAATAAAAAATATGACTGCGCCTGTAAAAACGGCAGCAAACCCGGCGCAGATAAAAATACTGGTCAGAAGCTTGTTGTCTGTTATCTTTCGCATAATTGAACTCCTTGTATAAGCATTTTTCAATCCAGCCGCTTGACATAGGCGGTTTTTCCGAATGCGGAATAGCCCGCGCCTATGTACAACCGGTGGACGTTTTCCTCTTTACGTCCTGTTATTAGCATCAATTTATAACAGTCACTCGCACTCGCCGTCGCCTCAGCTTTTTTCAGCAGCGCGGAAGCCATGCCGTTTCCACGGTAGTCGGGATGTGTCACGACGTGCTCGACGACGGCATAGGGACGCAAGCCGTGGGTCAAGCTCGGAATAACCGTCACAGTCACCGTCGAAGCCACGGTTTGACCGCACACGGCGACAAGGACGTGAACAAAGCCTCTGCTCTTCATGTCGGAAAGCGTCTGCTCGGCTCGGCTGTCGTGCGCGTCCGCCGGTTCGCCGCTCATAATGGCATAAAGACCGAGTAAACCTTCAAGGTCGTCCGTTTCGGCCTCACGTATCTCATAATCCATTGTCATTCACCTCTGTCGTTTTATATGCCGGTATGGTTACATTTATTATGCCCGAATGTGCCCAAAAAAGCATTGAAGCATGAAACGCCAAACGGAGCCAACCGTGCGGGGCACAGCGGCTCCTATTAAAAGCGAATACTTTGTGAGACCACAGCCGGCGGTTTTTCATATGGCCGCGCAGTTCAGCGCGGCGCCGCAAGGCAATATCCGCGTATCAGCGCGGGCGTATTCCTTACATCATATGCCGGCCGGTCAATCTGCGGCATGGTTTAAATAATTTTTTTCTTGAACATGATATGCGCTCCGAGAAGCGATACTACCACCGTTATTGGTATCATTATACCTACGGCGATGGTTGGTGCGACGCATAAAAGAATCACACCGACTGAAATCGGCAGAACCGATATTTTCCAGTGCTTGATAAAGTAACCAGCACCCAGTGCGCCGAATAACGCGGGTAATATCTGCTGGAACGCGGGTGCGAAAACGGAGCCCTTAGCCGTAATGTGCGGCAGAATTGGCGCAAACAGCAGCACGCCCACCGCGATAATCGCCGTCGTCACAATGGCCGAAATTGCGACGGCGATGGTCGTAATAACCTCGCCTTCCTCAGTGTTCGGCTTGACCTTGGCGCTCTCCATAGCTGAGAGTGCGCACGGCAGCTTAAGGTTCGATATATTGCCCGTCACAAACGACAGATACATGCCGCCCGCACCGAGCATCGGCGCATAGCTTGTTACCTCAATGATGGCCGTCGCCCAGTAGAGCGGAATAACCGCTAAAAGTCCCTTAATAACGCCCTTAATAGGCGGCCAAGCATCATAGCGCAAACAAATGAGCAGCGGCACGCAAAGCATGACGCAAAGCGCTGTAATTGACCAGATACGTCCCCAGCGGTGAACCTTATCAAAATATGTCTTTTCTGTCTTCGTACTCATATTGTTCACCCCTTAACCTCTCCACTCGATAAAAGCGATATTCTCCGGCAGCACCTGAGCCGCGACCATCGCTGCGGCCATGCCGAAAATCATGCTGACCGGCATGGTAAACGCCTCAAAACGCTTTAAACTGAATTTTGCGCAGAGCTTTTGAAGAATCATCATCACAATGACCGAAACAACAAGCGCGGTGACGGATAAAACACCCGATCCGTCGCCGACGACATCCTTCTTCCCCGCGCCCGCGATTGCCCTTGAGATAAACGCGGCGATGAGGCCTATGAAAGCGGCGGCAGCCATGGTATCGGCCCACTTTGCGTTTGTCTTGGCAGCCTTACCGACCTTCCCCTGAAGCTTTTTAAGAAAGATTGGTATTAATACCAGCGGAAAGACGCTGCCAATGGTCATTACCCACGCCACGGCGCCGAAGTCCGCCATGCTTTCAATTGGCTGCGACAGGTTTTTGCCCAGCGCGTTAAGCGCCGCCTCTGCCGCCGAGGCCTCATAGCTGATGTTTCCGATGACCGACAACCGTATCCATGGTAGTATCAAGCCCAGCGAATAGGCCAGCGTGATAACCGTGGCGACTATGGCGATGGCCGGCGCGATGGTGAACAGGGCGCTTGACGTAACGGTATCGCGCATAGACTTAACGTCGAGGCCGATTTTTTTACCCTGCTTCCACGCCTTGACGAGAAAAAATATCGACTGTGCGAGCACGAAGACGATAATCACGGCGGCAATCAGGTACATGAACGGACTTTCCTTGAAATTCAACGTTTACCCTCCTGAAATAGTTTCGGAGGTCGTACACACGCGGCCTCCGAGAACTTCATTGTTCCATTTTTATTTAGGTTATTTATATAGCGGACCGTAGGTCTCGCAGGCTCTGTAATCGGCGCTCTCGTAGTCCTTTGTGCCGAACGCAGCCCACACATGCGGACGGAACATGTCGGCGTCGTCGACATTGTGCATGGCGACGGGTATACGCAACATACTCGCAAGCGTAATTAAATCCTTACCGATGTGTCCGTAGGTCAACGAGCCGTGGTTCGCGCCCCAATTGGCCATGACGGAGTAAACATCCTTAAACGCGCCCTTGCCCGTTGTGCGCGGCGCGAACCATGTGGTCGGCCATGTAGGGTCTGTTCTTTGGTCGAGCTTTTGATGCATTTCGTCGGGCAATGTGACGGTGTAGCCCTCGGCTATCTGGAGCATAGGTCCCAAACCGTCGACAAGGTTGACCCTTATCATCGTGACGGGGATTTCAGCCTGTGTCTTGAAGTGGGAGGAATAGCCGCCACCCCTGAAATACTGGTTGTTCGCCGGGCACCAGTCGGTGGCCGCGAGCATGGCCTCAATGTCCTTGTCGTTAACGTCCCACCACGGCTTGATAACCGCCGCGCCGGAATCGTCCTTTTGAACCGCCGTCGCGTCGAGTGCCGCCGCGCCGGAATTTATAAGGTGGATAAAGCCGTCTGCGGCGCGACCCTGAGGACTCTTGCCCGTGACACGCTCAACTGAATCGGGACTCCAGTAGGTGCGCACATCGGCAAAAATACTGGCTGTGCCGGTGAGCATCTTTCCGAGCAGCATTGCCATGCCGTTGAGACCGTCGTTTTCGGTGGCGAACGTAATCGGCTCCTTTTTACCGTTCCAGTCGAAGCTTGTGTTGAGAATAGCCTCGGTAAAGTCGGCGTTGGGCATGAAGTCAGTCCACATGCGCTGACCCTGGAAGCCGCCTAAGATAGCGTTTCTGCCAAGCGCCTCCTCGTGCCAGCCGTCCTTGGGACCGCTGCGCGTTGACGCGAGAGCGTTTGCCTTGACAGCACCCAGTTTCTCGTTGCCGAGCATGATGTCGCGGCAGACTAGCGTCATCTTGACGCTGAATTCCCACTCCCAGTCCTTGCGAGCGCGGTCGTGAGGCTCGATGTTGACATCCTTGCCCTCGGGGCATTTCGCCTTGACCCACGCGAGCGCCTTCTGATATTCTTCCTCGTCGTAGATGCCGTATTCAACCCTGCGGATAATCTCGGTCATGTCAACCCACTCGGAGCGGATGCCGAAATAGTCCTGCATGAACCGCGCGTCGCAGTAAGAACCGGCTATACCCATAGAGACCGAGCCGATGCCGACATAGCTCTTGCCCTTTATCTGGCCGACCGCCGCGGCACAGCGCGCGAAACGGAGAATTTTCTCCTCAACGTCGGCGGGAATCGAGCTGTCGCCGATGTCCTGTACATCTCTGCCGTAGATGGAAAAAGCGGGCAGCCCTCTCTGGGCATATGCCGCCAATACGGCCGCGAGATAGACCGCGCCGGGACGCTCCGTGCCGTTAAAGCCCCAAACAGCCTTGATGGTAGTCGGGTCGATGTCCATTGTCTCGCTGCCGTAGCACCAGCACGGTGTGACGGAAAGCGTGGCGCAGACGTTTTGTGTTGAAAAATATTCGGCGCACTTCGCCGCCTCGGCACCGCCGCCGATGGTGCAGGGGGAGATGACGCACTCTACGGGCGAACCGTCTGAATAACGGACGCTGCTTTCGATGAGCGCTTTCGCGGCGCTTGCCATCGCCATGGTCTTGGCTTCAAGCCCCTCGCGTATACCGCCCCAGCGTCCGTCGATAATGGGTCTGATGCCGATTCTTGCCTTGGTTGACATAACAAAACTTCCTTTCGGTTCGTATAATCTATCGCGGTTATTTATCCTGTAAATCTTAAAAAGCGTTCGAACGCCTCGCGCCACGCCGTCGTGTTCTCGGGTGTGTATTCACGCATACTGTCGCTGTTTGAAATTATCTCCCGCGCCTGCGCGATGCTTTCAACAACTTTAGCGGCGAGGAGCTGGACGGCGATGTTACCGAACACTGTCGCCTCAATGGGTCCGGCCTTGACAACGCGCTCGCAGGAATTGGCCGTCATGGAGCAAAGCAGTGTGTCCTTGACGCCGCCGCCGATGACATGAATAACCTCGTAATCCTTTCCGGTACAGTTTTTGATTTTATCAAACGTCTGCCTGTATTTCATTGCGAGGCTCTCATAGATGCAGCGCATGACCTCTCCGACGGTTTTCGGAACATACTGCCCCGTGCGCTTGCAGTAATCGCTCACGCGCCCCGGGATGTCGCCCATCGGTACAAACTCCGGCGAGTCGGGGTCTATAAAGCATTTAAACGGCTCCGCCTCAAGGGCAAGGCGCTCAAGGTCGGCGTAGGAGTAGCTGTTGCCCTCCCTGTTCCACTGGCGACGGCTTTCCTGAATAAGCCAAAGCCCGATGATGTTTTTGAGAAAGCCCGTGGCATAGCCGTAGCCGCCCTCGTTGGTGATGTTCATCTCAAGGGATGTCTCGTTGACTA
>CAZDWM010000059.1:0-11608 GCA_964509145.1 uncultured Eubacteriales bacterium | reverse complement strand
GTAAATCAAAATGAAGTGACCGATTTAAGGCTCTACTCTGACCCCGAATGCACCGCGCTTCGTCAAAGGCTCGCTGATTTTTACGGTTACACACCACAAAACATCTTCATTTCAAACGGTTCCGACGAAATCCTGTCCTTCGCCTTCATGGCGTTCTGCGACAAAGAAAAGGGCATCGCCTTCCCCGATATCAGCTACGGCTTTTACAGCGTCTACGGCGACCTTTACGGCGTCGACTGTGATATCATTCCGCTCAAGGACGACTACGCAGTCGACTGCGAAAAATATTATGGCATCGGCAAAAACATCGTCATCGCCAACCCCAACGCCCCGACGGGCATTTCGATAGGTCTTCCCGAGATTAAGCGGATGCTTGAGACCAACCGCGACAGCATTGTCATCATCGACGAGGCCTATGTAGATTTCGGCGGCACAAGCTGCGTTGAGCTTGTAAGAGAATTCGACAATCTTCTTGTAGTTATGACGTTTTCAAAGTCGCGTTCACTGGCGGGCGCACGCCTCGGCTACGCCATCGCGAGCGCTGAAATCATTGCCGACTTGAACAAGATTAAATATTCCACCAATCCCTACAACATCAACCGGCTTACGCTCGTCGCGGGCGAGGCGGCGGTTGAGGACACGGATTACTTTAACGACTGCCGCCAAAAAATTATTGCGACACGCGGCTATACAACGGACAAGCTGCGCGAAATCGGCTTTGAGGTTTTACCGTCCGACGCCAACTTTATTTTCGCGCGTCATCCGGCTTTAAGCGGCGAGGACTATTACAAAAGGCTCAAAGCGGCGGGCATACTCGTGCGCTATTTTAACAAGGAACGGCTTCAGAATTTTGTCAGAATCACCATCGGCACTCCGGAGCAGATGGACGCGCTGCTCAAAGAGACAGCTAACATCCTGCGCGGCATATAAAAGGAGGAACGACACATGCGAATAAAAACGGTTGAAAGAAAAACGAACGAAACCGATATCGTCCTTACCCTCTCCCTTGACGGTGACGGCACGGGCGATATTGACACCGGCTGCGGCTTCCTCGACCACATGCTTACGCTTTTCGCGGCGCACGGGCGGTTTGACCTCGACGTCAAGTGCGTAGGCGACACCAAGGTCGACTATCACCATACGACAGAGGACATCGCCATCTGTTTAGGCAAGGCGCTTTCCGACGCACTGGGAGACATGCGCGGCATCACGCGCTACGCCGATATTACTCTGCCGATGGACGAGGCGCTCATCCTCTGCGCCGTCGACGTTTCGGGGCGTTCCTACCTCGCCTGCGACCTGCGTTTCCCGACGCAAAAGGTCGGCGATTTCGACACCGAGCTTGTGCTTGAGTTCTTGCTCGCGTTCGCACGTGCCTCCGGCGTCACGCTCCACGTCAGACAGCTCGACGGTACCAATTCCCACCACATCGCTGAGGCGTGCTTCAAGGCGCTTGCCCGCGTGCTTTCAAAAGCCGTAGCTGTCAACGAAGCCGACCGCGACAGGATACCTTCCACCAAAGGAGTTTTATAAGCTATGATAGCTATAATTGATTACGGCGTGGGAAACCTGTTTTCCCTGTGCAGTTCCTTTTCGTTTATCGGTCAGGAGGCTGTCATCACCAGCGACGCCGCACTGATTCAAAAAAGCGACCGGGTGATTCTCCCCGGCGTCGGTGCCTTTGAGGACGCCGCTAAAAAGCTCCGCGACAGCGGTATGGCTGACGTGGTTCGCAAGGAGGCGGCTTCCGGCAAGCCGCTTCTCGGCATCTGTCTCGGAATGCAGTTGCTTTTTGACAAGAGCTTTGAATACGGCGAACACGAGGGGCTCGGGCTTATTTCCGGCAAGGTGGTTTCCATCGCCCCCGTCATCACGCCGGGGCTCAAAATTCCTCAAATCGGCTGGAACGCGCTTCATTTTCCGAAGGATAAACCTAAGCATCCTATTTTTAAATATATCGACGAAAACGAGCATGTCTATTTTGTCCACTCCTTCTACGCAGCCGAATGCGACGGCTCCGCTATCGCCACAACCGAGTACGGCGCGGAGCTGACCGCCGCCTCCGCGAGCGGCAACGTCTGCGGCACACAGTTCCACCCCGAAAAGAGCGGCAAGACGGGGCTCAACATCCTGCGCGCGTTTTGCGAGTTATAAGGAGAAACAAAATGAACATTTTCCCCGCGATAGATTTATACAACGGCAAGGCCGTGAGGCTTTATAAGGGCGATTACAGCCAAATGACCGTTTACAGCGACGACCCGCTTTCCGTCGCCGAAGGCTTTCGGGCACAGGGCGCGGAATACCTGCACATCGTCGATTTAGAGGGGGCGAAAACGGGTGAAACGCCAAACCTCGGCTTAGTCTCTCGTATAACGAAACAAAGCGGTCTGAAGGTTGAAATCGGCGGCGGCATCCGAAGCGAGTCGGTTATTGAGAAATACCTCGCCGCGGGCGTTATGCGCGTCATCCTCGGCACGGCGGCGGTAACAAATCCCGCTTTTCTCGCCGACATGGTTGAAAAATACGGCAACAAAATCGCCGTCGGCGTCGACATCAAGGACGGCTGTATCGCCATCAAGGGTTGGACAGAGACAATCGCCTTCTTCACCTGTGATGACTTTTTCGCCCGACTTGAACGCCTCGGCGTGAAAACTGTCATATGTACCGATATTTCAAAGGATGGCGTCTTACAGGGCACCAACCTGCCCCTTTATAAAGACCTTTCAGTTCGTTACAGGATTGATGTTGTCGCCTCGGGCGGCGTTACAGGTATTACGGACATCATCGCGCTGCGTGACATGAATGTTTACGGTGCCATCCTCGGAAAAGCGCTTTACGCGGGCGTTATCAGTCTGCCGGAGGCTCTTAAAGCGGCATTGGGAGGTAATATTTGATGATAACAAAACGAATTATTCCCTGTCTCGACGTCAAGGACGGACGGGTTGTCAAGGGCGTCAATTTCCTTGGGCTGGCCGATGTTTCGTCGCCTGTTTCGCTCGCCCGTTTTTACAGCGACAACGGCGCGGACGAGCTTGTGTTTTATGACATCACTGCCTCGGCGGAGGGTCGGGCGCTTTTTACCGACATTCTTACCGAGGTTGCGTCAACAATTTTCATTCCGCTCACCGTCGGCGGGGGCATCAACACTGTTGACGACTTCGACCGCGTTTTAAAGTGCGGTGCCGACAAGGTAAGCGTCAATTCCGGTGCCATCCGCAACCCGTCCCTCATTGAGGAGGCCGCAAAAAAATACGGTGACCAGTGCGTCGTCCTGTCCGTCGACATCAAACGCGTCGGCGGTCAATTCCGCGTCTTCGCAAAGGGCGGGCGTGAGGACACACAAATGGACGCTCTTGAGTGGATTAAACGCGGCCTTGCTTCCGGTGCTGGTGAGCTGGTCATTAACAGTATCGACACCGACGGCGTTAAAAACGGTTTTGACCTTGAGCTGCTCGCCGCCGTTTGCGCTATCTCCGACGTGCCTGTCATCGCCTCCGGCGGCGCTGGCAACATGGAGCATTTCACCGAGCTGTTCAACGCCCTGCCCGGCGTTGACGCGGGCCTGGCCGCGTCGATTTTCCACTTCGGCGAGGTTAGTATTGCCGAGCTGAAAAGTAAACTCACGGCGGACGGCATCAATGTCAGACTGTAAAGGGAGCAAATAAGATGTTAAATATAAACGAACTCAAATTTGACGAAAAAGGTCTGATTCCGGCCATCGTCGTCGATTACGAAACAAAAAAGGTGCTAACGCTCGCCTATATGAACCGCGAGAGCCTCGAAATCAGCATTGCCGAACGGCGTACCTGCTTCTGGTCACGCTCGCGTCAGGAGCTTTGGCGCAAGGGTGAAACTTCTGGCAACGTGCAGCACATTGTACGCGTCACGGCGGACTGCGACCGTGACGCTTTGACTGTATATGTAAAAAAGGACGGTCCCGCCTGCCATCTCGGCACCGACTCCTGCTTTAACGACGATGTCTTCGATAACGACGAAATCCCCGAAGCATTTTCTTACGAAGGGCTGATGTCGCTCATCGAGGGGCGTAAAACGGACAAAAAAGAAGGCTCCTACACAACTTATCTTTTTGAAAAAGGGCTTGATAAAATCCTCAAAAAGGTAGGTGAGGAGGCCACCGAGGTCATCATCGCCGCAAAGAGTACAGACAGGCGCGAGACGGTTTATGAAATCGCCGACCTCGCCTATCACGTCATGGTACTCATGGCACAAGAAGGCATTTCCGTCAAGGACATAACCGACGAGCTGTCCGCTCGTCACGTCATTGACCACAAGATAAAGCAGGAAAAAATGGTATGAATCACAAAATATAATAAAATCTTAATAAAATCATAATATTTTCTCTCTTGCATATTAAGCCGGTAACTGATATACTGTGTACAACATATACAAATAGAGAAGCACATTATATCATTTTTGCACAAGGACACGGTATTTAATATGGAAAGAACATTTGAAGATTGGCTCATCGTTTCCGATGTCGACGGCACGCTCAACAACAAATACCGCCGACTTCCCAAAAACAATTACTCTGCCATCAAGAGATTCACCGAGCTGGGCGGCAATTTTACGCTCGCCTCCGGCCGTACAGTTGTCTCCATCGGCAGAACCTATAAGCAGATTCCCGCTAATCAGCCCGCAATCATTCTCAACGGCGGCGCTATATACGATGTCAACAACCAGAAAACCGTCTGGAGCAGCCCTATAGGCGACACTGGCCGTCAGTTTGTGCGCGACCTCGCCAAAAAGTTTTGTATGCAGTTTTACGCACTTGATATCGGTATTTTTACCGAAAATCTTGTTTATCTTGTACGCAACGGCGTTTTCGCCAACACCATGCTTGCGTTCGACCGCGCTCCCTATATCGTCACCAATATGGACAATGTACCCGACGACGACTGGCTTAAGGTTATTTTCTGGGGCGCTCCAAACACCATCAGAGCGCTCAAAAATCACATCGACACCGTCGGCAACCCCGACGCACACTTCATGGACAGCTCTATAGTAACACTTGAAATGCTACAGAAGGGTACGCACAAGGGCACCGCCGTATTAGCGCTCGCAGACATGCTCGGCATCGACCACAGCCACGTCGCGGCAATCGGCAACTATTATAACGATTTTGACATGCTCAAGTCCGTCGGCTTCCCGGCTTGCGCCGCCCAGTCGCCCAAGCCAATTCACGACGTGTGCAAGTACGTGGCCTGCCACTGCAACCAAGGCTGTGTGGCCGATCTTATAGAACACATCATGACGATGGAGACATTGCGTCCCTTAGAGGCTTGATGTTCATTAACCCTTCAATCGGCAAAGGCTGACCTTAAACGGTCAGCCTTTATTGTTTTTATATTTACCGATAAGCTTTTCGAAGTTTTTGTAGTATATTTTTTCCCGCTCATCGTTGTTTAGAATGCAGTCAAGCATCCTTATTTCGTCCGCAGGTGTCCACATGGGGTAGTCTGTACCGAACAATATTTTATTGATATCAAAGTTTTCTATCAGTTCTCGCATTTTTTCGGGCTTAATAAAGCCCTGACAGCTCGATGTATCGACGTAGATATTACTGTCGGCCAAGGCGCGGATGCTCTCGTTCCACTCGGACCAGCCTCCCATGTGAGCCGCGATTATATCAAGCTTTGGAAAACGCTTGCTGACGGCCAGCAGACGCGCAGGCTTTGAATATTCCGTGCGGTAGTCGCCCGCGTGCACTAGCACGGGTATCCTTCCGTCAACAGCCTCAAGCAGCCTGATTGCCTTTGGACCATCAATATAAAACCTTTGAAAATCAGGGTGCAACTTAATACCGCAAAGGTCAAGCTTTATAGCGTCGTCAATCTGTTCCTCAATGTGTTCGTCATCCGGGTGAAGCGTCGCGAAGCCGTAAAACCTATCAGGATGTTCATCTACAGTGCGGGCGATAAAGCGGTTTATTGAACCGACTTGTGAAGGTGTAGTCGCCACGGAATGAACGACACACTTCGAAACACCTGCCTCGTCCTCCAGCTCAAGAAGCCGCCCGACGGTGCCGTCGTGCCTGACCTTGATGCTGTAAAAATCGGCTATGCTATGCGAGGCTTTCTCCGCGATTTTATCGGGGTATATATGGGTGTGTGCGTCGATAATTTTGATTACTGAACTCATTACATAGCCTTCTTAAATAAGCGAAAAATAAGAGCCGCCCAAAACGGGCGGCTCTTTTATAACGAAGTTGTACTTATGCTTCCTTCTTCTTATAGCAAACGAATGCTGCCGCTGCCGCGAGGGAAAGTGTGGCGAACGCTGCGAGAGAAGCCGTTGAACCTGTCTCGGGAACTACTTCAACTTCTGCTTCTGTTGTTGTCAGGCAGCCGCCCTTGTAGAAGTTGGCAATCCAGTTGAGGATCTTGCTGCTGGCAAGCTTCTCATAGAGAGCGTCAACGTCAACGCCGAGAGCCTCAAGGATAGCGAAGAAGTTTGTGACGATGTCGTCCATGATGTTGCTCGGAAGAGCAAGGATATCATCAATGGAAAGGTTTTCGATGTTTTTCTTTGCCTGAGCAAAAGCATCTTCAATAGCGCCCTTGATGTCCGAAGAATCCTTGGCTTCAAGGATTTGACCCATAAAGGTGTCGCCTGTAACTTCGGAAATAGCTGTTGTGGTCTCAGCCGCTGTTGTTTCGTCGTCTGCCTCAAGGCCATAAGCCATTGAACCGAGAGAGAACACCAAGGTGGCTGCAAGAAGGATACTTAAGAACTTTTTCATTTTAAAACATTCCTTTCAAGTATGTATTGGGTACATAGGTACGCCCTTGTTACATGAGAATATTATCACGTGCGGCGCTCTTTGTCAATAGATTTTTTAAAGATTTTTATAAAATATGTCATTTTTTTTGATATCTCTTCTTTCGACCGAAAACGCCTTGTTTTTACATGAGTTCGGGTGATAAACGTACGGAAAAATCAATGATCACGCATGATGCCCGTTGTTTTAGGAGTCCGTCGCAACGCGGCTGTATCCCTGGTCAATTGTTCTCCAGCCGATATATACATCCTTGCCGCTGACACAGAAACCGTCGCTGCTGGTTGGGGAAAGCTGGCTTGTAGACGAAACCTGAACGAGACCGCAGTCTGTAAGTCCCTTTGCGAACGCCGTCACCATCGCATCATCATACATTGTAAGACGGGAGTACATATAAAGGCAGGAACGGTCGTTAAACTTGTACCCGGTGAGATGACCGTCAACAAAGCCTGTCGACCACCAATGCGGGTAGTAGCTCCTCGTGAAGAGCTTGGTATAACCCTTACCGTCGTTAAAGTTCTGATACAGGGTCATTTCCATATTGATGAGGTGACCGTCGTCGGCACAGTTGTAATGCGTACCGGTCGCGCCGACATCTCTGGTGTAAACGCCGACTTCGCATCCGACAAACAGGAAGCCGTACTGACCTTTCCAAAGCTGAATCATCCATTCAAGGTTATCGTACACGAAAAACGCTCTGATCGTGTCGTAATACATAACCGTCAGACCTGCGCCCCAATCGTAAAGAAGATTGAAGCCGAACTGTCTCTGCCACGGGTTATCCTCGGTGTAGTAGAAATGACCGTTCGGATCCCAAAGATACGATACGACCGCGCTGTCGGCGAGCGCTGCCTGCGCGTCAACCTCCTCAAGGTTTTTGAAGTCATCAGCGTCGGCGTCCTCCTCGCTTGAAGCCTTCTTCGTTGTGGTCACCGCGGACTTGGTGGTCGTCGCAGTGCTCTTCTTGGTGGTTGTCTCAGAAGCCTTTGTTGTGGTAGTGGGCGCTGTTGTCGTCTCCTCAAGGGTGGTGAGAATTTCGCTGAGAAGCTCGTCCGTCGTCGACTCTTCGTCGGGGTATGTGAACTCATCAACCGTTGTCGACTCCGTGAACTCGGGCTCTGTCGTTACATCGGTGTCCTTCGCTTTTGTCGCCTTGATGATAAACGGCACGGCGGCGGCACCGAGAACAACGACCACGGCAAGCACTATGATCAGATTTCTTGTTGACTTACTCATGATAACCATTCCTTTCAAGTTCTTCACCGCTGAAAAGCGGCCGTTGGGAAAATTACACGATGCGTGACAAGTGAAATAAATGGTGGAGATGGCGGTAATCGAAACCGCGTCCGAAAGCCCATCCTCACGACTTTCTACGAGCGTAGCCTATTGTTTGAGGTTCCCCCCGAAGCACGCCGACAGGCAGGCTTGCTTCATCGGTAGCCCGGCTGTTCATGGCGGATTACCAGGCGGTGTATCCACGCACGTTCACTGCTAATCGACGCCCTTATCCGAACCGCAGTGCTTTCGGTAAGAACGGCTGCTTAGTTAAGCAGCTTTTAAAGCTTGATTGTTGTCGTTTAATTAAAAACTGCGGATTTTATAGCGGTTCCGCACCGCTGCTCGCTTATCGTGGCTCAAAACCCCCGTCGAAATCCTTTCATCCCCGTTTAATGAATCCGACACAAGTTTTTTGCCGTCGTGATCTTGGGATAACGAAGGAAGCCCAATGACTCCCTTCCGACATCGCCGGCCCAATCGGCTTTGTCAGTTCCGGGAATCTTCCTTCATTGTCCGCTCAATGTTGCGCAGGGCGGCTTTTTCGGCCTGCGACTCGCGCTTGTCGTAAAGCTTTTTGCCCTTGCAGAGACCAAGTTGTACCTTTGCCCTGCCCTTTGAGAAATAAACGGCCAGCGGAATAAGCGACAACCCCTGCTGCTTGACCACCCCGTAAAGCCGGAGGATCTCGCGTTTGTGCATCAGCAGCCTCTTGACCCGCATCGGGTCTTTATTAAAGATGTTGCCGTGCTCGTAGGGGCTGATATGCATTCCGTTGACGAATATTTCGCCGTCTTTGATGCCGCACCAAGCGTCCTTGAGGTTCAGCTTGCCTTGTCTTACAGACTTAACCTCGGTTCCGCACAGCTCGATGCCTGCCTCAAATTCTTCAAGGATGAAGTAGTCGTGATAGGCTTTTTTGTTGGTCGCGACCGGCTTTGAGGAGCCGTTTTCCAAAGCCATCACTCCCCCTGCAACCTTGCTTTTCAAATTATAACATACGTAAGCTATTTGTCAAGTGCAGAATATGTTAAGAATTTCTTAATTATTTGGTTCCTTTTGGTGAATTTTGCGAGGTTTTCGGACGATTTCCCTTAATACTTGTTGGACGCTGACCGTGGGAGACTCCGCTGCGCGACGCCGGCTTATTGGCACCCTTGTAGGTGGTGCCGCTTCCCGCCGGACTTGGCTGCTGACGACGGTCGGATTTGCGCTCGCCCGATTGCGGCTTTGACTTGTAAGCGGTGTTTCCCGTGCCGGAATACGTTTTTTTCTTATACTCGGTCTTTCCGTCGCCCGGCTGCGATTTTTTCGAAGAACTGAATTTGTGACTGTCTCTTTCATCGGACGCCTTCGGCGTAAAGCGCGGATACCTCTTTGTTTCTGTCATACGTGCTTTGAGCTTTGCCTTTTTAGCCGCTTCCTTCTTACGCTTGACCTTTTCCTTCTCGGCTGCTCGCAGTTCCGGGTTTTCTTTATAGAGCACAATGCTGCCGCCGATGACTTGTATCACCTCTGCGCCCGTCGCCGCCGACAGCTTATCGGCCAGTTCTCTGGGTGTCTCATGGACAGTCTCAAGCAGCGCTTTGATTTTTATCAGTTCCCTTGCCTTGAGCGCGTCGGCTGTCTGCTTAATCAGCGCGTCTGAAACGCCGCCCTTGCCGATTTGAAAAACCGGCTCAAGTGAATTTGCCTGCGCTCTGAGCTGTGCTCTTTCCTTGCCTGTCATAATGATTACCATGATTTATTCATCACAAAAAGTGATGAATAAATCCACCTTTCTTGAAAATTGTGGTGCCACTTAAGTGGCAAACGGGCTTTCAGCCCGTTAACAATTTTTTGTGGTTTGAATTTATTCAAACTTATTCCTTTCATGGCTTGAAGTAAATTATTCAAGCCTTTCCCTCTTTAACTGCGCCGCGAGCCCCTCGAGCGCGCGCTGTCTGTGGCTGATGGTGTCCTTTTCGTCGGGCGTCAGCTGTGACATGGTTCTTCCGTCCTTGATGTCGTCCGGCAGAAATACGGGGTCGTAGCCGAAGCCGCCGTTTCCCTTTGGTGCAAAAGCGATTTTGCCCCAGCACTCGCCCCTTGAAAAAATGCACCGACCGTCCGGGAAAGCACAGCACGCCGCCGACACAAATCGCGCCGTCCGCCGGTCGTCCGTAACATCCTTAAGTTCATCAAGAAGCTTTTCAATGTTTTTACTATCATTGCCGTGCTCGCCCGCGTAACGTGCCGAATAGATGCCCGGCGCGCCGCCAAGCGCGTCTGTCTCAAGCCCCGAATCATCGGCGATGCAGGGCATTCCGCTTTCGCGGCAGCCGCTTTCGGCCTTTAAACGCGCGTTTTCCTTAAAGGTTAAACCCGTCTCCTCAACGTCCGTCAATTCAATACCGATATCTCTGTCTAAAATAACGTTGATACCCAACGGTTCCATTATCCGCTGTAGCTCGTCCCTCTTTTTCATATTATGGGTTGCTATCAGAAAATTCATTCGGATTCTTCTCCGTTTTCGTCGTCTTCATCGTCATGCTCGGGCATCTCTACGTCGAACAGCCCCTCCGCGAACGCCATTGAGTTAAACGGTTGGAGGTCGTCTAACCGCTCTCCGACTCCGATGAACTTTAGCGGCACCTTCAAATCGTTTTTAATGTTGAGGACGACGCCGCCGCGCGCAGTGCCGTCGAGCTTGGTGAGGATGATTCCCGTGATTTCGGCGACGCTCATAAACTCTCGCGCCTGATTAACGGCGTTCTGACCTGTCGTAGCATCGAGTACAAGCAGCACCTCGCGGTCGGAATAGGGCAACTCCCTGTCGATGACCCTATATATCTTCGCGAGCTCCTCCATCAAATTTTTCTTGTTGTGAAGCCTGCCGGCGGTGTCGCAGATAAGAACATCGGCGTTGCGTGCCTTGCCGGCTGAAATTGTATCGAACACAACGGCGGCGGGGTCGGCACCCTCGCGGTGTTTAATCATGTCGACGCCCGCCCTGTCCGCCCATTCCTGAAGCTGTTCAATGGCGGCGGCGCGGAAGGTATCGGCGGCGCCTAAAATGACTTTTTTACCCTCGGACTTATAAAGCGCGGCCAGCTTGCCGATGGTGGTGGTTTTACCCACACCGTTGACGCCGATGACAAGGATAACGGACGGTATTGTGAGAAGGTTCATCTCCTCACCGCCCGCGAGCATTTCGGCGACGATTTCCTTGATGGCGGTTTTGACCTTTTCGGGTGTGCGCAGGTTGTTATCCCTCACGCGTTCCCTCAGCTTTTCGACGATTTCGGAGGCTGTTTTAACGCCCGTATCGCCCATGATAAGAACTTCCTCAAGGTCGTCGAAAAACTGGTCGTCGACCTCCTGCTTACCGTAAAGCATCGCGTCGATGGCACCAGACATGCTGTCGCGTGTCTTTTTTAACCCTTGGTTTATCTTTTTGAAAAGTCCCATTATTATGACCATTCCTTTCGCAGAAAACCGATAGTTTTGACCGGTCGGCGAAGCCGATTTGCGCCGTCCTGTATGGCGCAAAAGGAC
>CAZDWM010000058.1:11363-11658 GCA_964509145.1 uncultured Eubacteriales bacterium | reverse complement strand
CGCGTTGACACCTGTCATCATTACATTGATGAAATTGATGATGCCAATAAGGATAAGCAGGATAGAAATGCCGGAAGTTAGCACCGCCATGGTTTTCATCGACGACTCAAAAGAAGCTGCCGCTTCGCTGCGGGCATCGAAGACATAGGTGTTGTTTGTGACAGTCTTGTTGAGCGCGGTCAGCTGACGGAGAATAGATGGTTCCGCCTTTTCTTTAACATTGAGCATAATATAGTTAATGAAGGCGTCGGGGTTCAAACGGTTCATATAATTTTCGCTTACGAACACAGACTGT
>CAZDWM010000058.1:906-11353 GCA_964509145.1 uncultured Eubacteriales bacterium | reverse complement strand
ATCATGCCGACGGTATACATATATTTTGCGAAGTCGCAGGAACTGTCATTGCCGAGCACACCGGCGACACGGATGTTTTCTGTTTTACCCGACGCCTTGCTTGTAAACGGAAGTGTCTTACCGGTCAATTCACCGTAATCGTCGTAGCCGAGCAGACAAATCTCGCCTCTTTTGAAAGCCTCAACGTCGATTTTCTCGTCGTGTGTATCGTTGTATTCCTGAATGTACTTTTCATCGACGCTGTAGACGCGGGTTCCGAATTCTCCTTTTTTCGCCATATCCCGAATTGTATTTAAATAGACATCAAAGCTCCCTTCTTCCTCCGTGAAATAACGGTCGTAAACGGAACGAAGTGCGGGTGTCATCGTTTCTTCGTCGAAGGGCAGGGTGCAGTAATCCGAACGGACAATTTCTTGTGATGTAATTCCGTCAATGCCCTCAAGTGCCTTCATAAACGACGCGTCGAACTTTTCCTCGTCAAGCGGCGGAATGCTTTGGTACACAAAGTCGTCCGGGTAGTAGCTGTCGATATAATTGTTCACATCAAGGCTTGAGAAGAAGCCGACGACGCTTAAAAAGGTCAGCATTCCCATAAACAGCGACGCGAAGACGAGCAGAGCGCGCTTTTTTTCACGGAATACATTGCGCAGTGCCATACGGTGGAGCTTGCCGCCGGAGGTAGACCGGCTGCTTTTCTTTTTAACAGGTGATGAAACGCCCGTATATTTAACGGCCTCGACGGGCGAGACGGAGGCGGCGATTTTTGCCGGCTTGCGGCAACTGACGACGACCGTCAGGAGTGCGAACAGAGCGGTGCCGATAAAAATAAGCGGGTTGAAGGAAATGTCGGACGGCATGGCGGAGTTGCCTGTATCGCCCGCGAACATGGCCATTGCCAAGGGAACGATGCCGAAGGACGTAACGAAGCCCAGAAGAAGTCCCGCCGGAATACCGACGACGGAGAGCAGCAGCCCCTGTCGGCGGACAAGCGTCTTTATTTGCTTAGGCGATGTACCGACAGTTTTTAAAAGCCCGTAAAAGTGGATGTCCTTCGTTACCGAGATGTACATTATGTTATAGATGAGCAGATAGCCGCTGAAGACGATAAACAGTGCAATCATAACGATGGTGGCAGCAGCCATGACGGTGCTTTCGCTTGATTCCGTGTTGGGGTCGAAGGTGCCTGACAGCTCCTGACGGTTGTCCTTGAGGTCTTTTATCCCGTCGTAAACGTCGCTCCATTTGCTCTTTTGAGCGGAAACCGCAAGTCTGCCGTCGCCCTCAAACGTCAGCCCCTTGTCGGCGCAGAACGCGTCGGACAGCATCGCGAGGCTTGTCGAAGACGTTTGGGCATAGCTCGTGAACCAGCCCGAAAGGCGAAAAACCTCGGTTGAGACGACCTTGTTGATTCTGCACTCAAGCGTGACGCTCTGCCCGATTTTCGGCGTTTCAATGCCGAGATATCCGAGCGCCGCGCGTGACAGCATGACTTCGTCCTTTTCGTCCGGGTATGCTCCCTCGATGTCGCCGAGCGCCGGTAAAATGTTTTCCGACCAGTCCGTTTTGTCGTAGCTGAGCAGCCCGACCCTTGCTTCCTTGCCCTGCGGCGTCGTCACCTTTGCCGAACCGGCGTTAATTTCTAAACCGACAGCCCTTATGCCGTCAAGACCTTTGACGGCTTTGACTTGTTCATCGGTGGGGTTGTTTAAAAAGATCGACGCACGGCTGCCGTTAAGGCGCGTGTTCATCACACTTAGGTTTTTCGCGAAGCTGATGCCGATGCTGAACACGGCGGTTATCATGAAGGTAGTCAGGATGATAGCGACGACGGCGACAATGTTCCGCGTTCGGTTTGCCTGGAGCGAACGAACGGACAGCCGCCGGACGGCTGTTTGATTATTGTTCCTCATATCGGCTTTTCACAACCTTTCCGTCCTCGATGCGGATAATCCGGTCGGCCATCTGGGCGATTTCCTCATTGTGCGTAATCATGACGATTGTCTGGTTGAAGCGTTTGCTCGTCTGCTGTAAAAGGAGTACGACCTCAAGCCCTGTTTTACTGTCGAGGTTGCCCGTGGGCTCGTCGGCTAAAATTATGGCGGGCTTCGTGGACAGCGCGCGGGCGATGGCGACGCGTTGCTGCTGACCGCCCGACAGGGTGCTCGGCATGTTGTTGAGCTTTTTCTCAAGCCCCAGCGTCCCGACAATCTCGTTAACGTAAGGCTTGTCCACCTTAGCGCCGTCAAGCTCAATGGGTAGCACAATATTTTCGTAGACGTTTAAAACGGGAACGAGGTTGTAGTTTTGGAAGATGAAGCCGATGTTGCGGCGGCGGAAAACCGTCAACTGGTCGTCCTTCATCTTGAAGATGTGCTTTTTCCGAACCGTCACACTGCCGGAGGAGGGGCGGTCGAGTCCGCCGAGCATGTTGAGCAGCGTCGATTTGCCGCTGCCGGAGGTGCCTACCACGGCGACGAACTCGCCCTGTTCCACCGCGACGCTGACACCGTCGAGGGCGCGCACCTCATTTTCGCCGGAGCCGTAAATCTTTTGCAGGTTTTCGGAAGATAATATGCTCATAGAAATACCTTCTTTCTTGGAAACCGCTGATTATGCCGCGGTTCCTTTTTACAAGCCCATAATACCGCGCACTTCTTACAATCCCGTGACAAACCGCAAAAAAGATTGTTTGGGAGAAATTGATGTGGTATAATAAATTAAACGATGAACGGGAGGCGGGGGACATGGCGGAAATCCTTCTGGTTGAGGACGACGAAGCGCTCAATGAAGGGATACGCATTGCGCTTGAAAAGGACGCGCACGATGTTGCGACGGCGTCCGGCTTCTTTGAGGCATTACGTTTGCTTGAGACACACCGCTTCGACCTGCTGCTCCTTGATGTCAACCTGCCCGACGGCAGCGGCACGACGCTTTGCCGCAAGGTGCGCGAAACCGACACCGTCCCCATCGTCTTTCTTACCGCCAACGACACCGAGCAGGACATGGTCGAGGGCTTCCGCACAGGCTGTGACGACTACATCGCCAAGCCCTTTTCGACAACCGTCCTGCGCCTTAAAATCGCGACGCTCTTAAAACGCAGTGCCGCTGACGAAAAGAAAAACATTTTTATTTATAAAGACCTTGAGTTGGATTTCGATCAAATGAGCGCGCGCGTGCGCGGCGAGGACTGCCGCCTGACAGCGACGGAGTACAGGCTGCTTGAATATATGATTAAAAACAAGGGCAGGGTATTGACGCGGAACATGCTCCTTGAGCAGGTGTGGGACACCGACAGCCGCTTCGTCGACGAAAACACATTGTCCGTCCAGATTAAACGCCTGCGCCAAAAGCTTGAGCGCGACAGTAAAAACCCCGAGTACATCCGAACCATTTTCGGCATCGGCTACGCATTCGGGGAGTAAATAAAAGGTTGTTAACCATGAAGCATTTCCGTGTTTTCCGCATCCTGCTTTATTTGCTGCTGATTTTATCGGCGGCTGCCGCTTGCGTTGCCGTGTGGCGTTTTACGCGCGACTGGCGCGCCGTGCTGACGGCTGGCGCGCTGTTTTGTGCCGCTATATTGACCGCGGCAGGACTGGAACGTGTGCGCGAGAATCAGGATAGGGCGCTTTTTACCGCGCTATCCGACCTTGTCGCCGATATTTCCGCGGGCTGCTTTAACCCTGTTTTCCCGGAGCTTGACGACGGGCTGCTATCAAAGCTTCAAAACCAGCTGCTGCGTCTGATGGAGACGATGCAGAACCAAAACGCGCTGCTCGAAAAGGAGCGCAACGAAATCAAGTCGCTCATATCGGATATCTCTCACCAGCTCAAAACACCCGTTGCGACTTTGAAGCTGTACGGCGAATACCTGCTTGACGATACGGCGGTACAGGAAGAACGGCTAAAGTACCTCGCGGCGTTTTCGGCGGCGCTCGACCGGCTAACCTTTTTAACGGACAGTCTGATTAAGCTGTCGCGGCTTGAGGGCGGCGTTATCGCGCTTAATCCCGTCCCGGCGAGCCTCAACGAAACAACGCTTGCCGCCGTTATGCAGGCCTACGAAAAGGCCGTTAAAAAGAACGTTGAAATCGTCTTCGACAGCGATAGGCTGAATATTACGCTTCCGCACGACATCAAATGGACGGCGGAGGCGCTGTTCAACCTTATCGACAATGCCGTCAAATACTGCGAGGCGGGCACGAAAGTGACCATCGGCTTTGCCCGCTACGAAATGTTCGCCCGTGTGGATGTCACCGACACCGGCTCCGATATTCCTGAAAATGAGCTTGGGGGCATCTTCGGGAGGTTCTACCGCGGCAGCAACGCAAAGGACGTCGAGGGCGCGGGTATCGGCTTGTTCCTCGCGCGGAAAATTATCACCGACCAGGGCGGTTACATCAAGGTAAAATCCGGCAGCGGTACTACTATGTTTTCGGTGTTCCTGCCGGTCAATACAAACTCGTAATATAAAAAGTACCGGCGGCGGAAAGTTCATTCCGCCGCCGATGGTTTTTAGTATCCATTAAGGAAAGGTGTGTTCTTCGACCCTTATCTCCCCGCCGATAATCTCTGCCGTCTTGACGGTTTTACCGTTTGCCTCTTTCCATTCGAGAGAAATATTTTTGCCTTCAAGGCACACGAGCGCGTAGGTGAACACCTTGCCCGACACGCCGCCGCAGCACACGCAGGGGAACGGCTGCTCGGGTATTTGCAGTTTTTCGTTGGCGTAACGCCCGACGCGGCAGCTGTGGTTGTGACCGTAGAGGTGAAGATAAAACGCCTTCCCGGCGATGGCGTCATACGCCCGCTTAGGCCAGTCGCCCGACTCAACAAGGTCGCGTGAATGCGACAGCAGTACGGTACGCTTTGTTTCGTCCGGTACGAGGTCTTGAAGCCAGTCAACCTGCGCCGCGCGGAAGCGGTCAAAGTCGTTGTAACCTGCGTATTCATAGTTGTCGTCCGGCTTGTCCTCGCCCGAATCGGCGACGAAGAATTCATAGTTACCGTAAGCAGTTCTGAAGCTTAAATATTCAGTTCTCGCCAGTTTTGACACCCACTCAAACGCAGGACCGCGGAAGTCGTGGTTGCCGCGCGCGAAGACACAGGGCTTTTGTCCCTTTGTGAAGCCCGCAACAGTACCCAGCAGCATCCTGATAACCATTCCCTCCGAATAGACGCCCTGCGAGAAGTCGCCGAGGAAAACAAACACGTCGTAATCGTCCTCGGCGCACCGCGCGGCTTGCCGATTAAGCCAGTGCCAGTCGGTGAAAACGCACAGCCGCAGTTTGTCCGGCGTTTCGGGGGAGGCGGAAAACCCGTCTATAGTCCGCTCCAGCGGCTTTTTGCCGTGAATGCCGCCATAGGCGAGCGCCTCAACAGCCCTGTTTAGACCGACGGTGTAGCCGTCGCCAAAGTCCGTCTTAGGGATTTTAACGGCGTGCAGCCGCGAACAGCGCTTGCGTCCGGCAAAGGAGTCGTGGTATGTTTTTTCACCGACCCTGACATAGCCCGTTGTGCGCACATTGGACGCGAACGCGACGGAATAATACGCGCCGAAGTCGAACACGGCGGGCGGCGACGAAAAGCGCATCGGTACAAACGGCAGCAGCCTTAAACATAACACGGAGAGCAGAATTAGCGCCGCCGCAGCGAACGCCGCCGTCTGAATAACCTTTGGCAGCAGGGGATTAATAAGGCCGAAATACAGAACGCCCCAACAGACCGCAAAAAACGGAATCAGCGGCGCCGCCGTCAGCGCGAATTCCGGTAACTCTCTTTTGCCTCCTCTTATGAGAAAGATACAACAGATAATAAAATAAAATCCGGTCAAGACAACCGCCGCGACGGAGACGGCAAAAAGACCGCCGTCCTTTCCGGCAAGATACCGATTGGACAGCGCAAAAAGCCCGACAGTGTTAAGTATGCACACCGCCCACAGCAGACGGCTGAAAAACGGACGGATAGCGTGGTCTATAAAGACAAAGCCAATCCTGAAACCGGCGAACAACACCGACTCCAGCGCCGCGAGCGCGGTACAGATATAAACGACAGCTTCCATTGTGACGACCGTTCCTTTCGTGAAACGCGTATATACAAATGACCTGCTAAGGCAACACCACACAATTATTGTTGTGTGGTGTTGCCTTATGTTCAGGCCGTAAAGGATCGGTTCAGGGGCATTACCGTCATATCCTCTCTGTGGTTGAGCCTTTCTATTTCATCGGCCCTATAGCTTTTGATAACATATCGGCTCAGCCCGTCAAAAACAACCGTAATCGATTTTGCGTATAATCCCGAATTACAAACGAACTCTTCAATTACTATACTTGCTTTGGACTTGCCTGCTATATCAAACAAGGTTTGCATGCCGATACCGCTGCCGCCGCTGTCGGCATGGGTTGTTACCCGGCTTATCCCTAACTTAGAAAATATATTGATATCAAACTCAATACCGCTGTCAAATACACCGACACAGTGGCAGTTATTAACAACCCCGATATTAACAAACACATTTTTATACATGGTATAGGCGCAGGCAATAAGCGCGTTTTCAATGATATCGGCAAGAATGGTGTTCAAATCAGCCTCATCGATGAATTTATCGATGAGGTCTTTTGTGTCGCCGGATACAGTCGTTTCAAAGTTTATACCCTTTTCCGAAGCTCTTTGAAGCATATAATTCAGCGTGGAATCAAGAGAAACAATATTGGTCAAGTTAATTTTTTTGTTTTTGTCCTCATAGTCCTTGATAATGCCTTTTCGCTCCTGACATAACTTTTCAAGCTCAAGCAGCAGGTTTTTTCCTGTTGCTTTGAGTTCGTCCGCGTTATCGGAGCTTTCAAGCTTAAGAAACAGACTCCTGACGGCAAGCTCCATAGCCGGAATAAGCTTGTTGTCTTTATGTATGATTTTTGAAAGCGCTTCGTTTTGCTGACGCAGGATACTGATTTGGTCGGTCTGGCGGATGATTTTATCCTTGAGCGCCTTTATTTCATTTATCCTTAATGTTTCTGTGTATTTTCTTCTAATCCTGCTTCTCCACCACAAATAGACCAAAACAGCAAACAGGAGAATCAGCACCAAAGGGATGATGTAAACAAGCCGAAAGTCGTTTTCGCCAAAGGCAATTACGGCACATAATAAAAGTGTACTCAGAAAAACACCGATATCGGTAACGTTGTCGTTTAACAAAAACGGCATACCTTTCTTTAACCTTTTCATTTTAAAAAGGCAAAGAACGAGAATTACCTGTATGAATGATGGAAAAGGATTAAATATATCCGAGTAAGTAAAAAAATCTATTTTTGATATTGCAAAGATAGCCGCACAAAAGACAATGGAAATCGTTAAGGTAGAATAACTGATAGCAAGCGCAACAATTGCGGCGGAAACGGTTTTGCTTATATCAGTCTTGAACGTGATCATAAATAACGAAATGGAGAGCATGAGAAAAACAGGTATGACTAAAACGGAAATAAGCGGTTTGAGAAATGCAGTCAACAGCGAAATCAGAAAAAGAGAAACCGTTAAGATTGTCAGACGTGCTTTTGAGAGCTTTTTCAAATTCAAGACTTTTCTGTAGGCGTATGCGCCGCACGTAATAATTGTTAAGTACTGGACAAAGCGTAAAAGCATCGTTTCTCCTCCCTTTCAACAATTGTTTAACGGCGAGTAATTGAAAACAACGACAAACAAACCCCGACATCCAATCGGAAAATTGTGCAAAATGCACTAATCTTTTATTGAAGATAACAATAAAAGGAGGTGCGAATCATGTACAATTTCTGGCTTTGGATATGTGGTATGTTTAACAGATGACAACCAAAGACGAGTTAACCATAGCTGTACGAGAATTAACAAGGCACGATTCATGGACAGGTTTTATCTTTAGTCATGCGCAATTGTAAGGAGACAACTAGTCAACCAGAGCTGCACGAAGGAGTGCGGCTCTGATTTTTTAATATTCATTTTTTATTTTGTTTGCGTAGTAGTAAACAAATTCGGTTATGGTGGGAACCCCTCTGTCGGAGCTGATTTTTGCGGTGTAGTGAAGCAGTAAATCTTCGATGTCCGAGGTTCGCCAGGCTCTGTTGATGGCGTTCTGCATGGCGCGTTCAACGCTCGGAGTGTTTTTGCCGAACTTTTTACCGATGATATCACAAATGTTAATCGTGGGCTGATTCAAGATGATTTGAATGGCTTCGACGAGATACGCGTGACCTACGGATTTCTGACTGATTCCGACTAAATCCAGCTCGGTGAAAATTCTTTTTACGATTCGCTTATTCTTTTGGGCGGGTGATTCAACCGTTTCGTTTTTTGAGGCCTCGCGCTTTGCGCGTGAAATGATGATTTCTTTCATCATCAACAAAAAATCGATAACGCTCTTTTCAGAGTAGTCGGGCTGATGCTTTGCCATAATGAAATCCGCGCCCAGCTGGCGGACATAGTCGTATGTAACAGCGCTTGAATTGTTTGTCGTAATGAGAATGTACGGTATCTTTAACAATCCAAGCTGCCTTAGCTCCTGCAGGAATAAGATGCCGTTACCATAACCGTGGTGAAGCTCCAAGTCCAGAATTACGGCGTCGGGTAGATAATCCTTAACGTATTCAATAGCTTTTGTTGAGTTGTTTGTTACGCCGACCAATGAAATGTTATCGGTCGCGTCGACCAGATTAATGATGTTTGTACAAGCTTTTTGATCGTCCTCAACAAGAAGCAACGAAAGCTCTCTGTTCATAGCATTACATCCATCGTGTTTTATTTTATATTAGTAATGTAACACACATTCCAACGATAATCAATAAAATCCAACACAAATTTAAATATAATTCAATATATTTTTAGGCGAATGTCAAGTAATATATGTATAAGAATTGTATTAAATATATATTTAAAACTATCGTCCGGATAATCAACAATTAAACAAACAAAACATTGAAGTTATATTTTAAAAAGGAGATGTACCACAATGAATAACTTGATTATTCACAAAGCTGTATCATGGTTTTCCGATGAATTTATAGGCGCTGCCAAGCTGGATAACGGGGTATGTCTTTTTCTCCGCTCCGACGGTTCCGCCCTCGGCAGCGACGGACGTACCTTTTTTGTCATTAGCGACGACGATGAAAACGGCGACTGCGTGGTTCTCGGCTACAGCGCGGACATCAGCAGCCCCATGCAAAGAACACCTTTATTGTGCGGGAATTGACACCGGTTTAACTCACCCAAGCACCTTTTATTGAATTGTTTGTTACGCTTTGCAGTCCGCGTTTTTGCGCGGATTGCTTTTTTAATTTATGCTTCAATTTGTATATTCTGTCGTTTTGTAACGTCCAACATTTACATCGTTTAAAAATGCGAAATCCGTGTTATAATGTGCCCGCATCCTACGAAAGGAGTTGATTGAAGGATGAAACGAATATTCAGTTTATTGCTTACATCCGCGCTGATTATCAGCGTATTCGCCCTCACGGCGGTGAAGCCCTTGGCGGCTTCCTCAGGCTCAACGGCGGGGGTTATTGCCACCGCGTCCGGCTCCCTCAATGTACGCGCCGGCGCGTCCTCCTCGGGGACTGTGTTGACCGCATTAGCGAAGGGCAGTTATGTCACCCTGATGTCGAAAAGCGGCACATGGTGGTATGTTGAATACGCGGCCGGAAAATACGGCTATTGCTCGACTGCTTACATACAGCAGGTCGGGGCAAGCTATGCCGCGTCCGTCGCCACCTCGGGCGGCGGCTTGAATGTGCGCAGCGGCGCGGGAACGTCCTACGGCATTCAGACCGCGCTCGCGAACGGCACCGCCGTGGTCGTCCTGTCCTCGTCCGGAGGCTGGAGCCGAATCCTTTATTACGGGACAAGCACCGGCTATGTCAGCGCAAGCTATCTGAAAGCCTACACATCGACGACGCCAACAACCACCTACTCCGCCGTCAGGCTGTCCGTGCCGAGCTTTAAGCAGACCGACACCCGCTGGAGCAGCTATCCCTTAGGCACAACAGGCGGCACCATCGGCACCATCGGCTGTGCTACGACGTCGCTTGCGATGATGGAATCCTACCGCACAGGCACGACGATAACCCCGCCCATGATGGCGGCAAGGCTCACCTACACCGCGGGCGGCGGCGTCTACTGGCCGAGTAACTATACGTTCAGCCTGACCAACAGCTATGCCGCGATTTACGGGGCGCTGAAAGCGGGCAAGCCTGTCCTGTACGGCGGCAAAAACGCTTCGGGCGGACAGCACTGGATTGTCATCACCGGCTACACCGGCGGCACAACCCTGACCGCCGCGGGCTTCACCATCAACGACCCCGGCTCAAGCACACGCACAACCTTACAGCAGTACCTAAGCGTTTATCCTATTTTTTATAAGTATGCGGTTTATGCGTAAAGCAACCGGCAAGCGTTAAGGGACTGGCACTTTTGTGTCAGTCCC
>CAZDWM010000058.1:0-896 GCA_964509145.1 uncultured Eubacteriales bacterium | reverse complement strand
AATTGCATGTTAAGGGAAAATGATGTTGCTCAATTGTTCTAGAATCCACACTCCAGAGTTAAAATATGTAATCACGTTTTCAATAGAGGCTGTAATCGGTGTTCCATGGGCAAAACTATTTCGCAACTCAACCAGCGAGTTTAAATCCCTTTTTTGTCTAGAACCTTTTATTGCGTTATCAAGACTTGTCCACCATTGGGAATTTACTGATGTTAGTAGTTTTTGTATTTGCCCAAGTGAGGGATTGAACGATGCACCAATGATGTGTTTAGTAAGATATTGGATAGTTTCGGTACCACACCCACAACACAGGTAATCAAAAATCATTTGTTTCATTATGTATTCTATCGTCCCACTTGCCTTTATTACGGCATATGAGACCAAGTATTGAATATTAGAATGCAGTTTATTAGAGTCTATCCATAATTTTATCTTATCTAGTTCATTTGTGCAATCCACTAAGGGTGTTTGATACTTACCATCCATATTTTACTCCGAAAAGAATCCGAGATGCCAAGTCTATCCGCTTTTTAATATTTTCAACTGTCGTTGTCCTAGTCGTAATCGCCTGTTGGTATTCTTCGTTTCTAATAAGCAATACATAGTTATCATACAAATTAACATCCTCAAGGAGTAAGTCGTTTTTGAAGGCATATGCTGCAGCTGCATAAATTGAGTCTAATATTGAAGGATGTACTTTAGTTGTAAATATAAGATTTCCGGATTTTTCGTTTGCATTTCTAAATAAATCAGAGCCTATATTATTATATAGTATTGTCATTATTGAAAGAAACTGATTTGAGTAAGACTGGGTATCTTCGAGGGATAATGAACTGTTTCTGTCCATAAAAAGGTTTAAATACTTAACCAAGTTGATTTGCTTTTGCTTAACTTCG
>CAZDWM010000057.1:9775-11680 GCA_964509145.1 uncultured Eubacteriales bacterium | reverse complement strand
GTGCGCTTTGGGGAACATGTAATTAATTTTCATACAGGAATCTATGTACCACTGTTCGACGCCTGCCTGTTTCATCGCTTTAATATGATTGTCGGTGAGCAGCGTTTTTGCATTGCCCTTTCGGACTATTTCCATAATTTTAAACGCCATAAGCGGTTCTACGCCCTTGTGCATCAGATAGGTCATGATGCTGTCGCGCGTACCGATTACGCTTGAAATGGTGCAGGTTCCGGCTTTAATTAAATCCTGCGCGTTGCCGAGCCACACGCCCTCGCCGTGGGATAATCCCGATATCTGCAACAAATCGGAAAAGTTTTTGGGCTTAGCGTCCATGAACATCTGGCGCACGAAAGGCGTGCCCATTTCGGGGATGGACAGCGTGCCCGTTTCGCAGCCGATGTCCTCCCGTGTGACACCCAGCGGCTCGGGGCTTTCGAAAAGCTTATAAATTTCGGGGTCGCACACGTCTGCGTCGAGGATGGAAATGCCCGTAGCAATTTCAAGGTATTTATAGATAGTCGGCACATCATGGCCGAGGTTATCGAGCTTTAAAATGGTGTCGTGCAGGGCGTGGAAGTCAAAGTGCGTCGTCCGCGTGTCTTTACCGGCATCATCGGCGGGGTGCTGAATGGGCGTGAAATCCTCGGCTACCCTGTCGCCAGGGACGACAACCATGCCGCCCGGATGCTGCCCCGTTGTCCGCTTGACGCCGACACAGCCGAGCTTAACGCGTTCTTCCTCGGCCTTATTGACACGAATGCCGCGCTCCTCAAAATATTTAAGCACATAGCCGTAGGCCGTCTTCTCGGCGACGGTGCCGATGGTTCCGGCTTTGAAAACATGAGACGAGCCGAACAACTCCTCGGTGTATTTATGCGCTTTTGATTGGTATTCGCCGGAGAAATTGAGGTCGATATCGGGCGATTTATCGCCGTCAAAGCCTAAAAAGGTTTCAAACGGTATGTCATGACCGTCGCGGCTCATCTTAGTGTCGCAGTTCGGACAATTTTTCGGCGGCAGGTCGAAGCCTGAACCGTATGAACCGTCCATGATGAATTCGCTGTGCTTGCAGTTCTTGCAGACATAATGCGGATACAGCGGGTTCACTTCTGAAATACCCGCTGCGAACGCGACAAAGGACGAACCTACGGAACCTCTGGAACCGACGTAATACCCGTTGTCTTCGGAATTTTTTACAAGCTTCTGCGCGATGATATACAGCACGGCAAAACCGCTTTTAATGATGGATTTAAGCTCCTTGTCGAGCCTTTCGGCAACGTATGACGGCACTTCTTTGCCGTAAATCCTACGTACACGCTCCCAGCATAACTTCGTCAGCTCCTCGTCGGAACCCTCGATATTCGGAGGAAAGGAGCCCTTCGGAATCGGCGCGATATCCTCTACTAAATCCGCTATTCTATTAGTATTTTCGACTACGACCTGATAAGAGGTTTCTTCACCGAGGTATGAAAATTCGGCGAGCATATCGTCCGTTGTTCTGAAATAGAGCGGCGCTTGCTTGTCGGCGTCGGTATAACCCTGGCTTGCCATGATGACCGCTCTGAAAATACTGTCGTTTTTGTTAAGAAAATGGACGTCGCCCGTAGCGACGGTCAGCTTGTTGAGCTTGTCGCCGATGCCGATAATTTTGCGGTTTATTTCCTCAATGTCGCGTACGCTTTTAATCTCCTCATGCTCAGGTCTCTGAGATTCAATCATAAACTGGTTGTTGCCGCTGGGCTGTATTTCGAGATAGTCGTAAAAAGAAGCAATTTCGAGCAAATCCGCACGGCTTTTTCCGGCAATAATTGCACGGTAAAGCTCACCGGCCTCGCAGGCGCTGCCGATAATAAGCCCCTCGCGGTGCGCCGCCAGCTCACTTTTCGGAATGCGCGGATGCTTCTT
>CAZDWM010000057.1:8142-9765 GCA_964509145.1 uncultured Eubacteriales bacterium | reverse complement strand
GAAATATTCAAGATTTGATTTCGTAATCAGCTTATATAAATTTTTAAGCCCTATTAAATTTCGAACAAGTATGATGACATGGTAAGAGGGGAGTGACTTGACATCGCCGCCGGCAAGGGCTGAATTGAGCTGCGAGAGGTATTCAACTCCGTATTTTGACTGAGTTTGACCGATGAGTATTAGAAAAATATCGGCCAGTACACGCGCGTCGTCGCAGGCGCGGTGGTGGTTGAAGTCACCCAACTTCAAATGGGTGGCGACGGTGTCAAGCTTATAGTTTTTTAGCCCCGGACAGACGGAGCGTGCAAAGGGAACGGTATCTATTGATGTTGCGGAATAGAGGATGTCGCAACGTCGGCAGGCTTCCGATAAAAAGCCCGTGTCAAAGCCCGCGTTGTGAGCCACCAGAGGCGCGTCGCCGCAGAAAGCGAGAAAAGTGCGGACAGCTTCGTCCTCAACAGGTGCGTCGGCGACCATATCATCAGTAATACCGGTGAGCCTTGTAATCTCCTTCGGAATTTTTATAAGAGGATTGACAAAGCTTGAAAAGGTATCAACAATCTGCCCGCCGGTGATTTTAACCGCGCCAATTTCAGTTATCCTGTCGTGCAGACGGTTTAAACCCGTCGTCTCAAGGTCGAAGACGATGAAGGTACCGTCGAGCGGCTCGTTTGAAACGCCGCTGACAACGGGCACAAGGTCGTCAACAAGATAGCCCTCCATGCCGTATATAACCTTAATACCGGCCTTTTTCGCGGCCATGGCGGCCTCCGGAAAGGCTTGAACAACACCGTGATCGGTGATGGCAACAGCCTTATGTCCCCACTTAGCGGCGCGTTTTATAAGGTCGGAAGCGTTTGCGATGCCGTCCATAGCCGACATGTTGGTGTGCAGGTGGAGCTCGACACGCTTTTCCGCGGCTGTATCTGATTCCTCCAGCTTTTCAACAACGGTGACGGCACGCGCGGAAATGAGATAGCTGCCCGAAAAGCTGTCAAGAGTAACAGCGCCGCGCACAAGCACACAGACGCCGTTTGCAAGCTTTTTCTGAAGGTCTTCGCAGTGATCCTTTTCCTCGAATATCTTGACGGGATATGAGCTTGTGTAGTCCGTTATGTTAAACGTGAATATGTAGCGGTCGCCTTTTTTTGTTTCAATTGTTTTAAGCGAAAAGATATCGCCCCATACGACGACGGAGCCGTCCTCCGGCGTTATTGTGTTGATAGGGACGGGCTTTGTTTTAATGAGGGTGCCGTATATCGGATAAGCGTTTGACAGCGAAATCGGCAGGTCGTCGAATGACTGCTCCACTTTTCTGCGCGGTGCGCCTTCAACGGTCGGCGACACCTTGAGCTGCTTGTCGCTGTCTTGAATTTTCAAATAATCGGCGTGTTTCGTGTCGACCTTCTGCCCGTCCGCAAGCTCGACCCGAACAGCGAGCCCGAATCGGTCGGAAATGATTTTTCCGAGCAGTTCGGTAGCGTGGGCGCGATTAAGAATGTCGGCGCCACCGCGGCCGCCAGCAATATCCCGCTCAACGAGCAGCTGGCGATCCTGGGCACGCTGCAGACGACCATGCCGGGGAGTGAGGCCGGCACGCTGTATAAGGCGTTTGTCATGAAG
>CAZDWM010000057.1:0-8132 GCA_964509145.1 uncultured Eubacteriales bacterium | reverse complement strand
GCGATAGGGTCACTTTAAGATTGCTGCCGTCGAGTGTATATTCAGCGCTGTCGAGAAAGCCGTTGGCGGCGGGAATCAGCGCCCGCAGCTCGGAGGTGAGGGCGGGGAGGATATCCGGCAAAAAGCACTCCGGCGGAAAGTTGTAATCGATGTTGACTTTGTCAAGCTTCAAACCGCTTTTAAGCGCCTTTGTCAGCTCTGAAAAAAGGTCGGGCGTGATAAAACGGCTGAAACGCGCCGTCAGTGAGAGGCTTCGATTTTCTTTGTCCGCCGAGATATCAATAAGCTCGCCGCCGTTTAAGGCAGCGAGCAGCTTTTTATCGTCTATGAATTCTTTAAAGAAGTCTGTAAATCCGGCAGAAATCATTTTTCCGTTTCCTCTGTGCTTACGCGTTTTTTGCTTCTTCCGTTGCGGGGACTGTCTTTTTCTTTCTGTGGATAACGAACCTGTTTAATGGGTATGTCCAAAGCGTGGGAATCGCCATTTGAATAATTTTACAAGCGGCGTTAACAGCGCCTGAACTCCAGCCCTTGTCAATAAGCGTCAAGCTGAAGCTGCTCATGGCGGTACCAATCCATGACCCTGCAAAAATCGTAAAAATAACCATTAGTATGTAAAGGACAACGCTGACTGTCGGGTTTGAGTCGGCATGGAATGTAACCTTTCGGTTAAGGACAAAGGCGATGGCGTAGCCGATGGTGATTGAAATTAAATACGAATAAAGATAGCCCTTTGAGTTGATACCGATGTAGTTAAATACCGGGTTGACAAACGCGACTTTAATAATTGATTCAAATACGACGCCGGTCAAAAGCATATATACCCCGAGTTCAATCAGCGACGACGATGATCCGGCAAAAGTAAACTTGATAAACTTCCAAAGCTCCGCGTGCTTTTCGGTGAATTTTTGTTTTTCAGCCATTCTGTTTTCTCCTCAATATATAATATTTATAAAAACTTTATCAGCAAAACAACGGCAAGGACGGCGGCGACCAGTACGCCAAGCACCTTTGCTGCAAGCGGAATCGCCGCTTCAAGCGACGTCGGCATCTGGTCGTAAAAAGTCTTTTTCCAATTGTGTAAAACCTTTTTACCGAAAAGCTCGCGGTAGGTGATGGCGTAGGATGAATAGCTGCGCGGTTCCTTTTCGTTGAGCGTATAAACGCGCACACCTCTTTCAACACCGTTGCCGTAGTCGCTAAAGCCGCAGCTTGGACCGAAGCCAAGGTCGACATCCTTATATGTGCCAATAAAGCTGTTTTGGTGGTCGTGCCCGAAGAACATGCCCACGACGTCGCTCTTTTCGGACATCGCCTCAAACTCGCCGTTGTTGATATCGGAAATTGACGGCGGCTCAAGGAAAACACCGCCCTTATCGGATATTTCCTTTTTTAATATGTAATATTCTCCCTTGTGTGTGCGAAACGCCTGAACCGCTCCCGTCGCTTTTTTATCGACACGGTCAAACAGCTCATACATCTCGTGGACGGGGATGTGCTGGAAGACAAAAGAGGGGACATATCCGCCGTTAGTTTCCTTAAGCTTGTCGCGTACGACCTTGTACCACTCGATTTGCTCCTTGTCAACGGGAGCGTAACCGCCGCCCTCGGCCGAGCCTCTTGAGTCGATAAGATAAATATTAAAAGCCTGCTTTGAACCGTCGGCGCTCATAATCGGAACAGAGGCTGTACCGGCATCGAATGTAAATTCGCCCTCGGAGGGAACATAGTATTCATAGCTTTTAAAAATTTCAAGCTGCTTGTCTAGCGGAATGCCGACCTGAGGGTCGTGGTTGCCGAATGTCGCAACAAACGAAATCTTACGGTTGTTGATGGGCTCGGCGACGTTGGCGATGGCTTTTTTAACCTTTTCGAGCCGGTCGCCCGTCATGTAGGACAGACCGTAGCCCTTAATCTGGTCGCCGGTGAAAACTACCAAATCCGGCTTTACTTTGTCGAGCGCGGCGTTAAGCAGCCTTAAAGTATCGGGCGTCGGCTTGTAAATGCCGTGGACATCGGTGACCTGCATGATGGTAAAGGTACCGTCTGATTTAAATTTTAACGTTGGTTTTTTCATGTCAAGTCTCCGTTCGTGAATTGAGCAACATATTTAATTATAACGATTCAATGCTCAATGTCAAGTATCAGTTAACACGAAAGGCACAATATATTGATTATAATGTTCAGTTAAAGCTATGTTACAAGACAAATAAAAAGCCCCGTTCCTCATTAAAGGGAACGGGGCAGACGGCATTAACCGTTATTTCTTGATAAGCTCCGTAAGGCTGGTGGCAAGACCGGCAACGGACTGGATATCGCTCGGGATGATGATTTTAGTTGCCTGACCGTTTGCGGCCTTCTCAAACGCCTCAAGGCTCTTGAGCGTCAGGAAGCCTTCGCCGGGAACGGCCTTATTAATCATGTCGATAGCTTCAGCGGTTGCCTTCTGTGTTTCAAGGATAGCGGCCGCTTCGCCCTCGGCCTCGCGGATTTTAGCTTCCTTGACCGCTTCGGCTCGGAGAATAGCCGATTGCTTTTCGCCCTCTGCGGAAAGAATCTGGCTTTCCTTCTGACCCTCGGCGACGAGAATCCGGCTGGCCTTTTCGCCTTCCGCCTTCAAAATCGACTCGCGGCGCATACGTTCCGCCTTCATCTGCTTCTCCATCGCGTCCTGAATTTCGGAGGGCGGGATGATGTTTTTAAGCTCTACACGGTTGACCTTGATGCCCCACGGGTCGGTTGCCTCATCAAGAATAACCCTGATTTTTGCGTTGATGGTGTCTCTTGACGTAAGGGTATGGTCAAGCTCCATTTCGCCGATAATGTTACGAAGCGTTGTGGCGGACAAATTTTCAATTGCCGACAAGGGGCGTTCAACGCCGTAGGCATACAGCTTAGGGTCGGTAATCTGAAAGAAGATGACTGAGTCAATTTGCATCGTGACATTGTCCATGGTGATAACCGGCTGGGGCGGGAAGTCGACAACCTGCTCCTTGAGGGAAACAATTTTTGATACCTTCTCGACAAACGGCATTTTAAAGTGAAGACCCGTCTGCCAGGTGTCTTTGTAAGCACCGAGAAACTCAATGACATAGGCTTTGGATTGCGGAACGACCTTGATGTTTAAAACTACGACAATAAGCAGGAACGCGACGATACCGAGAAAAAAATAAATCATAGGGGGACTCCTTTCAAAAATATGTATTTAATTAACGGATACGATGAGCTTGACACCCTCGATCTTTTCGACATCGACGGACGTGTCCTTGGGGATGACTGAGCTGTCGGACGCACGCGCGGACCAAGTGACGCCGTCAACTGAAACAAGACCTTTTGCGAGGCTGTTGTCGATATCCTCAAGGACGACAGCCTTTTTGCCGATGACCCGGTCGGCATTTGTGGGTATGCGCTTTTTGTGGGTGAATTTTTTGATAAGCGGTCTTGTCGCGATAAGCGCAACAAGCGAGACGACGACGAACAGCGTTACCTGAAGATAAATCGGCGCGTTAAAAATGTTTGCAATCAGGGCGACAAGCGCGCCAAAGGCGAACCAGATGGTAACAAGCTGAACGGTTGACGCCTCAATGACGACAAGAATGACTAAAAGCGCAATCCAGCCAACCAAAAACCGAGTATCCATACCTAACACCTCTCTTCTGACAAATGAACATTTTTATGTTCCCGTTCATTATAGCATATATAAATGAAAAAATCAAAATATTTTTATAATCAGAGCTTCCTGCTTATTATTCAGCATATAAGACAACGGTTATATAAAAAAACATAAATATTTTACAAATTTACTAAACTTTTTTTAATTTATGTGCTATAATAAAAAAGTTAAGGGGGAGAGAGTCTATGAATCAAACTCCGAGCGGGAGCGAACGCAACAGAGGCGGCGCAGGCTCAAGACCGGCATCCTCACGTCCGAATACCGCGACGAAAAAGCCCGTTTCAAAAAGAAAAAAGAAAAACAAAAAGAAGAAGAGTAACGCGCTGGTTGTCCTGCTGTCCGCGCTGCTCGTCTGTTTTCTGACTTTCTGCATAGTTAGCGGATATGTGTTGGCCAACGCTTTTTTAACCATCAACGGCGATGTGGCCATCAATTTGGAAGACACAAAAAACAATCAAAATCAAACGTCGTTCATTTATGCATACGACGACAGCGGCAACGCTGTCGAATACATCAGGCTTCACGGCGAAATCAACAGGATCTGGGTTGACCTTAATCAAATTCCGCAACCCCTCGTAGACGCCTTCGTCGCGTTGGAGGACAAGCGTTTTTATACACACCATGGTGTCGACTGGGTCAGGTTTGTTCGTGTCGTCAGCTCGCTGTCCTTTGATCAGGGCGGCGGTTCATCAATAACGCAGCAGCTCATTAAGAACGTAACGGGTGAAAGCGATGTTACACTTGTACGAAAATACAATGAAATATTAAGTGCGCTGAACCTTGAGAAAAATTATGAAAAGGCAGACATCCTTGAGGCGTACCTCAACACAGTATACCTCGACAGCGGCTGTTACGGCGTAAAAACGGCGGCCGAAAAATACTTCGGTAAGGAGCTAAACGAGCTTTCCATTGCGGAATGCGCCGCGCTCGTATCAATCACAAAAGCGCCGTACTATTACGATCCGCTATATAACCCCGCCAATAATAAAAAGCGCAGGGATTACTGCCTTAAAAACATGCTTGAACAGGAATTGATAAATCAGAGTCAATATGATGAGGCTGTAAACGCCGACATCATATTTACAAACGATCCGCGCTATGTAGCGGATGAAAAAGAGGAAACGTCGGCGGCCACAAAGGAAGAGGAGCAGTATCAGAGCTTTTATGTCGATTATGTCATAGATTCTGTCATCAAAGACCTTGTCGACAAGCTCGGCTACACTAAAGCCGACGCGACAAAAATGATTTACTACGGCGGTTTAAAAATTTACAGCGCCGTCAACCTCGGTGTGCAGGAGACGCTTGAAAAGGTCTATTCGACACGTTCCGCTTTCCCGAACCCGAATGAGACCGACACCGAGGAGCATCCCGCGTCTCAGTCGGCCATGACCATCATGGACTATAAGGGCAGGGTAGTGGGCATCGTCGGTCAGGCGGGCGAAAAAGAAGGCAACCGTTGCCTCAACAGAGCCTCAAGCTCACCCAGACAACCAGGCTCCTCAATTAAGCCGCTTGCTGTTTACGGTCCCGGTATCGACACAGATGTCATAACTTGGTCGAGCATGATACAAAACAGCGCCATGGCAATAGGCGGTAAAATGTGGCCTAAAAACGTAGACGGTACTTTAGGCGACGGCGGAAAAAAGACGGTTCAATACGCCATTAAGCTCTCGCTTAACACCATTGCCGCCAGAACAGTTTACAATTTTTTGCCAAACGGAATTCAGACGTCGCTTGATTACCTTATTAATCATTTTCACTTGTCGCATGTCGACAAGGTCAATGACGCGTCGCTTCCCCCTGTTGCCGTCGGTGCAATGACAAACGGCGCGACGACGGTTGAGATGGCGTCCGCCTACGCGGCGTTCGGTAACGGCGGCATGTATTATAAACCCTACTGCTATTACGAGGTGCTCGACAACAAGGGTGAGGTTTTGCTTTCGAACAAAAATGCCGAGGGTGAGCGCGCTATCGCCGAGGATACCGCGGACGTAATGTGCGAAATCCTCCAGACCGTTCCGACGTCAAGCTACGGCACGGGCTACACAGTTCAGAACTTCCCTGTTTTTTGCAAAACAGGCACGACCGACGACGAAAAGGACAGATGGTTCTGCGCCGGTACGCCATATTACGTTTGTTCAATATGGTACGGCTACGATATTCCTAAAGCCATCAACTCGTCTCTAAACCCCTGCGGCAGAATATTCCTTGACGTTTTCAGCAAAATTCATAAAAATTTGACGGTAACCAAGTTTGAAAAGAGCGGAAAGACAGTAAAAAAACCATACTGCGCCGCGACCGGTCTTATAGCCGGAGAAAACTGCGAAATCGGCGGCTACGGCTGGTATAAGACGTCACATGTCCCGTCCACCTGTTCGTCCTGCTCGGGCAGCTCCATTATTGACGATATCATTGACACAGGCGAGCTTCTCTTCCCTGATTTATGGGACTTCATACACGGCGACGACGAAAAAACAACGACAACCACAACGACGGCCGCTACCACCACAACAGTGCCGCCGGAGGACGATTTTCAGGAGGAAGATTAAATGTCGGATAGGGGATTTTGTAAATGGTCACTATGCTGATTAAAAACGCACGAATCATCGACCCGAGCGGCGAGCTCGACAGAACCGGGGATATATTTATCAACAACGGGAAAATTGCCGCAATCGGAGAAGGGCTGGATAACAGTGCGGAAACCGTCATCGATGCTTCTGGATTGATTGCCGCACCCGGTCTTGTCGATATGCATGTACACACACGGGAGCCGGGCTATACTTACAAGGACGACATTTGTTCCGTTTCCGAGGCCGCCGCCGCCGGTGGTGTTACCACCATTGCCGCCATGCCGAACACCAGTCCTGTGGTTGACAGCGTCGACACAATTGAGTTTATTAAGGACAAGGCTTCAAACGCGGCCGTACGCGTTCTTCCTGTAGCATCCATCACCAGAAACGGCTCCGATACCGCGCTTGTCGACTTCGGCGCGCTAAAAACTGCCGGCGCCGTCGCGTTTTCGAACGACGGCATCTGCATCACGAATTCAAAAACTTTTTATAGGGCGCTCGACCAGGCTTCATGGTTTAACGTTCCGCTACTCACACACAGCGAGGACATCAGCCTGTCGGACGGTGGTCTCATCAATGAAGGTATTGTCTCCGCGGCGCTTGGCGTCAAGGGAAATCCGTTTACTGCGGAAAACGTCGGCACCGCGCGCGATCTGATGATTGCGCGATCCACAAACGCGCAGATACATGTCTGTCATGTCAGCACCTCGACGGCGCTTGATATTATACGGTTTGCAAAGAAAAACGGTGTTCGGGTCACCGCCGAGACTTGCCCCCAGTATTTTATGCTAAATGAAGAACTGCTTTTGCATCAGGACGCCGACTATCGGTGCAATCCGCCTATACGCTCCGAAATGGACAGACGCGCCGTCATCAGAGCCGTTATGGACGGTACCATTGACGTCATTGCGACCGACCACGCACCCCATTCACCGGAAGAAAAAAAGGACTTCCTCACCGCGCCCAACGGCGTGCTGGGGCTTGAGACGTCGCTCGCGGCGGGCATCACCGCGCTTGTAAACAAGGGCTATATAACCATGTTCAAGCTGTTGTATATGATGTCTACAGTTCCCGCGCAAATTCTCGGCATCAACGCCGGAAGCTTAAAAATAGGCTCAACGGCCGACATCGTTTTATTCAATCCGAATGAGAAATGGATTGTCGACGCCGACAAGCTGCACGGTCGGGCGAGAAACACGCCGTTTAAGGGCATGGAGCTTACCGGAAAAGTCAAGACGACCATCCGGAGCGGCAGTGTGATTTACAGGGACACGAAATGATTATATTAGGTGTTGATTTCGGCGACAGCAGAACCGGCGTTGCAGTCTGCGATCCCACGGAGTTCCTCGCGTCGCCTGTAGAGGTTATCCATGAGCGCTACGCGCCGAAGGTAATTGAACGGATTTGCGCCATAGCGTCGGATAAAAAGGCCGGGCTCATTGTCGTGGGCTATCCGAAAAGCATGAACGCCGCTGTCGGCGAACGCGCCGAAAAAAGTGCCCGTTTTTCAAAAACACTCTCTGAAACCTCCGGCATTGAGACAGTGCTCTGGGACGAGCGGCTCACCACCGTATCTGCCCACAGCGCTCTTAACGCCGTTGATGTCCGCGGTAAAAAGCGTAAAGCCGTTGTCGACAGCGTCGCGGCCGTCATGATATTGCAGTCTTATCTCGATTACAGGAGAAAGATTGAAAGATAAACTTTCAATCGGAAGTTTTGTCCTTTTGCGCCATACAGGAAGGCGCAAATCGGCTTCGCCGACCGGTCAAAACTTCCGCATTCTGCGAAAGGATGGTCATAATAATGATTAATATAGATGATTTGAAATTTGATGAAAACGGTCTTATCCCCGCCGTTGTCGTCGATTATGAAACAAAAAAGGTTCTAAC
>CAZDWM010000056.1:5533-11697 GCA_964509145.1 uncultured Eubacteriales bacterium | reverse complement strand
AAAAGGCGTTCAATAAATGCGGCTACAACCTGACGCTGCTCCACAACAGCAGCAGAGCCGTAGTTGAGGAGGGGCTTAAATATGTCCACAACGACACATGCTATCCCGCCCTGCTTGTCATCGGTCAGATGATTGACGTTTTAAACAGCGGTGAATACGATGTCAATAAAACCGCCGTAATGATAACCCAGACGGGCGGAGGCTGCCGTGCCTCAAATTACATACATCTTCTTCGCAAGGCGCTAAAAAAGGCAAATTACGAACAGGTGCCGGTTATCAGCCTCAACATTTCAGGGCTTGAGCACAGCGAGGGCTTCACATTGACGCCGAAAATCGGCATCATGTTTATGGCAAGTGTCGTTTACGGCGATGTGCTGATGCTGCTGCATAACCAAACACGCTCCTATGAGGTTAACCCCGGCGAGAGCGCGGCGCTTGTCGACGCGTGGACGGACAAAATCGTCGCGCAGCTCGACGAGAGCAAGGGTTGGCGTATGAAGGCCGTCAAGGCAAACCTCGCAGCTATCACCGCCGACTTCGCGAAAATCCCCGTCGTGCGCACGCCCAAGGTCAAGGTAGGCGTCGTCGGCGAAATATATGTCAAATATTCAAGTCTCGGCAACAACAACCTTGAGGACTTTTTAATTTCCGAAAACTGCGAGGTATGCGTGCCGGGGCTGATGGGCTTCGCGCTGTTCAAGGTCGACAACCGGCTTGAGGACATCAAGCTTTACGGCGGCAAACGGCTTAAAAAATTCGTCGTTACTCTGCTGATGAATTACCTTACAAAGCTTGAGGGCGTCATCGTCGAGGCCGTTAAGCAATACCCGCAGTTTGCGCCTCCTGCCCGCTACGCGCATATCAAGAAGCTGGTCGACGGCTTTATCGGCTACGGCAACAAGATGGGCGAGGGCTGGTTGCTCACCGCCGAGATGGTCGAGCTTGTCGACAGCGGCTTTGAAAACATCGTCTGTACCCAGCCGTTCGGCTGCCTGCCGAACCACATATGCGCCAAGGGCATGATAAGTAAAATAAGAGACCGCTTCGAAAATTCCAACATCGTCCCCATCGACTACGACCCCAGCGCCTCCCCGGTTAATCAGGAAAACAGAATCAAGCTCATGCTCGCCGTGGCAAAGGAACGCTTGAAATCCAAGGAGGTCGTGCCGGAGCGCGAAAAGGAACCAGCAGCGGTGTAAGTGTAAACGCTTGTTTATACTCCATTATGGTGGTATAATAGCCGCGGGGTGACATTATGGCGACAAAATGCTATATCTTCGGAGCGGGCGACTATTTCGGCGGACTGCCCGCGATATCGGACGGCGGCTTCGTCATCGCCGCCGACGGCGGTTACACCAAGCTTTTAGACGCGGGTATCAAGCCCGACCTCATAATAGGCGACTTTGATTCCCTCGGCTATGTTCCAACGTCCGGCAATGTGTTACAATTCCGCGCCGAAAAGGACGACACCGACACGGGGCTTGCCGTGGACGAGGGTATTAGGCACGGCTGCACCGAGTTTTTCATCTACGGCGGCACGGGAGGGCGGCTCGACCATACGCTGGCAAACATCCAGTGCGTCGCGCGGCTCTCACAGTCCGGTTGCCGCGGATATCTTTTCGGCGACGGCTATGTCATTACCGCGATAACAAACGGCTCAATCACCTTCGACGCGAGCCAACGCGGTTATATCTCCGTTTTTGCCCACGGCGAAAAGGCTGTCGGCGTGTATGAAACGGGGCTAAAATACGCGCTCGACGACGCTACGCTTACCAACACTACGCCGCTGGGTGTTAGCAACGAGTTCACCGACCAAGCAAGCGAGGTGTCCGTCCGATCGGGTACTTTGATTATTTTGTATCAAAACGCTTGACAAACCCTCCGGCCTGTTTTATAATTGACTTCAACAACTGAATATGCCAAAGGGGTGCTGATGTTATCGGCTGAGATTGAGGCTTTAAGCTTCTGACCCTATGAACCTGATGCGGGTAATGCCGACGTAGGAATTGTTCTTATAATGCCGTCGGAGTTCCGATTGGCATATTTTTTTGTTCCTCCCGCTAAAAATTTAAAGGAGCAAAAGAATGAGTAAAAAAATCCAACGTCTGACCGTCAGCGGCATCTTCATCGCGCTGGCGACGGTGCTGTCGCTGCTGACCGTCGCACAGCTTCCCTACGGCGGCTCCATCACGCCGCTGAGTATGCTGCCAGTCGTCATGCTCGCCTACATGTACGGCGTCAAATGGGGGTTACTGTCCGGCCTTGTGTACGGCCTGATTCAGGCTGTCATCGGCGCGGCGGCCTCGTCGGCCTTTGCGGGGCAGAGCGTCGGCGCGGTGTTCGGTATACTGTTTTTCGACTACATCGTCGCATTTTCCGCGCTCGGACTTGCCGGAATATTCAGAGGCAAAATTAAAAACCACAGCGCGGCTTTCATGCTCGGCGCGTTCACCGCAACGCTGCTTCGGTACATTTCGCACATCGTTTCTGGCTGTATCTTTTTCGGAAGCTACGCGGAATGGTTTTTTACGCAGAAGTCGATTTCAACCTTCGGCGTAAAAATTCTTGAGCGCTACAGCGGCGCGGGGCTGATTCTGATTTACTCCACCGCCTATAACGGCACCTACATGATACCCGAAATTATCCTGACCACCGCCGCCGCGGCGCTCATAATCGCCGTCAAGCCGCTTCGTCGCGAAATCCTCAAGGACTGACGCGCATTCGTAAACACATATTAACCGTTCCGTTCTTGTTTGACGGGACGGTATTTTTATACCCTGTTGATGTTGCAAAAAAAATAATGGTATGATATAGTATTGTGAATACATTTTGTATGAAAGAGATGGTTTTGTGACAAGCATACACAGGAGCTTTCGGGAGCTCATCGGTCACACTCCTATGCTTGAGCTTGCCAATATCGAAAGAGAATTCAACCTGCGCGCAACAGTCGCGGTTAAGCTTGAGGGCTTCAACCCCGCGGGCAGTATCATGGTGAGAACCACCTACGATATGGTTGCCGACGCCGAGAAGCGCGACAACCTAAAGCCCGGCGGTACTATTATTGAAGCGACCGGGGGCAACACCGGCGTCGCGCTGGCCGCTGTCGCCGCTATAAAAGGATACCATGTTATATTGACCATGCCAGATAATGTAAGCGTTGAGTTTCGCGGTCTTGCGAAGGCCTATGGTGCCGAGGTCGTTTTAACGGATGCCGCGCATGGTATGCAGGGCGCTATTGACCGGGCAACCGAGCTGGATCAAACCATTGAAAACAGCTGTTTTCTCGGTCAGTTTATCAACCCAGTCAACCCGCTTACGCACTTTCTTTCAACAGGCAACGAAATCTATGAGCAAACCGATGGGAAGGTGGACATTTTTATCGCGGGCGTCGGCACCGGCGGCACGATAACCGGCATCGGCGAATGCCTAAAGATGAAAAAATCCGATGTTAATATTGTGGCAGTTGAGCCGGCCTCATCACCCGTTTTATCCGACGGCGACGCCGGTGCGCACACCATACAGGGCATCGGCGCGGGCTTTGTTCCGGCGCTGTTGAACAGGAAGATTATCGACAGCATAATGACGGTGAGCGACGACGACGCTAAAAGCGCCTGTGCGTTGATGGCGCAAAAAGAGGGACTGCTTATCGGCCCGTCCTCCGGCGCCGTGCTGCATGCGGCCATTGAGCTTGCCGGCAAGGATCGTAATTTAAACAAGCTGATTGTCGCGCTCTTCCCCGATTCGGGCGAACGGTATCTGTCCTCGTCTCTTTTTAATTAATCAAGGCAATGACGTTGGCTTCGTTCAAACGAAAGCGGCGATAATAGATTGCAAAACGAAAATATAGAGGTGGATTAAAAATGATGAAAAAGCTTGTACGAAAAGCCCTGTCCGTCCTGCTGTGCGCGACCGTCCTGTTGAGTTGCTTTGGATTTGTCGGCGCGGCAGCCGATGTATCATGGAACGATTATTGGAATGATTATGTAAACGACGGTTCCGCGCTCTACATGTCGCCCGGCAGCGACGAAACCTCACGCGGATTCTCATGGTATTCGCCGGATTGCGACAGTCAATGCTTTGTAGATGTGAGTGTCAGCGCGAATATGGACAATGCCGTTAAATATTACGGTGAATTTTTAAAAACCCCCGAAAACGACCGGCGCAACCGGGTGACCGTAAAGGATTTATCATTGGGCACCACCTATTATTACCGCTGCGGTATCGGTGAGGTCTATTCGTCTACCTACAGCTTTTCGACGCTCCCGTCCGACGATTTTTCGCTGTTTTACACAACCGATATCCATATTTCCGAGTCTTCTGAAAACGAGAACTTGATCAGTGAAGGTTCCTATAACCTCGACAGCGCGCTTAACGCGGCGCTTGAAAAGAAAAGCGATATTTCGCTCGTATTGTCCGGCGGCGATCAGGCTTCCGGAGGTTTGAGAAGCGAATATGTCGGTCTTGTCGCCTCGCCCGTATTCCGTTCCATTTCTTTCGCGACGACCATCGGCAACCACGACCGTAAGGGTATCGCATATAAATATTTCAAAAACGTTCCGAACGAAAATACCCGCTACATCACGTCACTTAACATCGGTTCCGACTACTGGTTTGTCAAGGGCGACGCGCTGTTCTTAATGCTCGACACCAACAACGCCAGCGCCGAGGATCACCGCAACTTTGTCAAACGCGCTGTCGCCGCCAACCCGGATGTCAAGTGGCGCGTCGCGGTTTTCCACCACGACCTTTACGGCGGACGGATTGAGAGCCGCGAAAGCGAAAACAAGCTGCTGCGCAAGATTCTTATACCCATCATGGACGAATTTAAGATAGACCTCGCGCTGATGGGACACAGCCACTATTATACCATCTCCAACGTCATGTACAACGACGAAACGGTTCTCCCGACCGCCGAGCTCGACGGCGTCACCGACCCGCGCGGTACGATTTATATGGTATCCGGCTCCATCAACCGCCCGCGTTACGAGGAGGACGGCGAGGTTCCCCCGCTGGGCGCGAATATTGGCAAGAGCTATCTGACGGAGGAGAAAATTTACAACATTATCGACTTTACCGACAACGCTATTTCGATACACTCCTACACTGTCGAGAGCGGCGAGGAGTTCGAGAGCTTCACCATCACCAAGACAACACAGACCGGCGGGCACAACGATTTTACCCCTAGCTTTATCAACACGATTGTGCGTTATATCAGCGTTGTTGTAGGTATATTTGATAATTTTGGCAAGCTGTTTGAGTATTTGCAGGAGTATCTCACCATAAAATATAACTTTTAATAGCGGAGGATGAAAATATGGACAAATTAAAGGTTGCGATTATCGGCACGGGCGGAATCAGCGATTGTCACATCAAGGGTTATCAGTTAAGCCCGGATGTCGAGCTATACGCACTGTGCGACATCAACAAGGAACGTGTGGAGGAAAAGGCGTGCAGGTACTGCGTCCCGCTTGAGAGAACCTTTACCGACAAGGACGATATGCTCAAGGCTTTGCCGGAAATCGACATGGTAAGCGTCACCACCTGGAACAGCGCGCACGCCGAATGCACCATCGCCGCCTTGAACGCGGGCAAGCATGTCCTGTGCGAAAAGCCGATGGCGATGAACGCAAAGGAAGCGGAAGCGATGAAAGCCGCCGCCGACAAGGCGGGCAAACTGCTGATGATCGGCTTCGTGCGCCGCCACGGCAACGATTGCAGGCTTATGAAGGAATATGTGGACAGCGGCTTTTTCGGCGATATTTACTATTCAAAGGCGACATACCTCAGAAGAAACGGAAGCCCGGGCGGCTGGTTCGGCGACAAATCGCGCTCCGGCGGCGGTCCTTTAATCGACCTCGGCGTGCATGTCATTGACCTTGTAAGATATATTGCGGGCAATCCGAAGCCTGTTTCCGTCTACGGTGCAACCTTCCAAAAGCTTTATAACAGACCGAACGTAAAAAGTATTAAGGGCTATACCGCCGCCTCCGTTTCAAATAATGATATTTTTGACGTGGAGGATCTCGCCACGGCAATGATAAGGTACGACGACGGCTCCGTCGTCAGCGTCGAGGCAAGCTTCAGCCTCAACGGCCACGGCAAGGGCGACATTGAATTTTTCGGCACAAAGGCGGGCGCGAAGCTCGACCCGAAGGTACATATCT
>CAZDWM010000056.1:0-5523 GCA_964509145.1 uncultured Eubacteriales bacterium | reverse complement strand
GGCGATGCGCGCCTTGCTCCACAGGTGATGGTTCTGGTGCACCTTCACGTAGCCTTCCGGCGCGGTGGTCAGTTCGATGCCAGGGGTCGCGGCGACCACCTTGTCGACGTCGACTTTGACGAAAATACGCAGTTGAGCTTCGACGGGCTGTTTGAGCAGGAAATTTTCCACTACATAGACTGTGTTAAAAACGGCACAGCGTGCATCGCCCCCGCGGAGGACGGAGTTGTGCTGATGAAGATTCTTGACGGCATCTACGAGTCGGCAAGGACGGAGCATGAGGTTGTTATAGACTGGTAACGCTTATCAATCGTAGGGGCGAACTGCGTTCGCCCGCGTATGCCATCCGATAATCCAAGCGGGCGAACGCAGTTCGCCCCTACAGCATTAAGCCCGCCCCCGAACAAAAAACGGGGCGGGCTTTATTGATGCATGGAAAAACAGCGTTATATGTCACTTTTCCGGCGGTTGCATTCAAGACAAAGCATCTTGCAGTTTTCAGCATTCGTCTTTCCGCTTTTGCTCCAAGGCGTTATGTGATCCCCTTCCATTTCGTTAAATTCAAAATGCTTGCAGCACTTCGCGCAAATGCCTTCTTGCCTTTCGTATGCCGCTCTTTTCTGACCTTCGGAGAAAGCGCGGATATTCAAGTATTTTTCGTTGCGTGTCAGAACATATGGATAAATGCCCTTTTTATTCGAGACGTCATCGTCTATCATGAGCGCTTTAATTTCCTGCTCCAATTGATCGGTGTCAAGCAGCTTGTCCTTAAATTCGTCATACAGTCCGCCCCAGTTGATTCCCTTCATTTCTTTACGGTATACCGTAAACGTAAGCTTTACCCACTCTATGACATTTTTAAAATATGTCCACAATTCATTGGCGTTCGGGTCGTGCTGATGAACGGACATATAGTCCTCAATTAATATGCCATCTCTTGAAGCTAACCAAGAAAGCGCCGTTTCTAAAAGCTCCTGACGTTTAGGCGAGCCATTTACATAATCACTTGATAACAAATATGCGGCACAGTTGCTTTTACTGAACTTTAATTTCGCGTCGGACAGCCATGTTCCAGTATAATTGACATTGCGTAATTCCTGATTTGTCAGTACCTTACCCGCAATATTAATTACTTTAAACCAATCAAGCCGCTCTTTGTCATTGCCCTCACAGAAATAAATCATGAGCTTATAGTTTAATATTTGATTTTGTTCAGTGACTGTTAAGTTATGAAAGGCACGACTGTCAACCGAAAAATCGCCGTTGATATATTGGCAAAAGCTGATTGTGCGTTGTTGACCGTCTAAAACCTCAAACGTTCCGTCATCGTTCTTAACCCAGTACATCACATTAAGCGGAAAGTCCTTTTTTATAGTATCAATAACAGCTTTACGGTCTTTTTCATCATAGACAAACTCACGCTGATATTTCGGGCGGATATTCAGCCTGCCGCCGTATCCGACGACGCCTTCTTCGGCATTGTCGACATAGCTTTCAACAACCTCGCGGACGGTTATTTCGTGCAGTTTGATTTCCATTCCCATATACCTACTTTCGTCTAATTAATATACGACCATATTTTAATTTTCCATTAATATATGGACCATCTTTTCCAATTTTACTTGGAATTCCAGCAAGTCCTTTAATATTGCCCGCGATAAGACCGACAATTTCAAACTGTTCAGGGTTATATTTGTCAAGGAACGTAATCGGAACGCCCATAGCACCGTCATAATCACAAGGAATTTCCGAAACCTTATTAACATTTATCGCGTCGTAATTGTCATAATTTAAGTATTCTTCGGGCGTGTAGTTTTTATATAGAGTAATGCTCTCATGGCGTTTTGCGTGGTCAAGATTAGTAAACCACATAATGCTGCCCATGCTAAAATACTTAATCCCGTTTTCAATTTTTATTCTGGATTCGGTTTTAATATCATAATGCGTGGGAACTCTAAACCACTTTGTCCCGCCGTTGTCAACGCCAAGCCATACTTCGTTTTCCTTGATGAACTTAAATATCTCTTTATATGTAATTGCGTTTTGACCACCGATTATTAAAAACTTCTTACCGTATTCCATCAATTGAGCGACATATTCACGAAACAGCGAAAAGGGTGGGTTGGTTACGACGATATCCGCTCCTTTCAGTAATTCTATACATTCGGGTGAGCGAAAATCCCCGTCACTGTTTAATAGTGTCAGGACATTTTTCCTGTTCTTGAGCAGATATGCCACATCACTCAAGTCAATCGCGCCATCCGCGTTTTCGTCCGTGACCTCGGTAATTTCAATTTTATACGGTTGTTTGCCGTCGGTGATTTTTTCCTCGAAGCTTGCCACATCAAACAATGACAATTGCTCATACGCTACAGGTGATTTGGTATAACAGGTTGCAATCAGCTTTTTAAGCCCCAAAAAGTTGAAATTCAACGCAAAATACTTGAAAAAATTGCTCTCGTAAGGGTCGTCACAGTTGCAAAAAATGACCTTGCCGCGGAACTGATTCTTATAATGCCGCAACTCATTTTCAATGTCGCTTAGCTGCGTATAAAACTCATCATTTTGCGCCTGTTTTGCGTTTTGTAAGGTTTGATTTGCCGCCGTAGCGTCCGCCCCCATTCTCTATACATCAATATATGGATAATATTGTATCATAGACTTTAACAAAACGCAATCGGAATTTCATTGTGTCATAAATGTGTCATATAAGTAGAGGCGACCCTCGCGGCCGCCCAAGGTGGGGCATATGAAACAAACCACGGGCGACCACAAGGGCGGCATCCTACAATCAAGAAGCCCCGCCGTGGTTCGGCGGGGCTGTCCTTTTTTCATAAATATTCAGCAGCTTTACTCCAGTATCGCGCACAGCACCGTCAGGTCGTCGCTCCTTATCCCGCCTCTGTTCTCCTCCGCCCTCTGCGCGATTTGCTCCGCGAACGCCTGCGCGCTGTCGCCGTCGTAGTTTTTGAGCGCTCGTGTGAGCCAGTCGTCACTGCCGCACAGCGCACCGTCGGACACCATCACGATGATGTCGCCCGGCGACAGCTCGGCGCGCGCCTTTTCAAAGCTGACACCGCTCAATATGCCCGCCGGAAGCGCCGCGAGCTCAAGCGCCGCCGCCTTTTTACCCTTGCGCACAAACGTCGCCGCCGCGCCCGCCTTCATAAATTCCGCCTTGCCGCTGTATAAGTCGATACACGCGACATCGAGCGTCGAGAGCGATTCATCCGTCCCCTTCGACAGCAGCGCCGTGTTGACGAGCCGCAGTGCGCAGTCGAAGCCTAAGCCCGCGCGCACCAGCGACGAAAACAGCTCCGCCGTCATCGACGCGTCCACCGCCGCCGAGCCGCCGGTACCCATGCCGTCGCTTAAGACCATAATCTGCCGTCCGTGGCCGTCGCTGAATATCTCGAAAAAGTCGCCGCAAAACTCATTGTCGTTACACGCGCGCTGGACAGTACCTATGCGTACGCGCAGCTCCGCCTCCCGCGAAAAGTTGAGGATATAGCCGTTTCCGCTTTCGAACACCGACGGGATACAAAGTGTACAGCCGCACGCGCGGCTCGCCTCAGCGGCCAGACGCGCCTTGTTGATGCTTTCGTCAAAGCGGTCGGCCAGCACCGTAACCATCAGCCGACCCTGTCCGTCCTCGGAACAGCTTAAGCCAGTCACGCGGATGCCGAACGAGCGCAGGACACCAGAAAGCCTTTTCGCCTTCGTGTGCGAAAATACACCCGCGCAGCCGAGCATCCGAGCTGTATCGGTCAGGATATCCGATATGAAGCTGAACTGCAGCGTCTGCTCGTTTTCCTCGCCCGAAATTTTCTCGATGTAGTCGGCAATTTCGGTCACAGCGTTCGACGCGGATACAAGCCCGAGCACCGTCGAACCGCTGTCCACAGCGGACGACGCGGACTGCATCTCCGCAAAACGCTTCTTAGCCGCTTGGACATACCGCTTCGGTATAAGAATAAATATGATGGCCGCCGCCGCCGATTCGGCCAACACGGCAATACCCTCACCCGTACCGTTTATAACGGCGAAAAATCCCGCCGCGGCTGTGAAAGCAATGCCGCACGCCGTCTGCCCGAGCCGCGAGAAAAGCCCGGCCGCAAGCCCGGCAATGGCGAAGCAGCCCGAAACACCCGGCGCCGCTCCGGCAAGCCCTAAGGACACACCGGCGCATATGCCTACAATCGCGCCGCCCGTTTCGGCAAGGATGTAAGCGCCCGCCATCACGAACAGCGCCGCCAGAACGCCCGCCGGAATAAAAAGCCCGATGGAAATTGACGACAGCGCCGTTAACATAATGCAGCCGCAAATGGAAAAGCACGCCGTCTCGGACGCGCTGAAATGCACCGTGCTTTTAAGCAGCGGAGCCGTGTAGCGGCAGCGGGCGAAAAAGTACGCCGCACTGCCCGAAAGTGCAGTTTCACAAAGGTAGACAGCTGTCCTGTCAAAGGTGAAGCCCGACGCCGCCTGAACAGTGATGCCCGTTACCGCGCTGCATAGCGCCGCCGTGGCAAACGACATCACGGCACTTTCAGAACTTTTCAGCACCGCCTCTGCCGCGCGGTTGATGGCAGCCGCGGCGACGATGGCCGCCGCGCCTATAATCCGCGCCGACAGCGGCAAACCAGTCATCAGGCAGCCGCCGATGCCGCCCGCGACGGCGGTCATCATGAATTTCCCCGGTATAACGGCGGCAAAGGCTATGGCAAAGGACGGCAGACAGTCAAACAGGGTTGTGCCGCCTAAAAAGAAGCCCATCGTTAGACAGACCGCCTGCCGCATCACGAACACCGCACTGTAAGGTATTCCGTTTTCTTTTATTTTTCCGGCTCCTGCTTTTATACGTTCCTGTGCGCGTTCCAATAGTAATCAGTCCTTTCGGTCTTGTCCATGCCATACCGATTATACTTCGAGCTAATTGAGAATTATGTCACACTATGCGGGCGAAAAACGGGTTGTTTCGCCGTATAAAACGAAATATAAAATTTTTCGGGACTTTTCAAAAAATTATCTGTTATTGTGGTAAAAAATATGGTATAATGATTTGTAAAATTGTATTCAAAAGGATTGTTTAACTCAATGGAGGATAGAAACAGCGACAAAAACGACCTGATAATAGGCAGGAACGCCGTGATTGAGGCGCTTAAAAGCGGACGCGCGGTTGACAGTGTCACCGTCGCCAAGGGTGACCGTGGCGGCTCCATAGGAAAGATTCTCGCCGAGTGCCGCAGGCTTGACGTCACCGTCAAGGAGGCCGACTCGCGAAAGCTTGATTTCCTTTGCGGACACGCCAACCATCAGGGCGTCGTCGCCCACACGGCGGCGCACGAGTATTCAAGTGTTGACGATATGCTCGCCCTTGCTCAAACGCGCAATGAGCCGCCGTTTCTTATTGTCTGCGACGGGCTTGAGGATCCGCACAACCTCGGCGCGGTCATCCGCACAGCCGAAACCGCCGGAGCGCACGGGGTGATTATCCCCAAACGCAATTCGGCCTCGTTGAGCTTC
>CAZDWM010000055.1:0-11740 GCA_964509145.1 uncultured Eubacteriales bacterium | reverse complement strand
AACGCTTGAGACGATGGACGAGTGCAGCGCGTTTTTTGACGATCTGTGCACCGTGCAGGAGCTCAAGGCGCTTTCGCAGCGCATAGCCGTGGCCAAGATGCTCAAGGATAACCGCGTTTACAACGAGATTATCAAGGAAACAGGCGCCAGCACAGCCACCATCAGCCGGGTCAACCGCTCGCTGCATTATGGATGTAACGGCTATGACAAGGTTTTTGAGAGAATAAGCGGCAAATGAGCGGATATGAGGCGTTTGCCGGATTTTATGACGCGCTGACGGAAAACGTCGGCTATAAAACGCGCGGCGACTATATCCGCGGGCTTATAAACGAGCACGGCGTCAACGGCGGTCTTCTGCTCGACCTCGCTTGCGGCACAGGCAGCCTGTCTGTCGAGCTGGCGCGTCAGGGCTTTGAAGTCATCGGCGTCGACGAGAGCCCGGCCATGCTGTGCGAGGCGCAGAACAAGGCTTATCAGAATGGCGTCGAAATCCTTTTTTTGTGCCAGAGGATGCAGGCGCTCGACCTTTATGGTACTGTCAAAGCCGCGGTCTGTACGTTAGACAGTCTGAACCATTTGATAAAAGAGGAGGACGTGCGCGAGACCTTCCGCCGCGTTTCTCTTTTTCTTGAGCCGGGCGGCGTGTTCGTTTTCGACGTCAACACCGTCTATAAGCACAGGCAGGTGCTCGGCGACAATATCTTTGTCTACGACACCGACGATGTCTACTGCGTATGGCAGAACAGGCTTGATAAAAAGACCGATACGGTTGAAATCACCCTCGATTTCTTCGCGAAAACGGAGGACTGTGTTTATGACAGAAGCGGCGAACGCTTTTTTGAACGGGCGTATGAGACGGGAAAGCTCTGCGAATGGCTCGAACAGGCAGGAATGAAGGCAGTTCACATTTACGGTGAAATGACGCGCGAAGCCCCGTCGCCGGACGCGCAAAGGATTTATATTGTGGCAGAAAAGCTTTAAAGAAGGTGTAAGCATGTCCGACATTCAGGACAACGGCGATGGTTTCGAGCTCCTGCTTGAAAAGCTAAAGGAGCGTGCCGAGCCGCCGGAGAGTATAGCGGTCATCACCAAGGCATACGAGCTGGCCAAGGCGGCTCATGCGGGGCAGAAGCGTCTGTCCGGGCAGGCTTATATCAGCCATCCCGTGGCAGTGGCCGATATTCTCGCGGGTCTCGGTATGGATATGCCATCCATCGCCTCCGCACTGCTGCACGACACCGTTGAGGATACAATCGTAACAATCGAAACCATCACATCAGAGTTCGGAACCGAAATTTCCGGACTTGTGGACGGCGTCACAAAGCTCGGCAAGGTGCCTCTGACGACAAAGGAGGAGCAGCAAGCCGAAAATATCCGCAAGATGCTGCTGGCCATGTCGCAGGACATTCGGGTTATCATCATCAAGCTTGCCGACAGGCTCCACAACATGCGCACCCTCACCTATAAGCAGCCCCAGCGCCGGCGAGATATAGCGCTTGAGACACTCGAAATCTACGCGCCCATCGCGCACCGGCTCGGTATCCGTTCGCTGAAGGTGGAGCTTGAGGATCTCGCCATCAGCTTCCTCGACCCTGTGGCCTATCACGAAATCGAAACAAGGCTCTCCGAGCAGAGCTCCTCACGCAGCGAATTTTTAAGCGATATCAAGGCGCAAATCAGCCGGCGTATCAAGACCGAGGTGACTGATGCCTACATCGACGGGCGCATCAAAAGCGTCCACGGCATCTACCGCAAGATGTATATGCAAAACAGAACCTTCGACGAGATATACGACATCTACGCCGTTCGTATCATCGTCGACTCCGTTATCGACTGTTATAACTGCTTAGGCGTCATCCACGATATGTTCCGTCCGCTGCCGGGCAGATTCAAGGACTACATTTCGACGCCCAAGCCTAACCTGTACCAGTCGCTCCACACGACGGTTATAGGCTCCGGCGGAATACCGTTTGAGGTTCAAATAAGAACATGGGAGATGCACCGCACGGCCGAATACGGCATCGCGGCGCACTGGAAATACAAGCTCGGCATCACGAACGATAAAATGGGCGACCGTCTCGCGTGGATACGTCAGCTCCTCGACAGCCAGAAGGACGCGGAAAACCCCGAGGATATAGTGCTAACCATCAAGACCGACCTTGTTCCCGACGAGGTGTTCGTGTTCACACCCAAGGGCGACGTTATAAACCTGCCCATGGGCTCGACGGTCATCGACTTCGCCTATGCCATCCATTCCGCCGTCGGCAACAGGATGCAGGGCGCGAAGGTGGACGGCCGTATTGTACCCATCGACTACAAGGTCAACACCGGCGAAATTGTCGATATCATCACGTCCTCAAACCCGAACAAGGGACCCAGCAGGGACTGGCTTAAAATCGTCCACACAAGCGAGGCGCGCTCAAAAATCCGCCAATGGTTCAAAAAGGAGCGGCGCGAGGAAAACATTGAGGAAGGCAAAGCCGAGGTCGAACGCGAGTTCCGCCGCAGCTTTATCCGTTTAAACGAGGACGCGCTCCGGGAATTTCTTGAATCGATTGCCGAACGCCAGCACTTCAACTCCGTCGAGGACTTTTACGCCGCCGTCGGCTACGGAGGCATCACCCTGTCGCGCCACATGCCGAGGATTAAAGACGATTATAATAAGCTCATTAAGTCGTCGGAAGCCAACAACATCAACATCGTTCCCGAAAAGAAGCGCAGCAAGAGCACGGAGGGTGTCGTGGTCGAGGGTATCGACAACTGTCTTATCAAGTTTTCGCGTTGCTGCAACCCGCTTCCGGGCGACGAAATTATCGGTTTTATAACGCGCGGCCACGGCGTTTCCATCCATAAGCGCGACTGCACAAATGTCCCATTCGACGTCGAAAACGCGCCTGAGCCAGACCGTTGGCTTAACGCCTACTGGGATATAAACGTCCGTGAGGAGTTTAAGTCGACGCTGCTCATCACCTGCTTCAACCGCGTGGGGATGATTGCCGACATTTCGGCGCAGTTCGCGAACATGCGCGTAATGATTCACGACATTAACCTGCGTAACTTTAAGGACGGCCGCTGTGCTTTGGCGGTAACAATCACCGTCAACAGCATTGAACACCTAAAAAGCGTTATAACTAAAATCGAAAAGGTCAACGGTGTCCTGAGCGTGGAACGTACATAAAAGCATAAAGGTTAGGTTTATATATGAGAGCGGTTATTCAGCGGGTCACTTACTCCTCCGTCTGCGTCGACGGCGCGCTTGTCGGCGAAATCGGCAGGGGGTTCAATATCTTGATAGGCGTTGTCGAGGGCGACACGAAGGCCGAGGCGGAGCTGCTGGCGGCCAAGACGGCCAAGCTGCGCGTCTTTGAGGACGAAAACGAAAAAATGAACCTGTCGCTGACGGACATCGGCGGCGGGGTACTTGTTATTTCTCAGTTCACACTTTGCGCCGACTGCCGCAAGGGCAACCGTCCGTCGTTTGCTTCGTCAGCGCCGCCCGACGAGGCCAACGCCCTTTACGAATATTTCGCCGCGCAGCTTCGGGCAAACGGCGTCGGGGAGGTTAAAACGGGTGTTTTTGCCGCCGACATGGCCGTTCGAATCGACAACGACGGACCGGTTACGATAATACTTGACACCGACATTTTCAAGCAAAGCAGACGTTCATAAAAGCCGGAAAGGATAACCCTAATGAAGCTTCAAATCCTGCCGATCGGCGATATCGGCGCAAACTGTTACGTTTTAACGGACGAGGAAAGCGGCGACACCGCCGTTATTGACCCCGGCTGGCTCACAAAAGAGCTTTCCGCGGCAGTCAACAGTGTTAACGTAAAGTATATTCTGCTTACCCACGGTCATTTCGACCACATTTGCGGCGTTTATGACCTGCACCAACACACCGGAGCGCCCGTCGCCATCCACGAAGCCGACGCGGACTGCCTTTTTGACGAGCATAAAAGCCTCGCCGAGCAGAGCGAATACCCCTTTAAACCGCTGCAAGCCGACATCCTGCTGTATGACGGCGACACACTCAAGTTGGGTGAAAAGAGTATAAAGGTGATGCATACCCCCGGTCACACGCCGGGCGGCGTTTGTTTTATCTGCGAAGAGGACAGGATGATTTTTTCGGGCGATACTCTTTTTCGCTCCACCGTTGGAAGAACAGATTTTGAGGGCGGCAGTATGCGCCAAATTATCGCGTCTGTCGAGCGTTTAAGAAGCCTTGACGGCGACTACGACGTCTATCCCGGTCACAACCGGCAGACAACGCTTGAACACGAGCGCACACGTAACATTTATATGAGGCGGATTGACAGAACAAAATGAAGCTTTACCTGTGCGGACACAGCTTCCGCTACGAAACTGAAAATCTTTGCCGCGTGTTCTTTCCCAATGAGGACATCGCGGTTTTTAAAGGGGACGGCGCGGGCGATACGGACGGTATCGTAGTTGTGACTAAGGTTGACGGCGACGGGATGTTTGTTTCGGCATGTATCAGCGGTCGAACAGCCGAGCGGTCAAAGACAGTGTCGGAAACCGATGACGGTGAACGCGAGCGGGTGCTTGAGTCGCTGTTGTTTTCCGTGCTGTCGGAGCTGACGGGTTATGTGCCGCCGTGGGGGATATTGACAGGCGTCCGTCCGTCAAAGCTGATGAACACGCTTGTGGGCGAAACGTCAAAAGAGGACGCCGAGCGGTATTTCACAGAAAAGCTTCACGTCAGTACGCAAAAGACGATACTGACCGCCGAGGTTGCCGCACACGAAGAAAGCATCATGCGCCTGTCGCGCCCCGACTCCTTCAGCCTCTATGTCGCGATACCGTTTTGTCCGTCGCGTTGCAGCTACTGCTCGTTTGTGTCGCATTCCATAACGGGGCAAAACGCCAAAAAGCTTGTTTCCCCTTATGTCGAGCTGCTAAAAGAGGAGCTGTATAAAAACGGAAAAATCGCCGATTCACTCGGCTTACACCTTGAAAGCGTCTATTTCGGCGGCGGTACGCCGACTGTTTTAAGCGCGGAACAGCTCGACGAGATATGTGGTTCGGTTGAAAAAAGCTTTGACCTTTCCGGCTGCCGCGAATATACTGTTGAAGCGGGCAGACCCGACACGATAACAGCAGCAAAGCTCCGGACACTGAAAGCGCACGGCGTTTCGCGTGTAAGCATAAATCCCCAAACTATGAACGCGGATGTTCTCGAAAAAATCGGACGGAAGCACTCGCCGGAGGAGACACTCGCGGCCTTTTCCCTCGCGCGTGAAGCGGGCTTTATAAACATCAACATGGATTTAATTGCCGGGCTTGACGGCGACACGCCCGAAAGCTTTAAAAACACGCTGGGCATCATCACGGGGCTGCTGCCGGAGAGCGTCACGGTTCACACCCTGGCTTTAAAGCGCTCCTCAAGGCTCGTCGCCGCCGAAAACACTTTGGCGTCCGACGGTGCGGTTGTCGCCGATATGCTTTCCTTTGCGCAGGAGACGCTGCCGCAAAAAGGGTATCACCCATATTACATGTACCGTCAAAGCCGCTCCGTCGGCAACTTCGAAAATGTCGGCTGGTGTCTTGAGGGCTTTGAATGTGTCTATAATATCTACATGATGGAGGAGTGCCACACTGTGCTCGCCGCGGGGGCGGGGGCGGTCACCAAGCTACGGCGTCCCGACAGCGGCTATATCGAGCGGATTTTCAACTTCAAATACCCATACGAATACGTGAGTCGCTTCAGCGAGCTGATGGCGCGCAAGGAAAGAATAAAAGACTTTTATCAATCATAATCATATAAGGTGGTCGGCACATGTTCGAAACATCAAATATCCTGTCCGAAATAAACAGCTACGCCGCCGGAGATTTTAACAGCTTTGTCGGAGCGTGTGAAAACAGATACAATACCATGCTTGAGCGCATTGCCGAGCAAATCCCGCACGACGATGAAAAAATGGTTGTTCTGCTAGCGGGACCGAGCTCATCTGGCAAGACGACGACGGCCGGTAAGCTGATGAACCGTTTCAAGGCAAACGGGAGAGCGGCCTACCGGATTTCGCTCGACGACTTCTATCTTGAGGAAAAGAGCGCTCCGCTTTCCGCCGACGGCACACCCGACTTTGAAACTGTTCACGCGCTCGATTTGACGCTCATCGAAAAAACGGTAGGTGACCTTTTGTCGACCGGAGAGAGCGATGTGCCCGTTTTCGATTTCGGCACACGCCGCCGCTCAAATAACCCGAACCACCTGTCTCTCAACGACGGCGACGTCGTCATCATTGAGGGACTGCACGCGTTAAATCCAGCCATCACCGACCTGCTTCCGCAGAACCGGCTTTTCAAGCTTTATGTCAGCGTCTCGACGCGGATTTACGACGACGAGGGCGAGGTGGTGCTCAGCAAGCGCGACTTAAGGCTGGTACGCCGCACAGTACGCGACTTCAAGCACCGCAGCAGCTCCGTCGCCGATACCTTTGATATCTGGCCGAGCGTTATCAGCGGTGAAAATAAATACCTGTTCCCCTTTGAGGACAGGGCGGATGTTAAGCTTAACTCATTCTTTTCCTATGAACCGTGCGTCATTCGGGACGAGGCCGTCCGTATTTTGGAAAAGCTTCCGGATAATAATGAGCACTACGAAAAATGCGCGCGGCTCATCGAAAACCTGCAAAAATTTGTGCCGCTGCCCGATTCCGTCATGCCGCGTGATTCGCTCCTGCGCGAGTTCTCGGGCGTTCAGTATTCAGAATAATTTGCCAAATTTTTATAGTTGTGTTATAATTACTTTTAATGCCGTTTATATTATGCTTTCTATTCTAATGTACGGGAAGTGTCGCATTGGCTGTCAACACAAAGAAGCAATCCATGCTCAACGGCGCGATTATTTTAGCCGTTGCCACCGTCATAGTCAAGCTTATCGGTGCGCTCTACAAAATTCCGTTGACAGACCTGATAGGCGCTGTCGGCAGGGGCTATTTTAACTCCGCGTATGAAATATACACGCCGATTTACGCCATCTCGATGGCCGGACTGCCCGTCGCCGTCTCGCGCCTTGTATCCGAAAGCGTCGCGTTGGGCAACTATAACAATGCCAGAGCTATTTATAAAGTCGCGTCAAAAATTTTCATAATAACGGGTCTCGTAGGGACGGCCGTCATGTTCCTCATCGCTTATCCGTATACGCATTACATCGCCGACCCGCGCAACCTGCCCGCCGTCCTCGCCATCGCGCCGTCAATATTTTTCTGTTGCTCAATGTCGTCGTATCGGGGCTATTACGAGGGTCTGCGCAACATGACGCCGACGGCGGTGTCACAGGTTATTGAGGCGGTGGCTAAGCTCGCGCTCGGATTGGGGCTTTCATATGCCGTGCTCCAACACGGGCTGTCCCAGTTCAGGGCTACGGGTCTGGTTTTCGGAAAACCCGCCCCCGACCTTTCGGAGGCCTACAGCTTGATTTACCCCTATTCCGCCGCCGGAGCGATTCTTGGCGTGACGGTGGGAACAGTCTTTGGCCTTTTATACCTCATGGTCTGCCACAGGTTCAAAAGCGACGGCTTCACGCGCGTCGAGCTGATTAACTCTCCTAAAGCGGACTCAAACCGATTTCTCGCTAAACGAATCATCGTGTTCGCTATCCCGATGGTGGCGAGCGCACTTATATTGAACATAACTAACCTTATTGATACCGTTACCATTCAAAAGCGGCTTGCGACGGCTATTCAGATGAACCCCGGGCTGATTAAGTCGATGTACAACGCCTCTTTGGCGGCTTCCGGCACGCTCGACAAGGATATCGTTAAATACCTTTACGGTACCTACGGTTCTGTGCTTGATTTCAGAAACCTTGTACCGACCATCACCATGTCGCTGGGCGTCAGTGCGCTGCCGGCACTGTCGGCGGCGTGGACGATGAAGGACAAAATGAATATCCGGATAACGATAGAATCGGTCATCCGAATAACGATGCTCATCGCGCTGCCCGCCGGTTTCGGCATGGCTGTCCTAGCGGAGCCTATATTGTCCCTTGTCTACTCAAACAGCTCCGATATCATCCCCATCGCCGCGCCGCTGATGGCTGTTTACGGCTTTGCCACCTTCATTATGGCGGCTTCCTCTCCCGTTACAAGTATGCTCCAGGGCTTGGGCAGAACCGACATCCCCGTCAAGACGCTCATTATCGGCGCCGTGGTTAAAATCGGGATGAACTATGTGCTTGTCGGAACTCCGCGCTTCAACATCAACGGCGCGCCCGTCGGTTCAATTCTTTGCTATATCATCATTGTCGGATTGAATCTTTATTTCCTGCTTCACATAAGCAAAACGCGTGTCAATTTTATGTCCGTTTTCTTCAAACCCCTGATATGCGCCGGCTTGAGCGCGGCGGCGGCATGGGCGGCATATTCGCTTTGTGTCAGGCTTTTAATAGCAAAGCTGGCCGGTGTCCACGCAACGGGTATCGTCGGAAGGCTTCTTTCTCCCAACACATTTTCAACGCTGTTTGCCATAGGGATTGCGGTCATAGTGTACCTGCTTTCGCTGCTTTTGATAAAGGCGTTATCTAAAGATGACATCGCTATGCTTCCAAAAGGAGAAAAAATTGCAAAAAAGCTTGAAAAATATGGGCTGTTGAGTTAAAATATACTAAAGCTTTGTGAAGGAGCGGTTATGGTCAGCGATTTTGAGTTTAAAAGCGGTTACAATATGGACGACCTCCTCGATATCATGGCTCGTCTGCGCGCGCCTAACGGATGTCCGTGGGACGCGGAGCAGACGCACGAGAGCATCAAGAAAAACCTGATTGAGGAAACCTATGAGGTCATAGAGGCCATCAACAAAAACGACCGCGACCTTCTCCAGGAGGAGCTCGGCGACCTTTTAATGCAGGTAGTGTTCCACGCGCAGATAGAGACCGAAGCGGGCGGCTTTAATTTTGAAGATGTCTGCGACGGTATCTGTAAAAAGCTCATAGAACGCCATCCGCATGTGTTCGGCGACATCAGCGTTGGCGGTGTCGACGACGTACTCATCAACTGGGACAATATCAAGCGCCGTTCCAAGGGGCAGAATAAGGGCAGCGAAACGATGCTCACCGTTCCGCGCGAGCTTCCCGCGCTAATGCGAGCGACAAAGATTCAGCAAAAGGCCGCGAAGCTGGGCTTCGACTGGCCGGATGTCACTGGTGCGATGGACAAGCTTTCTGAGGAAAAAAGCGAGCTGAAAGAGGCAATATCTTCCGGCGATAAGGCGGCGGTCGGCGAGGAACTGGGCGACCTGCTGTTCAGCGCGGTTAACGTTTCGCGCTTCATCGGCTGCGACGCGGAGGAGGCTCTCACCGGAGCGACCGACAAATTCATCGCGCGTTTCAGAAGGCTTGAGCAGCTCGCGAAAGAGCGCGGCATAGACCTTGAGGCGGCATCCCTCGCCGAGATGGACAGGCTGTGGGACGAAATTAAACAGAAATGATATACTATTTTAAGTATTTCATCATAACTTCAACATTAAAATGGAGGACTAAAAAATGAACAAGGCAGAACTGATTAACGCCGTAGCGGCAAAGAACGACATCGATAAGAAGAACGCCGAAAAGGCGGTCAACGCGGTACTCGCGGCAGTGACGGATGCCCTCGTAGCGGGCGACAAGGTTCAACTCATCGGCTTCGGCACCTTCGAGGTGCGCGCGAGAGCAGAGAAGCAGGCGCGCAACCCCAGAACGGGCGAGGTCATCACCGCTCCCGCGACAAAGGTTCCCGCTTTCAAGGCAGGCAAGGCGCTCAAGGATGCCGTCGCAAAATAATCACAGAGCAGGCTGACAGAAGGGCTCCCGCATAGGGAGCCCGTTTTTTGGTTAATTAGTTAAAGGATGGTCATATGAGACTTGACAAGTATTTAAAGGTTTCAAGAATTATCAAGCGGCGCACCGTTGCCAACGAGGTGTGCGACGCAAAGCATGTCGCCGTCAACGGCAAGACGGCGCGTGCCTCCTGCGAGGTTAAACCCGGCGACATCATCGAGATTCAAATGGGTTCAAGCCTCACACGCGCGGAGGTTTTAAGCGTTTCGGAATACGCGACAAAGGAAAACGCCGCGCTGATGTATAAACTGCTGGATTGAGGGTTGATGTTAAATGATTGAAAGACCTATTGACGCGGTGATTATCGGCGGGGGGCATCGTTCGCTTGCTTATGCCGGGCTTGCCGAGCGAAAGCCAGACATGCTCAGGATTGTCGGCATAGCCGAGCCGGACGACCGTCGCCGTGAAACCATCGCGGCGCGCTTCGGTATTCCTGCCGATAGATGCTACCGCACGGCCGAACAGCTTGCCGCCGTGCCGAAATTCGCCGACGCCGCCATCAACGGCACGCTCGACGACATTCATGTACCAACATCCCTTCCGCTGCTGCGCACGGGTTACGATATCCTGCTCGAAAAACCCTTTGCGGTCAACGAAACGGAAATGAACACGCTGGTAAAAACAGCCGCCGAATACGGCAGGAAAATTATGGTCTGCTTCGTCCTGCGCTACGCCCCGTTTTATTATCAAATCAAGGAGCGCATCGTGAGCGGAGGGCTGGGCGACATTGTCAGCATTCAGACAGCGGAGCATGTCAGCTACCACCATATGTCCACAAGCCATGTACGCGGCAAGTGGAGCAACACCGAACGCTGCCACGCTACTATGCTGCTCGCGAAATGCTGCCACGACCTTGATTTGATGATGTGGCTCATGGGCGGCGACAAGCCCTGCGCTGTCTCAAGCTTCGGCAGTAATTTTCAGTTCAATCAGGAAAAGGCACCCGAGGGGGCGGGTACTCGCTGTGTTGTGGACTGTCCGCTGGTTGACACATGTCTTTATTCCGCCAAACGGCTTTATCTCGACCACCCCGACCGTTGGAAGATGTATGTATGGGACAAGCTGGAGGGCTTAGACAACCCGACGATAGAGGATAAAAAAGAGCTGCTTAAAACAAGCCCCTACGGTGTTTGCGCCTATAAAAGCGACAACAATGTTGTCGATCACCAGAGCGTGCTTGTCAATTTTAAAAGCGGTGCCGTCGGCACGCACAACATGGTCGGAGGCGCTGCTGCCGCCATGCGTAGGATACACATCATCGGCACCAAGGGCGAGCTCTATGGACGGTTCGAGGACGGATATTTTACCGTTTCGATGATTGACCCGCGCCCCGGCTGTGAACATTCGGACGAGCGTGTCGACGTCAACACGGAGGATTCCCACGGCGGCGGAGACGGTCTCTTAATCGAGGATTTCGTACATTATGTCCGCGGTGAGGCACCGTCACTGGCCTGCACGTCAATAGAGGGCGCGGTGCCCGGACATCTTGTCGTGTTCAAGGCGGACGAGTCGAGGGAACACGGCGGCGCGGTGATGCGTGTTAAAATTGAATAGTAAAAGGTGAAGGGTGAAAAGTGTAATAACCTTTCACCCTTCACTATTCACTTATCACCCTATTGATTTGCCTTGCTCATATCGTTCTGACGGATTTCTACGCGCCTTATTTTACCGCTGATGGTTTTGGGTAGAGCTTCCACAAATTCTATCACCCTCGGATATTTATATGGCGCGGTGTTTGTTTTGACATAGGTTTGTAGTTCCTTGGCCAGCGCGTCGGACGCGGTGAACCCCTTTTTCAATACAACCGTTGCCTTGACGTTGAAACCGCGGACAGGGTCGGGCACGCCCGTGACGGCGACCTCCAGCACGGCGGGGTGCTCAAGCATCACGCTCTCGACCTCG
>CAZDWM010000054.1:482-11782 GCA_964509145.1 uncultured Eubacteriales bacterium | reverse complement strand
GGCTTCCACATGTTATGCCGCATAGTCCGCGCAAGGTTTAATCAGCGGAGCAATAGCCAAGAGTTGCAAGTTATCAAATCGTTCAAGGTACTTCCCTTTTCTATTTTGTCACATTATAACATAATATCTTATAATTTACCAGATTATTTTCTTATTATTAGCGTATTTTAATTGTTTGTTATCGATAGATAGTGTTGCATCTATATTACACCCTTGTCATCAATACCACGCACTCAACATGATGCGTAAAAGGAAACATATCCACCGGCTGTATGGCTTTTGTCATATAGCCGTTTTTTGTCAGATAATCCATGTCACGCGCCTGCGTTTCGGGGTTGCAGGAGATGTACACGATTTTACTTGGCGACAGTTTGACGACGGACGACAGGAATTTTTCGTCGCTGCCCGCGCGCGGAGGGTCCAAAAACACCACGTCGGCCTTTTGCCTGTCTTGCGCCATCGAGACCATGAATTCGCCCGCATCGGCGCAGTAAAACCGCGCGTTTGCGGTGCTGTTACGCTTGGCGTTGCTTATGGCGTCACGGACGGCGTCACGGTTAAGCTCGACGCCGATGACCTTGCCCGCGCTTTTCGACGCGACAATGCCGATTGTGCCGATGCCGCAATAGGCGTCGATGACCGTCTCGCTGCCGGTTAAGTTAGCCAGCTCAATCGCCTTGCCGTAAAGTGCCTCGGTCTGAACGGGATTAATCTGATAAAACGACGACGGCGAGATGCGAAACACGCAGCCGCACAGTGTGTCTTCAATAAAGCCCGTGCCGTAAAGCGTCTTTTCATTAGGACCGAGCACAAGGTTTGTGTTGTAGGGGTTGACGTTCTGCACGACGGTGGTGATGTCGGGATGTTCCTTCATCAGCGCCTTGACAAAGTTTTTATTCGACGGAAATACCGGCGAGGCCGTGACGAGCACGACCATAATCTGGCCGCTTTTAAAGCCGCGCCGCACCAGCACATGGCGAAGCAGCCCGTAGCCGCTGTCTTCATCGTAGGCGGTTATCTTAAAGCTGCGCATAAGGTTGCGGATGCTGACAATAATCGCGTCGGCCTTTTTGTCCTCAATCATACAGCTGTCGACGGGCACGATGCGGTGAGTGCCGGACTGATAGACGCCGGAGATGATTTTGCCGCGCTCAAAGCCGAACGCCGCCTGAACCTTGTTGCGGTAATGATAGGGATTGTCCATGCCGATAATAGGCGAAACCCTGCCGAATTTGTCAAGCAGGATTTGAACCTTTTTTTGCTTCCACGCAAGCTGGTCGGTGTAGGGCATGTTTTGCATCTGGCAGCCGCCGCATTTTTTATAAAGCGGGCATTGAAGAAAATTTGAATTGTTCGTCATTTGCTAGCGTCTGAAAACGGGTGAAAATCAATTCGGACATAGCCAAATAATACCCCGCATTTCAGATGGTATCCTTTCAATAAAATATACATTTCTTGTAAAACGCGGGCGAACGCAGTTCGCCCGAAAATTGCACCGTTACTATAATGATTCTATATCATTTGCGGCAAAAAAGCAAGCGTGAACACTCGCAACAGAACATTACATATACAGATAGAATAAAACCCTTACCCCTGCTAAAAATATTATAATTAATGTTAGGTATTCGCGTCTAATGTCTAATATCTAAAATCCAACGTCTAAAGGAGCCGCGGCATGACTGAAAAATTCTTTACTGCCTTGACCGCCCGCCCGCGGCTTGTGCTGCTGACGGCGCTCCTGCTGCTGGTGCCGTGCGTTTTCGGCTATCTTCATACAGGCATCAGCTACGACCTGTTTTCTTATCTGCCGGCGGATCTTGAATCGGTGCGGGGCGAACGGCAGATGAACGACAGCTTCGGCGACACTTCAAGCTTGTTCCTCGCTGTCGAGGGCAAAACGGCGCTGGAGACTGCGGCGCTCGAAAAGAAAATCGAAGCTACAACCGGCGTAAAAACAGCCGTTTGGGTCGACGACATTTTTGACGTTACAGTGCCCGCGGAGGTTCTGCCAAGCTTTGTTAAGGATGTTTTCTATTCGGACGACGGAAAATGTACATTGATGCTTGTTATGCTCGACGGAGAGGACGCGGGCGGTACGCGTAACGCAGTAGGCTCAATCAGACACATGTTGCCGGAGGGCTGTTACTTGAGCGGGACATCAGCCATTTTAGCCGACACCAAGGCGCTCGCCGACCGTCAGGTGCCGCTTTACATCATTGCCGCAGCCGTCGTTTCGTTTGCCCTGATGTTGTTCACGACAAGCTCATGGGTGACGCCGTTTCTGCTGCTTATCACCCTAGGCCTCGGCGTCGTTTATAATATGGGCACCAACGTGGCGTTCGGAGAAATATCGTACATCACACAGAGCATCGCCGTAGTACTCCAGCTTGCCGTCACGATGGACTATTCGATTTTCCTTGTCGACCGATATGCGGAGGAAAAGCGCAGGGTTGGCGACAGCCGGACAGCGGTTGTCAAGGCCGCCTGCGCGACGATTTCGTCCGTTTCCGGCAGTATGCTCACGACGGTGGCAGGTTTTGCCGCTTTATGCTTTATGCGCCTGACGCTCGGGCGGGACATCGGGCTTGTGATGATTAAGGGGACGCTACTCGGTGCTCTGACGGTGATAGTCGTGCTGCCGTCGCTGCTACTGTTGGCGGACACGCAGATGGAAAAGCTCCGTCACAGAAGCATTCTGCCCGATTTTTCGCGCCCGGTTCGCTTCGTCCTGCGTCACAGAACCGTCTTTGCCGCGCTGCTGTTTACGCTGCTGATACCGGGTGCGCTGCTTCAAAACAAGGCCGAAAAATATTATAACCTTATCGCGACGCTGCCGGAGGACATGGCGTCCGTGGCTGCGCTCGACAAGGTTAAAAATGAATTCGACATGGTGACAACGCATTTTGTGATTGTTGACGACAGCTTATCCGCCGCCGGTTATTCTGCGCTCATCAACGAGATTGAGGCTACCGACAACGTGACGAATGTCATCGCCTACAACAAATATGTCGGCCCCGCTGTGCCGGAATCTCTGGTGCCAGATCAAATCCGCGACCTGTGCAAGAAAAACGGTCAACAGGTTATGCTTATCAATTCCTCACTGACAGCGGGTACAAACGACATGAGCCGTCAGCTTGAGCAGCTGCGAGGAATCCTCGACAAATATGACAAGGGTGCGCTGATAACGGGCGAGGGCGCACTGTACGAGGATTTAATCCGGGTAGCCGACAGCGACTTCACCATGACGGGGCTGCTGTCGGTGGCTCTTGTATTTATGATTATCGCCGCGCAGTTTTCGTCGCTGCTTGCACCCGTTGTGCTTGTGGCGGCCATTGAGCTTTCGATTTTCCTCAATGAGTCGGTGCCGTATCTTATGGGAACGACCGTGTCGTTCATATCGCCGACAGTGGTCGGCTGCGTCCAACTGGGTGCGACGGTCGACTACGCCATTTTGTTGTTGTCACGCGCACGTGAGGAGCGGCGCGGCGGGGCAAAGGTGAAAAAGTCGGTTCGGTTAGCGGCGACATCTTCGGCAAAATCAATCACGGGCAGCGCACTTGTATTTTTTGGCACAACCTTTGCCGTTTATCTCATCAGCGATATTGAAATAATAAAGAGTATCTGCGCGATGCTCGCACGCGGCGCGCTTTTAAGTGCCGCCGTCATCATCCTGCTGCTGACACCGCTTTTAGCGATGTCCGGCAGGCTATTGGGGAAGGGAACGGAAAAGACATGAGAAAATCCTCGTCAAGGCGTATTGTCTGCGCTGCGCTCGCGCTCACGCTCTTGTTGGGCGGCTGTACGCCGGGCAAAAACAACAACGAGATGACAGTGCCGGAAACCACCTCGCCGCCGTCGGGTAATATCTATACAGAAGCACCGGGTGCGGTTAAGAAGACCGAGACGGTTTATGTGACGATGAACACCGCCGGCGTTATAGAAAAGACCATTGTTACCGACTGGCTCCACACCGACAAGGCAGGAGTCAGGGTCGAGGACATGTCCGACCTGACGGGTATTGCTACAGTGAAGGGCAGCGCCGTCTCCGTAGCGGAGGGTGACAACCTCGTGTGGCACATGGACGGAACCGACCTTTATTATACCGGCATCAGCGATAAACCGCTGCCCGTTGGGTTCGAATTTGAATATTTTATGAACAATGAGAAAATTTCCGCAGAAGATATCAAAGGAAAAAGCGGAAATGTTATAATAAACATCAAGGCGGTGAACGCCGACGCGCGTCAGGTGACAATAAACGGTAAATCCGTCACAATGTATAACCCGTTTGTCGTCATCGGCGGCACAATTATTCCCGAATCAAACTTCAGCAACGTCACAGTTCAGCACGGCCGCTCCTTCGGAGACGGCAGCAAGGAAATTGTGTTCTCTGTTATGACACCGGGTTTGGCCGAAAGCCTCGGTGACACTGGCGCGGCGGCTGATTACCTCGGCGGCTTTGAGTTTACCGACAGCTTTACAATTTCGGCGCAGACCACCGATTTTCAATTAGGCAGCCTGTATTTCGCCGTTATACCGGTGTCATCGCTCGACCTTGGCACGGCGCTGCCCGAGACTGTCGACGACATCCGCGAGATGCTTTCAGAAATCAGTGCCTTCCGCGAAACCGTTGAAAGCTCCGGCGCGGACAAGCTGATTTCGACGCTGCTGTCCGATCCCGCACGGCTCGAAACGCTGGCAGACGCGGTTGGCGATACCGTCGAACTCTATAACAGCAACCGCAAGCTTTTAAACGTTATGTCAACCTACCTGACACCTGAAAACCTCGCCATGCTTATGGCGGCCGCGGAGAGTATTAAGAATCTTGAGGTGGAGGAATACATCGACCTTCTGCTCGACCCAAGGTTTCAATCGCTTGTCACAGAGCTCGGCACGGCGGCTCAAAACATGGAGGATCTTATGCCGATGCTTGAAGCCATGAGCGCGGACATGAAAGACCCCGAGGTGCAGGCGGCCATTAAGAATCTGCCGCAGACGCTAAATAAGCTTTCGGAGTTGCGCGAACTACTTGACGAAAACAGCGAATTTTTAACGGCGTTATCAAAGCTGATGGACAGCGGAACCGTCGCAGGGCTGTCGGATTTGCTCGATTCGCTCGACGGGCTGATTGACAGCGAGGATATTGAGAAATATGCCGGTCTAGCGAAGAATGCCGACGAGCTTGTCTCGCGTGCCGGTGAATGGCTTAAGCTCGGAGGCGATTATAAGATATTTACCGCCGCTAAGGACAATATGCAGACAAGCCTTGTCTTCATCTACGAGGCGTGCTTCTAAAACCATAAAATGAAAGGATGCTGAAAATGAACGGAAACGAAGAAAACAAAGGAACCGTTAAAAAAGCGCCGCCGAAATATGACGGCTATCTGCGCAGCCACCGGGTTGATGTGCCGGAATGCATCCGCCGCTGCTCCGGCATTCTGATATTCGGGCGGAGGCTCAAGTCGTTCGCCTTTTCTACAGATGTCGCGATTATCCGCAACATCAACGCCGACGCCGTTATCGCGGTATACCCGTTCACACCCCAGCCGGTTATCACAAATTCCATTTTGCAGGTGGCGGAGATGCCGGTGCTTGTAGGGGTCGGTGGCGGGGTGACAAGAGGCGCGCGCGTTGTGGACATCGCGCAGAACGCGGAGTTCATGGGCGCGGCGGGCGTCGTCGTCAACGCGCCTACGGAGAACGAAATCATTTATAAGCTCAAGGAAAAGCTGGACATTCCCGTCGTTGTAACAGTTGTATCGATTTACGAGGACATAGAAGCACGCGTCGCGGCGGGCACCGACATTTTAAACATATCCGGCAGCGTGGAAAATCCGGCCATTATCCGAAAAATCCGGGAGAAGCACCCCGACCTGCCGATTCTCGCAACGGGCGGACCGACGGACGAGACAATAATGGCGACCATTGAGGCGGGCGCGAACGCCATCACCTATACGCCGCCGTCAAACGGCGAGTTGTTCGCGATTTCAATGCAGAAGTACCGCGAGATGAAGCGGGAGGGGTTTTAATTCAACAAAAATGGGGCTGTAACGTCACACTGATTTTCTCAGCGTGGCGTTACAACCCTAATAAAAAGCAATAATTATTACATCTATAGATAGGTGCATCAAATCAAATAATGCACCTATAGATGCATCATTCCAACTCCACCGCCGCGTCGTAGGCCGCACGTGTGGCGTCGGCGATGCGTCCGGGCTTTTCGGCGTCGCCGACGGTAATAACCTTAACACCGACGAGCTGTTCTTTCAGTGGCGTGAACGGCTTAGAGCCGAGTGCGAGGACAGTGTAGTCAGTCTTTAAATGAAAGCGTTGTCCTGACTTTGTGCCCGTGAGTATAAGCTCATCCTCATTGATTTCCGTAAGCCGCTGTCCTTTTAAAAACTTCACATCAAGCTCCTCAAGGCGGGGTACGATGTCGTCGGTGTGCTGCATCCAGGTACCGGGTGCGAGCGTGTCCGCCATTTCGACGACGGTGACCCTGTTGCCGCGCTGGGATAGGAAATGCGCCGTCTCAAGCCCTGTCATGCCGGAGCCGATGACCGCGACCTCGGCGTTTTGTATATTAACCTTGCCGCTTAATACCTCAGCAAAGTCGAGGACGCTTTCGGCTCGGTGAACACCGGGGAAATTCGGCTTTACAGGCACTGAGCCGGTTGCGAGGAAAACGGTATAGGGATTCAAAGCCTTGATGTTTTCGGCGGTCGCCTCGCAGCCGGTGCGGATTTCCGCGCCCGCCTTAACGGCGGCGGTGTACATATCCTCAATACACCACGCTGTTTTATCCTTGAGAGGGGGAGCGGCGGCGAGCAAGATTTGTCCGCCGACCTTTTCTTCCTTTTCCATGATAACAACTTTAAAGCCGCGCCGCGCGAGCACTCTGGCGGCGGTCAGACCTGCCGGACCCGCGCCGACCACGACGACGATTCTGCCGTTGCCGTCCGTTTTAAGCGCCGCGTCCTCGCGTTCGCGCCCGACGGCGGGGTTGACGGCGCATTCACCGTGTGAGCCGATGTAGGCGTTGTGCTGCATGCTTTCAATGCAGTTGAGGCAGCAGATGCAGCGCGTGATTTCATCTTCGTTCCCCTGCGCGACCTTTTCCGTCCAGTTCGGGTCGGCGATGTGCGGTCTGCCCAATGAGACAAAGTCCTGTATACCCTCGGCCAGCTGCCGTTCCGCTTGCTCGGGTGAGCGGATGAGGTTGGCGGCGATGACAGGGACTTTAACAGCGTCCTTAACGGCCTTGGCCATATATTTGCGCCAGCCGGGCTCAAAGCTGACCGGCTCAAGCCAGTAGTTGAAGGCGTCGTAGCCCGCTGAGGAAACGTCGATGGCATCAACGCCGGCCTGTTCGAAGCGTTTGGCCATCTCCACGCCCTCGGCGAGTGAGTAGCCCTTGCCGGGTTGGCCGATTTTATCGTAGAATTCATCAACAGTCAGCCGGATGACAAGCGGGAAACTGCCGCAGCGCTGGCGTATACCACTGATGATTTCAAGAATAAAGCGCATCCTGTTTTCAAAGCTGCCGCCGTATTCGTCCGTCCGTTTGTTTGTGTTTGGGCTTAAAAATTGCTGAAGCAGATAGCCGTGTGCGGCGTGCAGCTCAACGCCGTCGCAGCCGGATTTTTTAACCCGTTCCGCCGCTTCGATAAACTGAACAACGAGCTTTTTAATAGCCGATTTGCTGAGCGCGCGCACATGCCCGCCCGCGAAATAGCTCGCCTCACACTTTGACGGCGCGACGGAATGCGGCACGATATTGTTGTCTATCAAAAATTTACCCGCGGTGGGCGTAATTTTGTAAAGCGTTTTTTTATATACTGGGGTAAGCCGGTTCATGGCAATGCTAAGAGGAACCGTGCCGACGAGCAGACCGACGTTCTGCCGCCCGGGGTGGTGAAGCTGAACAAAGAGCTTTGCACCGTAGCTGTGAATCCTGTCGGCCATTTTTCGCAGCGGCTCAATCTGGTAGTCGTGGCTCATGCCGAGCTGACCGAACGCGCTCGCGCCCGTAACGTCGTTGACACGTGTGATTTCAGTGATGATAAGCCCGGCACCGCCCTTGGCGCGCTCCTCATAGTAGTCGGACATACGCTCGGTGACCGTGCCGTCGAAGTCGCCGAAGCCCATGAGCATAGGAGCCATGACAATACGGTTTTTAACGGTGCAGGTGCCTATGTTCATCGGGGTAAAAAGATGCTCATATGTCATGATTAGACACCTGCTTTCAACAAATGATACGGCTCCGGCAGAAGCTTTAAATTTTTATACCATAGCAGCGGATTGTGCATATAGATATCGTTACGGAATATTTTAACCCAAACATTTTAGTTTGTCAATCAATTAGACATTAAATCCAAAGCAAGAAATACGCAAGAAATATAATAAAAATATTAAAAAACCCTTGACAAATGACACAATGGTTGATAAAATATCATAGCAATAAAGCAGAGCAGTAATGTTCTCACCTGCGAGGGGCTGTCCTACGTATGGTCAATATCGTCTTCGCGGCGTTTTGCGCCGTATAGGCTGTTTTGATTGTGACACGGACAGGTTTTCTGCCCGTGTTTTTTTGATTGAAATTTTACGGAGGTGTTTTCACATCGGTATCAAAGAACTGCAAATCAATGAGGAAATTCGCGATAAGGAAGTGCGCGTCATTTCCGACAACGGAGAGCAGCTGGGCATCATGTCCGCGGCTCAGGCGCTTAAGCTTGCCGAAAGCATGAACCTTGACCTTGTCAAGTTCGCTCCGCAGGCAAAGCCGCCCGTGTGTAAAATTGTGGATTACGGAAAGTACCGCTTTGAGCAAAACAAGCGGGAAAAGGAAGCAAAGAAAAATCAGCGCACCATCGAGATTAAGGAAATTCGTCTTTCGCTCAACATTGACACGCATGATTTTGACACCAAGGTGGGGCACGCCAAAAGATTTCTTGAAGAGGGAAACAAGGTCAAGGTTTCAATCCGTTTTCGCGGACGCGAGATGGCGCATCCCGATATCGGCTTAAAAGCTATGGAAAGATTTGCGCAGGCCTGTGAGGAAGTAGGAACGATTGAAAAGGCTGCTAAGCTTGAGGGCAGACAGATGCTGATGTTTATCGCCTCAAAAGCTGCCAAATAAAAAAGGAGGAACACCCGATGCCCAAGATTAAGACACACAGCGGTGCGAAAAAGCGCTTTAAACTTTCAAAGAACGGAAAGCCCATCCGCGGCCATGCCTATAAGTCGCATATCCTGACGAAAAAGAGCACAAAGCGCAAGAGAAATCTTCGCAAGACGTCTGTTGCGGATGTCACGAACCAAAAGCAGATCAAACGTCTCATCCCCTACAAATAAGAATTACATCAAATTAATATTTCGGAGGTAATTTATCATGGCTCGAGTAAAGGGCGCGATGATGACTCGCAAAAGAAGAAAGAAAGTATTAAAGCTCGCCAAGGGCTATTACGGTTCAAAGAGCAAGCTTTTTAAAACCGCGAAGCAGGCCGTAATGAAGTCTGGCCAGTACGCATATATCGGACGCAAGCATAAAAAGCGCGATTTTCGCCGTCTGTGGATCACCCGCATCTCGGCGGCAACCAAGATGAACGGCATGAACTATTCGACGTTCATGAACGGGCTTAAGAAGGCAGACATATCACTGAACCGCAAAATGCTTTCCGAGATTGCCATTGCCGACCCCGTAGGTTTCACGGCGCTTGTCGACAAGGCGAAGGCTGCTCTTAACTGATAAACAACAGAACCCGTCGGTCAAGGCGGTGTTCAAGCCATAAATACACGGGCGGACATCGTTGTTCTCCCGTGTTTTTTTAAAGGGAAGCGCGGATATGGAAAAAATCACAAGCCGTTCGAACGACAAAATCAAGCTGGCGGCCGCACTGCGCTCAAACGCGCGCGTGCGCCGGGAACACGGCTTGTTTTTCCTTGAGGGCGCGCGGCTCTGCTGTGATGCCGCGCAGTGCGGCGTTAAATTCCGCGAGGTTTATTTCACCGCCGAAACGCTGGAGAAATATGCCGATAAAAACAAGGTAATAGCAGCGGCGGCGGACAGTGTTTATCTCATTGACGCCGCCCTATGTGATAAGCTTTCCGACACCAAAACGCCGCAGGGCGTTTTTTGTGTATGTAAAATGCTTGACAAAACGGAAAGCTGTAATAAAATAGATGAAAAGGGCAAGTATATTGCCTTGGACAATATCCAGTCGCCCGACAACCTGGGTGCCGTCAGCCGAACCGCCGAGGCGTTCGGGCTGTCGGGGCTAATCGTCGGCGAAGGCTGCGATATCTATAACCCGAAGGCGTTGCGCGCGTCAATGGGCGCGCTGCTCCGCCTCCCGATTATTGAAACGGATAATCTGCCCGCGATGATTGCGGGGTTGTCACGCATAGGGATGAAGACGGCGGCGGCGGTGCCGGATGTCGGGGCGCAAAGTGTTTCGGATATCTCGTTTGAGGGCGGTGCCGTGTGCGTAGTGGGCAACGAGGGTTCGGGTATTTCGGATGGGGTTCTTAACGCCTGTGAATTGACGGTGACAATTCCCATGAAGGGTCGCGCCGAGTCGCTCAACGCGGCCGCGGCCGCGGCTGTGCTTATATGGGAAATGACAAGGGAAAGGTAGCTGCTCTATGGTCGACAAACGGGCTTATTGGATATGGCTCCAGTTGGGGATGGGCGCGGGCGCGGCGACGGACAGCCTCTTGTCTGTTTTTCAGTCGCCCGAGGAGTTTTACTCCCTTGGCTCCGACGCGTGGCGTATATCCGGCGCGCTGACCCCTGCCCAGATAAACAGGCTTAAAGCCGCCGACCTTAAAAGCGCCGAGGCTGTCGTCACGCAGTGCGACAGAAACGGCTGGCGGATTATCACGCCCGACAAACACGATTATCCGCAGCTCCTGCTGCGCACAAGGGATATTCCGCTGGCTTTGTTTGTGCGCGGCGATTTATCCTGCGTCAACACCTGTCTGCCGGTTGCTGTCGTCGGCTCACGCTCCGCGTCGCTTCAAAGCGTTAGCATCACCAGCCGCCTGTGCGCTTCGCTCGCCAAGGCGGGCGCGGTGGTTGTCAGCGGCTGTGCGTTGGGAGTCGACAGCGCCGCCCACACAGGCGCGCTTCAGGGCGGCGGAAAAACAGTGGCCGTCCTCGGCTGCGGTATCAATACCCCATATCTTATGCAAAACGAGGCGCTGAGGAACGAAATCTCAAAGCACGGCGCTGTTATCAGCGAATATCCGCCCGACACGGGCGTTATGAAAGCAAGCTTCCCCATCAGAAACAGAATCATTTC
>CAZDWM010000054.1:0-472 GCA_964509145.1 uncultured Eubacteriales bacterium | reverse complement strand
ACGGCACGGTTGTCATACAGGCAGGTGATAAAAGCGGTTCGCTCATCACTGCCAACCGCGCCGCCGAACAAGGGCGCGACATCTTCGCCGTCCCCGGCGACGTGACGAGCGCCGACTATTCCGGAGCCAACCGGCTTATAAGGGACGGGGCGAAGCCCGTTTTTTCGGCACACGACGTGCTGTGCGAATACGCCGCGCTTTATCCGGGCATCGACCTTTCAAAAGCGGAGGAAACTTTTATCGGCGGTGAACAGGTACCCGCTCCGTTATACGTTAAAGCTCCGGCAGCCGCCATAAAACGCGAGTCGGAGAAGCAGTTTAAAAAAGCTTCGGTTGTTAAAGAGAGGACATTGCCGGACAATATCGGCACGGATGCTGCCAGAGTTTACGCAGCGCTCGGGGACGGGTCACGGCACATAGACGAACTCGTGCGGATGACGGGCATCGGCACAAATAAAATATTTACGGCATT
>CAZDWM010000053.1:3342-11886 GCA_964509145.1 uncultured Eubacteriales bacterium | reverse complement strand
CATGACAACGGCGATGAGATGGGTATCGCCGCGCTTGGCCGTTGCCGAGACGCAGCAGCCCGCCTTGCTGGTCGTACCGGTCTTGAGGCCCGTCGTACCCTCATAGAAACGTACAAGACGGTTGGTGTTTACAAGCTCCGTCTGACCGCCGCGCAAGGAATCCATCCAGACGGTGGTGTAGTCCTGAATAAACTCATGCTTCAAAAGCTCGCGCGACATCAGCGCGATATCGTAAGCCGTCGTCAGATGCTCCGTCGTGTTGTCGTCGAGACCGGTGCAGTTGACAAAGTTGGTGTTCGCCATACCCAGCTTTTTGGCGCGCTCGTTCATCATGTCGACAAAGGCCTCGTTGCTGCCGGCGAGGTGCTCGCCCAGCGCCGTGCAGGCATCGTTGGCACTGTAAATCGCCGTCGCTTTCAAGAGGTCGTCGACCGTCATTGTCTCGCCCTCCTTGAGCCATATCTGCGAGCCGCCCTTTGAGGAGGCATTTGTGCTGGCGGTTATCAGGTCGCTCAATTTTAGTTTACCGCTGTCGATAGCCTCGGCGACGAGCAGCAGTGTCATAATTTTTGTAACAGACGCGGGATATAGCTTGTCGTTTTCGTGCGTCGCCATGAGCACCTTGCCCGTACCGGCATCCATAAGTATAGCGCCCTTGGCGTTGACAAAAACAGGCATATCGCCTTGTTGGGCGATGACGGGAATGCTGTTGTCGGTTTTATTGGAAAGCAGATAACCGTCCTCATAAAAGACCTCGTCCGCCTCCTCTCCGGCTTCGGCTCCGTAAGCTGAAATTACGCATGTCAAGAACATACACAACGACAATATTAAGGCAAAAATTCGGCGGATAACGTTTTTTTTCATAAAAATTCCCCCATGCTTTCATACTTATTTATAAGTATGCTTGCACAGGGGATTAAATGACTTTGTTAAAAGTTTACATTTCTTCTGCGACGGCGAGCAGGATAATTCCCGTCACGACAACTGCGGCTACGGCGTACTGCGCCCTTGACAGCTTTTCACGCAGTACAATTCTTGAAAGGAGCATCGACACGACACAGTAGGCGCTCACGAGCGGGGCGACGATAATGCCGCTGCCGCCGATAATGAACACATAGAAGAACTGTCCGGCCGTTTCAAAGAGCGCCGCCAAGGTTCTGTCCTTTTGCTGCCGCCAGACGAACTTTTCCTTTTTAATCCTTGTGATATATAAATAGGCGAGAAACCCGCAGAAAAAGAACGTCAGCTCGTAGGCCACAAGGGCGTTGTCCTCGCTGAGCTTAGGACTTTCCTCGTTGAGCCAGATGTCGTCAAGGAATGTTCCGGCGGCATCGATGAGGCAGTAAAGCAGTGGGAAAATCATGGCCGCCGCGCCTCTGAATTTCTTCTTATCGGAGGCATTGGATTCCGATTTTTTAAATTTGTCGTCCTCGTGCTTTTCGAGCACCGACAGCGCGAAAACACCCGCGCAGATTAATAGCGTAGCGACGAGCTGGAGGTAGGAAAGCGTCTGTTTCAACAACAGGAAGCACATCAGCGCGACGACGGCACCGGACGAATTTTGAACCGGCGACGAGACGGAAAGCTCGACATACCGCAGACCGACATAGCCGAAAGCCATCGACAAAATGTACATCGCCGACACCGGCAAATAGATGATGAGGCTCGCGGGGGCGAAGCTCTCGCCGTTTGTTGCCATGTGAATCATATAAAGCAGTGCGTGAACACCCATGACAAGACCGACCATGACAAGGATTTTAAACTGTGTCAGGCTGTCCTTTTCGTTTGAACCCTTTTTGTAAAACAAGTCCGCGGTACCCCACGCGACGGTTGTGAGCAGGCCAAATACAAGCCACATGTTGATAAACGCTCCTCTTTCATTAACAATTGCGACAATAATATCATATTGTCGTAGCATCCGTCAAATATTTATCGAAAAAACTTGAATTAATTTTACCTTTATACTATAATTTTAGATGTCGATTTTTACGTGAGAAAGGAAAGTTAATTGATGAAAAAGTACGATTATTCTAAGTTCTCCGGCGTTTACGCGCTGATGCTCACACCGTTCAAGGAAGACAAGACAATCGACATCGAAGTTTACAAGTCCTACACCGAGTTTCAGGCCGCTACCGGCGCGGGTCACCTTTTTGCAGTCTGCGGTACCTCCGAGATGGCCGAGCTGACGCTTAATGAGCGTGAGCTACTTGCCGCAACTACCGTTAAATACGCCAACGGCACGCCCGTATTCGCGACGGGCAACCTTGAACCCTCCTGGTTCGCTCAGGTGGAGGAGGTCAAGAGGATGACCGCCACGGGCGTCGACGGTCTCGTTTTTGTTACTAAGGGCATGGGCAACGATACGGAGCGTCAGTACACCTACCTTAGCGAGCTGGCCGAGTTCACAGAGCTTCCAATTATGCTTTACGAGTTCCCGGGCTACAACCCCAGCAAAATGGAGGCAGACGTTTACGGCAGGCTCGTAGATACAGGTCGTTTTGTCGGCATCAAAGACACCACCTGCACAATGGCGAAGATTAAAGAGAAAATCGCAGTCCAAAAGGAATCTAATGTCCTTCAAGCCAATGTGCCGCTGCTTTTCGAGGCCTACAAAGCCGGTGCGCGCGGTGTGATGGCCACGACAACGAGCTGCGGCGCGCAGATGTTCCAACAAATGTGGGACGAGTTCACGGCGGGCGACCTTGCGGCGGCCGAAAAGACCTTTCAAAATATCATCCTGCTCGACTGCGCTATAGACAGCGGCTTCAATTGCTCCGCCAAATATCTTGTCAGCCTTCAGGGCGTGAAAATGAACTGGATTAACAGGGGTACAACGGTGCTCAGCGAGGGTCGTTTAAACGCGCTAAAGGTTTACCACGACTGGGCAAAAGCAAATGGAATCATGAAATAACAATATATCAAGCAAACAAGCATAGCGAGCCAACGCAAAAGCGCCGCCCCAAAGAGGACGGCGCTGAAAGGTATGCGGATATTTAATGACCTTTTAACAAGCTATCCGCGACAGTAGGGCGTGACCCGTGTGTCACGCCGCATTACTGACAGCTTTCGGCGGCACACGCGGGTGCCGCACTACGGAAAGATACAACGGTTACTTTAATCTAATATCCTCCGCAAGCTTTACAAGTCCGGCCTCAAAATTAACGCCGTAGCGCACATCCGTTCCGGCTTCGCGTGTCCTTTTAATGCTGCCGCAGACAAAATCGACTGCAATCCGTGTTGAGTCGGAAAGGCTCCTGCCGGAGAGATAGGCCGCTATGAGGGCGCTCGCGTAGATATCACCCGTGCCGTGATAGTTGCCGGGAATGACGTCCGACAGCGCGTAATAGATTTCGCCCGTCTTTTTGTCGTAAGACGCCGCGCCGATATGCCGGTTGTCAAAGCCGACGCCGGTGAGCACAACCTTTGATGGACCGATGTCACCTAAAGCACGCAGGAGCTCCTCAATGTATTCTTTGGTGTAAGGACCTTCACGGTATTCCCTGCCGAGCATGAAAGCGGCCTCGGTGATATTGGGGACGATTATATCGGCTACAGCACACAGCGATGCCATTTCTTTGGCGAACTTCATGTCGAACAGTGTATACATTTTACCATTGTCCGCCATGGCGGGGTCAACCACGGCAACACAGCCGTCCCGGCGGAAGTCGTCGATAAAATTCTTGACAATTTCAATCTGCTCAAACGAGCCGAGGAAGCCGCTGTAGATAGCGTCAAATTTTAAATCAAGCGATTTCCAGTGTGCCGCGAACGGGCGCAGATCCTCCGTCAAGTCGCGGTAGGTGAAGCCCGTAAAGCCGCCCGTGTGGGTTGAGAGCACGGCGGTGGGCATGATTGCGGTTTCTATTCCGGCAGCCGAGATGATGGGCAGCGCCACGGTGAGGGAGCATTTTCCGAAGCCGGAAATGTCGTGTATCGCGGCAACCCTTTTTTGTGCGGACATTGTCAGGAACTCCTCTGTTGTAAATTAAACTTCATTTTATCACACTTTTCTATTACTTTCAACATTTTATTCTGTTAAATTAAGGTGATCAGCTTGAGCGACCTTGGTCATACCGACCGCGGAAAGAAAGACCTTCATTTTCGCAGGTTAATTCTGTTTATTCCGCCTGTCATAATCGCGGTTATTATGCTCGCGGTCTTTTTCGCCAACGGGATTTATCCGTTCGGGAGCGGGAGCATCGTTTACAACGATATGACGCAGTGCGACGTGCCTACCTTTTACGCCGCGTGGGACGCGCTGCACGGCGACGGCAGTCTGCTGCTCAACTGGAACACCGCCTCGGGCATTTTTGTCCAGGGCGCTATGACCACCGTTTTAAGCCCACTGAATCTGCTGTTCTTCCTCATATGTCCGCGCGGGATGATTCTTGAGAGCATGTCCTTTTTTATCATGCTCAAGCTGATGCTCTGCGCCTTGACGGCGATGCTGTTTTTCAGCAAAAAATTCAGGATAAATCCGTATTGGAGCATTATATTCAGCGTCATGTACGCCTTCAACGCGTATGTGCTTCAGTATTTTGTCAACACCTCGTGGCTTGAGATTGTAGCCGCGTTTCCGTTGGTTTTTCTGGCGCTCGACCATCTTTTTCAGGAGCGGAAAATCGCGCCCTATGTGCTGATTCTGACCTACTGCCTTATGACCCAGCTCTACATTTCGTACATGATTTACATATACCTTTTTCTTGTTGTCGGGCTGTATATCATCATGGTTGTACCCAGGGACATACGAAAAATATCTATCCTCAACTTCGGCATCGGTTCGGTTATGGCGTTGTTTTTGTCGGCCTTCTCCGCGTTGCCGTCATATTTCGCAATGACGTCAAGCTCGCGTTTTCAGAGCGCGCGGAGCTACTTTGACATTCTTAAAAATGTCAACGTAAATTCTGCCGCAAAGGTCGGAATGCTCGCGATTCTCACTGCGCTGCCGGCGGCCATTCTCTTTCTGCTGATTTTCAAGTTTCCAAAGGAAAAGAAAAAGATTGCCTTTTGCCTGCTGGCGACACTGACGTGCGTTGTACCCGTCTTCTTTGAAAACGTCAACCTCATCTGGCACATGGGAACCTATGTCTCCTTTCCGATGCGCTACGCGTTTGTGCTTCATTTGACGATATTAACCTGCGCCTGCTTTGCCATTGAGCGCTTCGGCGACAGCCTGATTTTCCGCGGAAAGCCGATATCGGCTTCGCTGTCGATTGTTGTCTCGTTTTGCATCGCGTTCTTTGCCGTATGGGTGATGCTCAACAAGGTTTACGAAGACACGGGCAGCTATGCCCTTGTAGACAGGTCGTCAGTGTACGCCATCGCCTTTGTCTGTATCCTGCTGACTGTTTTTTATATCCTCACGCTGCGCTTCGGTGTCAAGGAGCTGTCTTGCGTCACCATCGTTATCATGGTTTTGTTTGAGACAGGCTTCTACGTGAACCGCTCCTTTTCCAGCGGTAAACCGCGTCAGTATGAGTACAACCTCGATTTTATTACAGACTGCGACGCTATCAACGACGAGCTTAGTTTGCCCGACGACAGTTTGACGCGCATTAAAAATATCGACGCCTCCCTGAATGCCAACTATCCTCTCATTATAGGTTATCCTTCGCTGTCAAACTTCACACATATCATCCCCTTAACCATCAAAAAGAGCACGACGAGCCTCGGTTATTCGTTCGTCTACACGCGCGTGCTCGACACAGGCGGAACTTACTTTTCCGATGCACTTCTAAATTATAAATACATTCTAAGCTCCGACGTCTTGTCGGACGGCGCTTATACCTTCGTCGGCACAGCCGGAGACTATTTTGTCTACCAAAGCGGTTACACGCTGCCCTTCGGCGTTGTGGCCGACGGTGAAATCCTGATGTCGTCGATAAACGGCAAAAATGCTTTGGAAACAAACAACAACGTCGCGCGATCTGTGCTGGGTGAGGAGCTCTTCGATTTCCCTGCGTTTACAAGCGTGGTCGGCGAGGAAAACGATTATATGTACCGCACCGCCACATACAAGATTGAGGTTGACGGAACGCGCCAGCTTTACGCGTCGTTCCCTGTGATGAGCAGACGCAAGGCGCTGCGTATCACTGTTAACGGCGAGACGGTGTCCGTCCCGTCGCTCGACGACCCGACGAACGACAGATATAGCACAAGGTTCAACAACGGCTTGCTTAATCTCGGCAGCTTTTCGGACGAAAACGTTACCGTCGACATTGATTTCTTAGACGAAAGCGTCATCTCACCCGACAAACTCAAGGTCAGCTTCGCGGCGCTCGACACCGAGCGGCTTAACGAGCTTTGTAAAACCGCGAACGGAGCTTATGATGTTGAGGCGGGCAAGCGGACGCTGACGGCGAAGGTTCGGTCAGAAAACGGCGGCGATTATCTGTTTCTGCCCGTCGCCGTCGACAAGGGCTGGCGATGCGCAGTCAACGGCAAAGATACAGATATTGAAACGGCTCTGGGAACATTTATGGCAGTCAAGCTCCAAAAGGGCGAAAATACTGTTGAACTGCGTTTTATGCCGCACGGCATGAGAACCGGCATCGCAGTCAGCATAATAACACTGCTTGCATTGGCGGCGATTATCATATATAATAGAAAACGCACTATTAACCCGCGGCTTAAAAATCGGTTTCTTTCTGTGCTTGAGTGGAGCTTTATTCTTGCCGTTTCGGGTGCCTATGCGGCGGTATATCTAGCGCCTATGGCGGTCAGAATTTACAACTTTATCCTGTCAAGGCAATAAAAGGACGGATATATTTGAAAAAAATCAGTTTGCTTGTGCCCTGCTACAACGAAAAAGAAAACGTCGTCCCCATGAGCGAGGCATTAACAAAAGTGCTCGTTTCGCGCTTGAGCGGATACGACTATGAAATTATCTTCATCGACAACCACTCGACGGACGGTACGCGCGATCTTTTAGAAAAGTTGTGCGAAAAGGATAAAAAAATAAAGGCGATTTTTAACTGCCGCAATTTCGGACAGTTTAATTCGCCTTATTATGGAATGCTTCAAGCCACAGGCGACTGCGTCGTTACTATTTGTGCCGACTTTCAGGATCCCGTCGAGCTGGTGCCGGAATTTATCAAGGCGTGGGAAGACGGCTACAAAATCGTATGCGGCATCAAAACCTCCAGCAAGGAAAATAAGCTGATGCGACTTATGCGCACCTGCTATTATAAAATTATTAAAAAGATGAGCAGTACCCAGCAAATTGAGCACTTTACCGGTTTTGGTCTGTACGACAGAAGTTTCATTGAGGTATTGAGAGGTTTGCACGACCCGACGCCGTTTTTACGCGGGATTGTCGCCGAGCTCGGACCCGAGCGCAAAGAGATTGAATATGTCCAGGCTAAAAGGCGCGCGGGTAAAACGCATAACAATTTCTACTCGCTGTACGACGCGGCGATGCTCAGCTTCACGTCCTACACAAAGGTTGGGCTTCGCATCGCTACGTTTTCGGGGCTGATTGTCGGTGCCGTAAGCGTCATTATCGGGCTTGTTTATTTAATTCTAAAACTGGCTTTCTGGGACAGCTTCCCGATGGGCATGGCGCCGGTTTTAATCGGCATGTGCTTTTTGGGTGCCGTTCAGCTTTTCTTTATCGGCTTTTTAGGTGAGTATATTTTAAACATTAACACAAGGGTAATGAACCGCCCACTGGTCGTCGAGGAAAAGCGGCTGAATTTTGACAATGAATAATCGGCTGAATCTCTGAAAAAATATTTTATGAACGCCAATAATTGCGGGACGTTAAACATAAACAATCTGAAGATATGGAGTGGTAAAAATGTCTGTCAGTCACCTTTATTCCGACAACTTTGAAGCGGTTATCGGCGCTTTACAGATGCCCGCCGTCGTTGATTTCTGGGCAAGCTGGTGCAATCCCTGCCGTATGCTCGCGCCCGTTATTGAGGACATCGCCGACGAGCTCGACGGCAGAGCCGAGGTTTTTAAGGTCGATGTCGACGAAGCCGGCGACATTGCGGCGTCCTACGGCGTGATGAGTATCCCGACAGTAATGATTTTTGTCGGCGGTGAGGAAAAGGAACGCGTCGTCGGCTACAGAGGCAAGGAAGAGCTTGTCGGCATCATCGAGAAATATCTGTAAAATTAACTATGGCTTCATCGACAAACGCCGATGAAGCCATATCCTTTATTCAACTACCGTCCTGATTTCGAACGGGCAGTCGGTTATAATACCGTCCGCTCCCATCTTAACCAGCTCCGCCGCCTGCTTCATGCTGTTTACAGTCCAGACGTTGACAAAAAGTCCGAGCCGGTGTGCGTGATTTAGCAGTTGCCGGTCAACAAACTCCGCCTTAGGGTGAACGGCATCCGCCCTGATTTTTTTGGCGTAATGAAGCGGCGGGGACGCCCAGTCGGATAATGCCTTTGTAATCCTCGGATAGAGCAGGCCTGTTTTGCATTCGCTGTCGATTTCCTTTGCGTCAATGAGCGCCTTGCCGTCGAAGCTGGAAATTAACAGCCTGTCGAACAGGTCGTATTTTTTTGCCGCCTCAATGGTTTTTCGGG
>CAZDWM010000053.1:0-3332 GCA_964509145.1 uncultured Eubacteriales bacterium | reverse complement strand
CTTTGTTTTTACCCTTGTCGCGGTCTGACTTGATTTCAATATTGATGACCTTCATCGATTTATTCTTAAGGAAAATCAAAAAGTCGTCGATGGTCGGAATACGGACGTTTTTAAACTCGGACAGGAAATAGGAGCCGAAATCAAGGTTGAGAAGCTGGCTTAACATATGGTCGGCGATTTTTCCCTTGCCGTCGGATGTTTTATCGACGGTATAGTTATGGCAGAGGACGATATGACCGTCCTTTGTCATGTGGACGTCCGTCTCGATGCCGTCGGCGCTCAAATCGCACGCCATCATAAAAGCCGGCATAGTGTTTTGGGGCGCGTCGCGGTTGGCACCCCGGTGTGCGATTATCATAGCTTTACTCATAGCTTCCTCCTTGTATATCAGCGTTAAAGCTCAATCGTCGTCGCGTCGTCGCAGAAACAAACCTCGCCGTTAAAGCCCGAACGCGCGTCGGTGTAGGCTTGCTCAATGTCGTCCATGACCTTGTTGCCGTGATGGATAAAATAAAGCCGCCTGACGGGGAGCTTATGCTCTGCGATGCAATCGCATACGCCGGAAACGGTGTGATGTCCTGTTTCCATCAAGAATAAATCCGTCTCTTCTGTAAGCATCGTCGGTAAATCGGTAAGCGCGGTGTCGCCCGAAAAGACGATGCGTTTACCCTCTGACTTGATTATATAAGAAAACGACTTCCACGGTTCGCCGTCGTTGTGCGGCAGATGGTGGTTGTGCACGGCGTTCACGATGATGTCGTCGACGTCGGAAGCATAATAAAAGCTGTCGTCTACGATGTGCGCCGTTGTTTCATATGCTGTTTTGAAGTTTCCCTCGGAATTGCGCAGAATCATCATCACGCCGTCGAATGTTTCACGGACAGGAATGTTGACGACGATGTTTTCGGCAAGGGGCTGGCACTTTCGGACATAGGTCTGCTTACGAATGTTCCACAGCAGGTTGCCGAGACCACCGACATGGTCCATGTGGCAATGTGAAATAAAAACGGCACGCACCCTTAACAGGTCGACGCCCATCAGATGGGCGGTGTAGGAGCAGTTTTCTCCGGCGTCAAACCAGTATACACCGTTTGGCAGCTCAATGGCAAACGCCACGTGATGCCGCCCGGGCTTCGGCTGTGTGCCGGAGCAGGTGCCGAAAAAGTAGATTTTCATAAGCGCTTTCCTCCGTTATATCTCGACAGTAACCCGGCGCAGTTCGCCGTCGATTAAGACCTTGCCCGTTATTGAAAGCGACTCAATCCGCCCGCCACTTGCGACGGCGCAAACAGTAATAACTCCGCCCGGCTGCGAAAGGTTTATGCAAATCGAGCCGTCTGAACGCGCTGCGAGACAACAGCCAACGGCTGCGCTTCCGCTGCCGCATCCCCGTTCCCACACGAGCGTATCGGCGGAGGGGACATAAACGAGGGGTTTAATACATCCGGCGTCCTCGTTGAACAGTATAAGTCCGACAGCTTCAGAATTAAAAGACCCGCTCCACGCATTTAGAGCCTCTTCGGCAAGCCGGTCGCTTGTGATAACACCGTACGGCAGGACAAGGTGAACGATGCCGCCCATATCGACGCAACACGTTTTATATTCGTTGCCGTTGAAACATAGTGTGTGCGCTTCGACGGCGCGGGGGAGAGGCATGTCGACCGTACCCTCAAATCCGCTTTCCACGGCTTTGACGCTGCAAACCACAAGCTTGTCCGCACCCGATACATCAAGCCGAATTGACACGGATTGACCGTCACACAGCCCGTCGAGGCTTGCGAGATAAGCCGCCGCGGCCATCGAAGCGTTACCGCAAAATTCACCGCCCGCCATTTGAAGCCGCGCCCGCGCACCGTTAAGTGTGGGCGTCTCAAGGAAGCCGACCTGCTCTGCGCCGCTGTCGAGACGCATGAGAGCCGACGCGACAAGGGGCTGAATGTCGCGAGCTACAGCGCTTAAAACAAGCAGCGTGATGTTTTGCGTGGGGTTGAGCCTGATATATTCAACGTTCATCACGTGATTAACCTTCAAAATAGCGCTCGAGGAACTGCTTGGTACGTTCCTCTCTGGTCGCACCGAAAACCTTCGCTGGGCTTCCCTGCTCGACGACAACGCCGCCGTCCATGAACATCACGATGTCGGACACCTCTCGCGCGAACTGCATTTCGTGTGTGACGATAATCATTGTGGTGTCTCGCTCGGCCAGACTCTTGATGACCTTCAAGACCTCGCCCGTAAGCTCAGGGTCGAGCGCACTCGTTGGTTCGTCGAAGCAGAGTATGTCGGGGCGAAGCGCCAGCGCGCGGGCTATGGCCACGCGCTGTTGCTGACCTCCGGAGAGCTGATGAGGGTATGATGAAAGCTTGTCGGACAAACCCACGCTGTCGAGCAGCTCACGCGCGCTTTGCCCGATTTCCGCAAGGATTTCCTTTCTGTTACGGTTAAAATCCTTGCGCTCCTTCGCGAGCAGCTCGCAGGCGAGGGTAACATTATCAAGCACATTGTGCTGCGGAAAAAGGTTGAACGACTGGAAGACGAGACCAAAATGGAGGCGCTTTTTACGCTTTTCGGACTCCCTCTGTGTAGCCTTGTCAGAAGCGTCGAACAGTGTTTCGCCGTTGACGATTATTTTACCGCCGTCGGGCGTTTCAAGAAAATTGAGGCAGCGCAGCAGCGTCGTTTTGCCGCTGCCCGACGCGCCGATAATCGAAAGGGTGTTGCCCTTTTCGAGGGTAAAGCTGATGTTGTTTAAAACCTCCGTGTCGCCGAAATGCTTACGGATATTCTGAACCTCTAATATTGCCATATCGTCAAACATCCTCCCATTATACCGTGAAGAAGCGGAGCTTTCGCTCCAGCGCTCTGAAAACGAGGGTGAGCACGCCGCAGAACAGCAGGTAGAATACGCCCGAATAAAACAGCGGCCAAAGCAGCGCACTGGAGGTTATGTAGCGCTGCGCCACAAAGATGATATCGACGACTGCGATGATGCGGGCGAGCGAAGTGTCCTTGACGAGCGTCATAATCTCGTTTGTCATCGGCGGGACGATGCGTTTGACGACCTGAAGCAGTGTGATGTGATAGAAAATTTGCGGTTTTGTCATGCCCAATACATGCCCGGCCTCATTTTGACCCTTTGGTACTCCCTCAATTCCGCTACGGTAAATTTCGGAAAAGTAGCAGGCATAGTTGATGACAAAGGCCACGACGGCGGCGACCTCACGGTCGGTGAAAACCGTGGTACCCCATATAATGCCCGGACCGTAGAAGATAATAATGAGCTGGAGCATCAGAGGCGTGCCGCGAATGACCCACACAAAGGTGCGAACCAG
>CAZDWM010000052.1:1091-11944 GCA_964509145.1 uncultured Eubacteriales bacterium | reverse complement strand
TCATGATGATTATTCAGGAGCTTTCAACAATGGCGCAGTATGATATCCCCGTTGTTATCGTGCTCGCCAACAACTGCGGATGGATGGCAATAAAAGACCTGCAAATGGACGCTCTCGGTAAAGAAACCGCCTTCGGTAATGACTTTATGAAGGACGGTGAGGTTTACAGCCCCGATTTTTATAGTATTGCGAAGGCGTTTCATATTGACGCTTACAAAGCCGATACAAGCGATGAACTCGAAGCCGCGCTTAATTCCGCGATAAAAGCCAACAAACCGGCACTTATAACCGTTGACGTTTCAAGAGATTATCCGTATACCGGCGGCAAGGCCTTCGGCTGGTGGGATGTCCCGATTCCCGCCTATATGGCGGATAAACGAGCCGTCTATGAAAGCGCAATTAAGGAAGAAACCATATAACTATGAATCTGTAAAGCAAATATTTAGAGAAAGGGGAAATTAGTATGATGAAATTCGTTTTGATAGGCTGCGGCAGGATTGCCACCCTTCATGTTGCCGGCTACAGGGACACAGAGGATGCCGTGCTGTGGGGCGTATACGACAAGAAACGCTCTGCCGCCGAGGAATTCGCAAAAGAACACAACATTCCCAAGGTTTATGATACATATGAAGAGGTTCTTGAGGATAAGGAGGTAACGGGAGTTGAAATTCTTGTGCCTCATCATCTGCATTGTGAATTGACCGTTCAGGCGTGCAAGGCAAAAAAGCATGTGTCGGTGCAAAAGCCTATGGCGATGAATCTTGATGAATGCAACAAAATGATTGCCGCCGCAAAGGAAAACGGCGTAAAGCTGAAGGTATACGAAAACTTCGTGCATTATCCCCCTTATCAGAAAGCAAAGCAGCTGATCGAAAGCGGAGAAATCGGCGAAGTGCGGGGCATCAGGTACAAGATGAATAACGGCGGTCTGAACTCCCAGAATACTCCCGCCGCAAAAATGCGCGCTAAAAGAGCCGGTGTTGAGCTGACGGACGATTTAAAGCCCACAGGCTGGGTGGTTGACACCCTCTCGTGGACATGGAGGCTCAATGAAACGCTTTCAGGCGGCGGACCTGTTGTGTTTGATGACGGATATCATAAATTTTCAATGTTTATCGACCTTTTCGGTGAGGTTGAAAAGGTAAGCGCATGGATTGACGAAACCCCGGTACTCGGGAATGTATGTCAGGATTCGCCCGCGGTCATTATGTGGAAATACAAGGACAAAAAGCTTTACGGCGCGTGGGATATAACCTGCTCGGAGGATATGTACATCAAGGGGAAATATTACAACTGTGATGAGCGTATGGAAATCACGGGCTCAAGGGGCGTTCTCTGGGTAACGAGATGCACCGCCGAAATGCTCGGCGATGTTGCCCCTCTTGTAATGTACAGGGACGGCAAGCTTACCGAGTTCTGGGATATGCCGCACGACTGGCAAGATTCTTTCATCAATTCAACGCATGACTTTATCGACGCGATAAAGCTTGACAGAGAGCCTGTTTTAACGGGCGAAAGAGGAAGAGAAGTGCTTAAATTCGCGCTTGCGGCGCTGGACTCCTCTAAAAAGCAAAGCGAGGTCTTTCTTGACAGCTATGAGGATAAACCCATACCCGAGAAAAAGGGGTTTGTAAGTATGTTATTGAGCAAAAAAGGTAAGTGAAATGGATAAAAAATGTTGCTTAATAGCGGCGGCAGAAATAAGAAAGCTGGCAATTACCGCAATGGAATCTGCGGGGTTCGGTCATGTCGGCGGCAGTATGTCGGTTTGCGATGCCTTGGCTGTGCTTTACGAGGAGGTTATGAATATTGACCCTCGGAATCCCGAAAAGGAGGACAGAGACAGGCTGGTGCTCTCAAAAGGTCACTGTGGCCCCGCTCTCTATGCCGCTTTGGCATACAAGGGCTTTTTCCCTAAATCGGAGCTTCGAACACTCAACGCCAACGGAACAAGGCTGCCCAGCCACTGCGACAGGCTTAAAACTGTCGGCATTGATATAAGCACAGGCTCTTTGGGTCAAGGTCTGTCCCTTGGGAGCGGCGTTGCCATGGGCAACAAAATGAAGGGCTTAGAAAATTACACCTATGTAATAGTAGGCGACGGCGAGCTGCAGGAGGGGCAGAACTGGGAAGCGGTTCAGTTCATTGCCCACAGAAACCTGTCAAATCTCGTTATCCTTGTTGACAATAACAAACGTCAGCTTGACGGCTACACAGAGCAGGTTTGCAGGCAGTTTGGTATTAAGGCAAAATTTGAGGCCTTCGGACTTTTTACCGTCGAGGTTGACGGGCACGATGTCGAGGCAATTTTCAACGGAATATCGCAAGCTAAAAACAGCGGAAAGCCGTCTGTAATAATCCTTGATACCGAAAAGGGGCACGGCTGCTGCTTTGCCGAAATCCCGGGCTTCAACCATTATATGGTGTTCGGCAAGGAGCTGGCGGAACAGGCGCGCAATGAAATTGACAGAAGGCTGGAGGTGAAACTAAGGGATGATTTGCAGTAAGCTGGAGTTAGACACCAAAGAAATGCGGGTCTCCTATTGTGATGCTCTTATTCATGCCGCCGAGCTGAATGAAAGAATCGTTGCCGTCGATGCCGATGTCAGTTTTTCAATGGGTACGGAGCCTTTTTATAAAAAATTCCCGCAAAGGGGTATTAATTGCGGGATTATGGAGGCTCACGCCGTAGGCTTTGCCGCGGGAATGTCCGCTGTCGGATATATTCCGTTTGTGCATATGTTCGGCACATTTGCCACAAGAAGGGCTTTTGACCAGCTCTTTCTTTCGTGCGCTTATCAGGATTTGAATGTTAAAATTATCGGCGGCGATGCGGGCGTAACGGCAACGGCAAACGGCGGCACGCACATGCCCTTTGAAGATATGGCAATTGTCAGGGCAATACCGAATTTTACAATCGTTGAGCCTGCCGACGGTACGATGTATCAATCGCTGGTGCCGTTTATGGCAAACACCTATGGCAATTTCTATGTCCGTTCAAGCCGCAAAAAGGCGGTAAAAATATACGAGGACGATGCCGAATTCACCGTCGGACACGCCAATATCCTAACACAAGGCGAGGATGTTGCGATTATCGCCTGCGGAATCATGGTTCATCAGGCACTTTTAGCGTATGAGCTTCTCAAACAAGAGGGAATAGAAGCCTGCGTTGCCGACATGCACACAATAAAGCCTGTGGATAAAGCAACGGTAGAAAAGCTTGCCAAGCTTTGCGGCGCGGTTGTTACCGCGGAAAACCACAATGTTATCGGAGGTCTCGGTAATGCCGTGGGTGAATGTCTGCTGGAAATTGATCCTGTTGTACCCATGGAGAGAGTCGGCGTAAACGACACCTTCGGCGAAGTCGGAACGCAGGAATATCTCATGACAAAATTCGGTTTAACGGCGGAAAATATAGCGGCAAAAGCAAAAAAAGCAATCGGGAGGAAAAATTGAAAGATGAATCTTTCAATCTGGAAGTTTTGTCCTTTCGCGCCATACAAGACGGCGCGAATCGGCTTAGCCGAACGGCCATAACTTCCGGCTTACTACGAAAGGAATGGTAATTAAAATGAGAGTAGCAGTAATAAACGAAGTCTCCGCAAGAGACAAGAACCCGTACATAATCGAAGCGCTTAAAAAACAGCCCGTTGAGGTTTTCAATGTCGGTATGAAGGCGGGTGAATATGAAACGGAGCTGACCTATATCCACACCGGTTTTATGGCGGCGCTCCTGCTTAACCTCGGTGCGGTCGACATGGTTATCGGCGGCTGCGGCACTGGTCAGGGCTTTTTACTCTCCTCTATGCAGTACCCAAATGTTTTTTGCGGGCTGATTAACGAACCTCTCGACGCATGGCTTTTCGGTCAGATTAACGGCGGCAACTGCATATCACTTGCCCTTAACAAGGGCTTCGGCTGGGCTGGGAACATAAACCTTGAGTATATTTTTGAAAAGCTGTTTTCAGACGAATTCGGCAGAGGCTATCCCCTTGAGAGGCAATTGAGCCAGCAGCAAAGCCGACAGAAGCTTCAAATGATTTCACAAAAAACTCATAAACCATATGCCGATATATTTACGGAAACCGACAGAGATATTATTACAACGGTTTTTAAACACAAACCCTTTACCGATTTAATCAATGGCGAAGTTAAAAACAAAGATTTGCAGAAATTATTATTATCACAAATCTAAGGGGGAAGCATGAGTCAATCCTTACAAAACGGAATAGACGCCCTGATGTTTCTGTCATCAAAAAGGAGTGCGGGAGTAACGGAAATAGCGCAGGCAATAGGGGTCAACAAAAGCACCGCGTTTAGAATCATGCAGACCTTTCTCGCTGGCAACATTGTTGAGAAAAACCCCGAAACCCTGTGCTACAAGCTTGGTCCCGCAATTCTCAGGCTGTCACAGCAGTATTACAGCGGCCTTAACGCGGCAAGCATCTCAAAGCCTTACATGGTAAGGCTGAGTGAAGGCTTCGGCGAATCGGTTCACCTTTGCACCTTGTCGAATAACCGTGCCGTTGTGGTTGAGCAGGTAACCGCCGAGGGCAGGCTTATAGCAAACGCTAAAATCGGGGAGGCGGAGCCGCTCCACTGCTCATCTGTGGGCAAATGCCTTTTGGCATATGCTGACGATATCAAGCAGGAAAAGATGCTGCGCGAAATGACATTTGAAAAGCACACCGAAAAAACAATAACCGACGAATCCGCACTAAAAATTGAACTGGCTAAAATCAAAGAAAAGGGATACGCGCTGGACGACTGTGAATTATCCGAAGAAATCCGTTGTATCGGTGCCCCGATTTTTAACAGCAAGGGCGAATGCGGCTTTTCAATCGGTGTTTCCGGAGCAAAAAGTAGAATGACGCAGGAAAAAATCTTAAAAATAGCGGAAGGACTAAAAAAAGTATCAGGAGCAATTTCCTCCGAGCTTGGCTACGCCAAAGCAAAATAAAAAGTGAGGTTTGATATGAAAAGGAACACAGCATCAAAGCTATGCTACGGCAGCGGTGATATATACGGCGGCGGTGCGTTTTTAGTTTTTTCGCTGCTGTATATGAATTTCCTGATGCTCGTAGAGGGGCTTCCGGTTATCGCGACCTCGGTAATAATATTAATCGGCAAATTCTGGGACGCTGTAACAGACCCGATGGTGGGCAGGCTCTCCGATAAAACCCGTTCAAAATACGGGCGAAGAAGGCTGTATTTTTTAATCGGGATAGCTCCCGTCTTTCTTTCCTTCATTATGCTCTTTTATTCCTTCGGGCTTCAGGGAACAACCATAAAAATCATCTACCACACATTCGCGTATATGTTTTTCGGCACCGCCTTTACCATTGTCATGATTCCGTATAATGCGATTCTTTCGGATATAACATCGGACTATAACGAACGAACCGCCTTTACAACGGTTCGGATGGTAATGTCCGGCGGAGCCTCGCTGATTTGCGCGGTTGTGCCGGGGCTTATCATCAAAGCGGTCGGGGGCGGAGTGAACGGCTCCGCTCAAAAAAAGGGTTATCTTGTTATGGCTGTCATTCTTGCCGCCGTTTTCGGTCTTTGCTGGCTAATTGTTTTCCTTGGCACAACGGAGAAAAAGGAGCTGCCTCCCGTTGAGAAAATAACTGTCAGGGACTGGATATCGCTATTTAAAAATAAGCCCTACCGTAATTTCCTCGGCATATTTCTAACCTTTCAGGTTTGCGTTGACCTAGTGCTGGCTTTATTCATTTTTTATGTTGATATTGTTGTGCTTAAATATAAGAGCTATGAGCTTCTTATGGGCGTGCTGCTGGTGTGTCAAATTATATTTATGCTCATTTACGGAAGCGCGGCTAAAAAGAAGGGCAAGGTATTTCCGCTCTACATAGGCATACCCCTGTGGCTTCTGACGTCGCTGCTTTTTGCATTTGTCAACAGCGGTACACCTGTGGCGGTGCTGATAGTTTTTGCCGTGCTCATAGCCGCGGGCGCCTCCGCGGGCAACCTTTCAACATGGTCGATGCTCACCGATATTTTCGACCTTGACGAAATACAGACAGGTAAGCGCAGGGAGGGCATTTACAGCGGGCTGACTACTTTTTTACGGAAGTTTGCCAGCGGAGTCGCGGTGTTTATTCTCGGAGTCGGTCTACAGGCATTGGGCTTTGACCAGACTGAGTATAACCTGCTTAAAAGTAAAGCCACAACAGATTTTGACCCGTCCGCTTATGCTCAGGCAGGTATAGTTTCGGGCATCAAATGGATGTTCATTTTAGTTCCCTTTGCGCTTCTTGCCGTTTGTTTGTTGTTTGTAACCAAAAACAGAATAAATAAAAAGCGCTTTGACGCCGTATTAAAGGGGATTGAATGCTTCAAAGAGGGGGAAGGGCTGTCGGCTCTGAGTGATGACGAGATAAAGGATATAGAAATGGCGATCGGCAAAAAGACCGGTGAGCTCTGGCAGACGGATACCGCAGATGCTGTTAAATGAGGAGAAAATAATAAGCAGACAAACTGTGAGGTGAATGCATTATTAACTGCGCTATCCCTTGCATACAGACCCAGAATGCGCTATAATAATTATGGTAAATGTACAGACTTGCGAAACGGCTGGAGGAACATGCGCTATGAAAAAGAAGATCGTAATGTTGACCGCGCTGGGGTTAATATTAGCGTTGGTTGCTTGCAGCGTAGATGAAACCGCAAGCGAAACGATAGCGGAAATCTCCGCAACTGAGCTCACAAACGCGGTGGAGACTACGTTGCCGCCAATGACTGAGCCCATCTCAACCACGACTCCGCCGCCGTTGCCGCCGCGCGAGGGCGCTGTTATGCCGCCGTTGCAAGGCGGACCGATGCTGTACACATTCCGCGCCGCGGAGCCATATGACTTCATAGAGGACGATGGTGACGACTACCCGGTGTACTATTTAGGGCTTGTAAACGATTTAGGCGAAGTCGTTGCGCTGCCGCAGTATACTTATATAAAATATGTGTATGATGACTATGGCCGGGTCAACGGCGTATTTGCGCAAAAAGGCAAAGAGCTTACCTGGTATACGCCGGATGGTATAGCTAAAAAAATGCCGTTTCAAGCAGCACGGGTACAATCAATACTGGACGGTCGTTATTGGATTGTGTCGAGCTTGGGGTTGGAGCGCGATGTTTTTTCGAGTGACGAAGGCACCTGTGATGGCTTATATGACACACAAGCGGAAGAGTTCGTTTTTTTCCCGAAAGACGGACTCAGTCTTTGGTCGTCAGGCGGATTCATATTCGGTGATCAATACGAAACCAGTTCCTTCGACAGCAAGCGCCTACGTGGATTCCAATGGAATCCGGCAGACAACAGCACACGGGAGTTTCCAATGAAATGGCGCTGCCAGGGTTACTTCCCTGAAACCGGCTGGTATGAGATGGTGGAGTACTACGATAGCGGCGGCTTCGAAATTTACGTTGTGGATCAGAATATGAAGATCGTGCCTGAACTACGCACCAAGTGGCACATTGACGAGTACTTCGACGGCGGCAATTATCTGGTCGTACGCAGCAGGTTTGAAGACAGTGTGGAAACCTGGGTTGATCGCAACGGAACATTCTATAAAATGAGGTATAACGAAATACGGCGACGGGGTCGCTGTTATATCACCTGGAGCGACGGAACGAGCGCGACCGGTGGGACTCCCACCTTGCTCGACGGCATGCTGAATGTTTTGTATAAAGCAAAAGAGGGTGAAAGCATTATATTGCTTTCCAATATCGATCATGATCCGGAGCTGATTGTTCTCATGGATAAAGACAATCGTATACTCAAAGCATGGAATCCTGAGACCTGCAAGGAAATAAATATGCAAAGTGAAAGTGGGTACTGGTTCGATATCGGTTCTGATTATCTTTATATTCTGGAAAACGGTCGGTGGCGAGTCATCAATTCTGTACAGTATCGTGATGAAGCAAAAGGAGAAGATTTCTCGCCGTTTTGCATGGCAACCGAAGACGGATTGATCATCCGGCTTGCAGCCCTCGCTGAAGGGGTTTATGCAACAAATGTACGCTATATCGCCATTGACTGGAACGGTAAGCCTGCGAAGCACCCTTTACTGCGGTTTTACGAAAACGACAGTCTGAAGAACGACGCGGGCGAACAGGGCTCAAATTATTTTTGGATAGAACAGGGCGGCAAGCGCGGTTTTATCAACAACAAAGGCGAGTGGCTGTTTAAATATAAATAGCCGATTGCGAAAGTCGGTCTCCTCCGGTTTGAACAAAGAACGCCAACCAGCTTTAACATATTGACGATGTAAGTTCCCTAACCTACGGTGAAAAACATAAACTTGCTTACAATAAGTCGGCGTCCTCGATGAACCGTCGATAACGATTGAAATAATTATTAAATTATAAAAACGGACCGCCCCGTACAGGGACAGTCCGTTTTTGCCGCTTTGATTATGAATTACTGGATCGAATCGTCGCTTCCCGTGTCGGTGAGAACCGCGTTTTCTCTGAACAGCAGGGAAAGACACCATATCCCGGCGAGCGCGACAAGCGTATAGATAATACGGCTGACCACAGCGCCCTGACCGCCGAAGATCCAGGCGACGATGTCGAACTGGAACAGTCCTATGCTGCCCCAGTTGAGCGCGCCTATGACGACCAAAATCAGAGATATTTTGTCAAGCATTAATTTCAACTCCTTATCTGCTTCTCGTGTATAGTATTGTCACGCCCCGCGCGTTTATTCAGTCAAAAATAGTAAAAATTATTATTGTTTAGGCGTCCATTATTTTCCTTGAATTTCACGCACGCGCAATGTATAATAACAAGGTATTGATTTTTATTGTGAAAGGTGGGGTTTCGGCACGGTTATTGCTGTGCCGTTTCAAATGAGTGAAGTCAAACACGTTCAAATCGCCGAGGGCGCCGATGTCTGTTTTGTCACGACCGATAGATTTAAAACGGGCAAGGCGCACATCACCATGGCGCTGCCCTTGGGCGGCGACATCGCCGCAAAGGCGGTTTTACCCTTTATTCTGCGCCGTTCGTGCCGGAAATATCCCGATTTTACATCCCTGAACGGCTATCTCGATGAGCTTTACGGCGCGGCGCTGTCGGCGGGTGTTGAGAAACTCGGCGAGGCGCAGCTTTTAAAAATGAGCATCAACGCCATAGACGACCGATTCGCGCTCGACGGCGAAAGCGTCGCCGAAAATGCAGTCGGTCTGCTTTTTGACCTGATTTTTGACCCAAAGCTTGAAGACGGCACGTTCACGCAAAGCGATGTAGACATCGAAAAACGCCTGCTCGCAGAGCGCATGATGAGCGAATGCGACGACAAACGCATGTATTCCCTTTTAAGGTGTCAGGAAATGATGTGCGCCGGCGAAGCGTTCGGCAAAAACCGTTACGGCACGCTCGGTGACATTGAGAGCCTCACACCCGCGCGTGTTTTCAACGCATGGCAGGACGTGCTTCAAAACGCAGTCATCCGTGTTGTCGTAGTGGGCAGCAGCGATACCGACCGTATCGAAACAATGCTTGCCAATAGGTTTAAGGACATCACGCGAACACCGTCAAAAATTACCACCTCTTTTATAGGAATGGCTGATAAGGAGAAATATATCAGCGAGGAACAGCCCGTCAAACAGGGGAAGCTCGTGATGGGCTTCCGCTCGGGCATGGCGTCCAAGGACGACTACCGCTCCGCGATGACGGTCATGACGGACATTCTCGGCGGCGGCACCTATTCCAAATTGTTTTCAAATGTGCGCGAAAAAATGAGCCTTTGCTATTATTGCAGCGCACGCCTTAACCGTGAAAAGGGCATCATGGTGATACAAAGCGGCATTGAGACGGCCAACGAGGATAAGGCAAAGGCAGCCATCCTTGAGCAGCTTGAAGCGATGAAGTCGGGCGACTTTTCTCATGAAGCGTTCGGAGCGTCGTTACTGTCGCTCAACGAGACGCTGCATGCCTACGGTGATTCGCCCGACGACCTGTGTGCGTGGTATTCGGTACAGTTGCTCGACGAACGGCTGAAAACACCCGCGGAGCGGGCGGAGGAGTTCAACGCTGTTACCTTCGACGAGGTGGTCGAAGCCGCCAATAAGGTGACGCTTGACACAGTGTTTATGCTCATCGGAACGGAGGCGGACGGCGATGAAGGTTAAAACGATTAAAAACGAAAAGCTCGGCGAAAGCTATTACGAGGTCAAGCACCCTTCGGGATTGACGATACTCGTCCTGTGCAAGCCCGACTACTCCTGTACACACGCCATTTTCGCGACGAAATACGGCTCGATTGACACCAAGATTGAAGAAAACGGCGTGTTCCGTGAAATCCCGAACGGTACGGCGCATTTCCTTGAGCATAAGCTGTTTGAAAGCGAGGACCTCGACGCGTTCGAGCGCTTCGCCAAGACGGGAGCCGAGGCCAACGCCTTTACAAGCTTCGACCGCACGGCTTATATTTTTACCTGCTCCGATAATTTTAAAGAAAACCTTGAAATATTGCTCGACTTTGTACAGTCGCCGTACTTCACAGAGGAGACGGTGCAAAAGGAGCAGGGTATCATCGGGCAGGAAATTCGCATGTATAAGGATGTCGCGGGCTGGGAGGTCATGTTCAACCTGCTCGGCGCTTTGTACCATCATCACCCTGTCAAGGTGGATATCGCCGGGACGGAAGCATCGATTGCTGAAATCACAGCCGAGACGCTTTATGGCTGCTATAACAATTTTTACAATTTAAATAATATGGTGCTTGCAGTCGCGGGCAGCGCTACGCTTGAGGATGTGCTTGAGGTGGCCGACAAAATGCTTAAGACTTCGTCCGGTAAGGCGGTTAAACGCGACTATGTTCAGGAGCC
>CAZDWM010000052.1:0-1081 GCA_964509145.1 uncultured Eubacteriales bacterium | reverse complement strand
AGCCTGTCGCCAATTATACCGAGGAACGGTTGCCTGTTAACGTACCGCAGTTTTTGATCGGCTTTAAGGAGAATATTTCAACACCCGAAAGAAGCCTCAAGGAGCATGTCTGCGTCGAGCTTATACACGACGTGATTGCAGGCAAATCCTCGCCGCTTTACAAGAGGATGCTTGAGGAGGGGCTTATTAACACCGGATTTTCGAGCGAGTATTTCACAGGCTTCGGCTTTGCCTGTTCCTTCTTCGGAGGCGATTCGCAGCATCCCGAAAAGGCGGCGGCGGAAATACGCGCCGAAGCGGAAAAATATAAAAAAAGCGGCATCGGTAAAAAGGAATTCGAACGCACCCGCCGTAAAATTTACGGCAGGCTCGTAATGCTCTACAACGATGTTGAGGAGATTGCCCAAAACATGGTTGACGCGCAGTTTAATAACGAGGGGCTTTTCGACGAGCTTGAGGTATGCGCAAGCCTCACCGTTGAAGACGTCAACGAAAAGCTTAATGACGTGCTATGCGGCGAAAACTCGGCGCTTTCCGTCATTTTACCGTTAAAAACAGAAGCCTAAAAAATTTTTCAAACAAATCTTTATGAAAGGAAGGTTTGAAAATGGAATACACCGAAGTCTTTTTCAAGGGTATTGACCATGTGTTCAAGGTGCGGGAGGTGCTGGCCGAGTTTACACTGTTCGGTCACGCGTTCAGCATCCGTTGGTACGGCGCTATAATTGCGTTCGGCTTTATCCTTGCCGCGCTTTTCGGCGGGCGGATTGCCTACACTTGGAAGATGAACCTCGACAAGATGGTGGACGTGCTCATTTACGGCACTATCGGAGGTATCCTCGGCGCGCGCCTTTATTACTGCATCTTTGAGTGGGATTATTACGGACAGAATCCTCTGGATATCTTCAAAATTTGGAACGGCGGCCTCGCGATATACGGCGGCATTATCGGTGGCTTGATTGCTGCCTATTTTACCTGTCGTATACGGAAGCTGAACTTCTTTAACCTTCTCGACTGCGCGGGCATGAGTTTGCTCATAGGGCAGGGGATAGGCCGCTGGGGCAACTTCGCCAATCAGGAG
>CAZDWM010000051.1:0-11983 GCA_964509145.1 uncultured Eubacteriales bacterium | reverse complement strand
CACGCCCGGGTTGAGCGCGTCGAGCACGCTGGCGCAGAATTTATAAGGGCTTGCGGTGGAGGCGATAATCGTCGGAGTAGCGTCATCGGTTAGCGCCCTGTATTGATAGTAAACATCCACGGCGACAGCGGTATGCGTGTCACAGAGGTAATGCTTGCTTTCAAAAACTTTTTTTATAAGCGCCTTGGTACCCTCGTCGTCGCAGGAACCCGCGGCAAAGAGCGCGTTTATTTTGCCCTTGATGTCGTCGCCCACATCGTATTCGCCTGTTTCGGACAGCGATTTCATCCAATTAAGAACCTGCTTGTCGTCGTGACCGGAGAGAAGATAAAGCAGGCGTTCAAGGTTGCTTGAAATTAAAATGTCCATTGACGGGGAGGCGGTAACGAAAAAGTCGCGGCGGCGGTTGTAGCGCCCCGTGGCGATAAAGTCCGTAAGAACCTTGTTTTTGTTGGAAGCGCATACAAGCTTGTTGACAGGCAACCCCATCTCGTGCGCGTAGTAGGCGGCTAAAATGTTGCCGAAGTTGCCTGTCGGGACGACAAGGTTGATTTTGTCGCCGAGCTTAATTTTTCCGTCGGCAAGCAGATCGCAGTAGGCGGAGATATAGTAGACTATTTGCGGCACGAGCCGCCCCCAGTTGATGGAGTTGGCCGATGAAAACATCATTCCGTGTGCGGCAAGCCGTTCGCCCGCGCCCCTGTCGGTAAAGATTGCCTTAACACCGTTTTGCGCGTCGTCGAAATTACCGTTTATAGCGCAGACGGCTACGTTGCCGCCCTCCTGTGTAGTCATCTGGAGCTTTTGCATCGGGCTGACGCCGTCGTTGGGGTAGAACACCATAATTTTTGTGTCCGGCACATCGCGGAAACCCTCAAGTGCTGCCTTGCCGGTGTCGCCGGAGGTGGCAACAAGAATGACGATTTTTTTGCCGTCGGCAGCCTTTTTGGTAGAGACCGTCAGTAGATGAGGAAGCAACTGAAGCGCCATATCCTTAAACGCGCAGGTCGGTCCTTTCCACAGCTCAAGAATATGAACGTTATCTCCTAAATCGACGACAGGAGCCGTCTTTTCGCTGCTGAATTTTCCGTCGGCATAAGCGTCGTCAACACAGTCGTCGATTTCTTCACTCGTAAAATCGGTGAGAAACAACGGCAGAACAGCCTTGGCTTTGCCTTTGTAATCGAGTTCAGAAAGCGTTTCAATGTCCTTTAAGGTCAGGCGCGGTATCGTCTCGGGGACAAACAGCCCGCCTTCGGACGAAATGCCGCGGGTAATGGCTTCTGAAGACGTGACGCGGACGCCGCTGTCGCGTGTGCTTGTGTAAAGCATTATTGTTCCTCCAGTCATCAACCGCAGTTGACACGGTCTTTGAAATTTCACACTCCTCCGGACAAGCCGGAAATAAGTGATTTGAATTTATATTATATCATACTTTTGAAAAAGTTAAAACTATTGTCGAAGAAAATATTTTCGATTAAATTGCCGGGTATGCCGCGTAACGTGAGGTAGTCGCAAAGCGCAGGCATTTTGTCGACACCGTTAAGCTCCGGGTTAATATCGCAGCCGTCAAAGTCGCTGCCGACGGCAAGGACATTTTCTCCTCCCATGTCAAGGATGTGGCTCATGTGACGGTAAACAGCCTCAAAGCCGTCGTCGCCAGGGTCGCCGAGGAAGCTGTTGCAGAAATTGATGCCGATAAGACCACCGTTTGCTATAATGAATTTTATCTGTTCATCGTCGAGGCTTCGAAGCATTGAGAAATATTTGTCGTCGGATGGCGCACGTGTTTTTTCAAGCACGGCGCAGCAGGTGGAGTGGCTGGCGACGAACGGTGCGTCGGCCGATTTTGCAACATCCCAAAAGCTCTGGCGGTTGAGATGCGAGACGTCGGCGATAATTTTAAGGTCGTTCATGCGCTTGAGTGCCTGTTTCCCGAACGGGGTCAGCCCGCCTCCGTTTTTAACGAGGCATCCGGACGCCAGTTCGTTCTTTGCGTTCCATGTCAAGGTTATCAGCTTTACACCAAATGTATGCAAATCATCAAGCTGTTCAAGACTACCCGCCAACGCGGAGCCGCCCTCAACGGCCAATATAGCCGCTCCTATCCCTTGTGAAAAGCAGTTCTCTATATCATCAATCGTCACACAAGGCTTGATATATAAGGAATTATCGGTCATTTCCGATTTGAAGCAGTCGTAGATATCATCGAAGTACTTCATTGCCTCGTCGCCGCGATGCTCGTCGGGCATCCAAACGGCGAATACCTGAATCCATCTGTCAAGGTATTCTGCTTTACATATAGACAAGTGACCGTTGTTTTTAAAAAGCCGCCTGTTTTTCAAGCGACACTCTGTGATTGTGTCGCAATGGAGGTCGAAAAGTTTCATTTACTCACCACCTCGAATGCGGATTTTATATGGTTGATGGTTTTCGGCTTGCCGTCCTCGCCGAGCAGCACCTCAATGACATCAAAACGCGGGACAAGGGCGGTTGGAAAGGTGTTGAGGTATTGCATGGCGGCGGAGGTCAATCTGCGCTGCTTTTGGTAAATGACCGCCTCGGCCGGCGATGCGATTATACCGTCCTTGCGTGTCTTGACCTCGGCGAAAATCAAATTAGCATAGTCGGAGACAACAAGGTCGATTTCGCCAAAACGCGTCCTGTAGTTTGCCGACAGAATGCGATAACCGTTGTCCCGAAAATACCGCGCGGCGTAAACCTCGCCCCAACGCCCGGTAAAGGCAGATTCCATCATATCACCCTCAATGCATTTTTTTCAAAAAGCTTTTTCGGTGGACAGGCGAAACGCCATAGTTTCGAATCATTTCATAGTGAAGCGGTGTACCGTAGCCTTTATGTTTAATGAACTGATAGTCGGGATATTGCTTATCAAGTTCCATCATAAACCGGTCACGACTCACCTTTGCGAGGATAGATGCGGCGGCAATGGACATGCAAGTTGCGTCACCCTTGACGATGGCACGCACAGGAACGTCGAGCGGCGGCAGACCGTTTCCGTCGACAAGCGCTAAATCGGGTATCACGCCGAGCGTGTCAACGGCACGCTTCATAGCGAGGTATGTGGCTTGCAGTATATTTATTTTGTCAATTTCCTTTTCGTCCGCCCACGCGATGCCGTAGGCAATGGCCTTTTCGGTGATAATGCCGAAAAGCTGCTCCCGTTTCTTTTCGGACAGCTTTTTTGAGTCGTTAAGCCCGTCGATGACGCAGCCCGCCGGAAGAATCACCGCCGCCGCGTAAACAGGTCCGGCAAGCGGACCGCGCCCAGCCTCGTCGATGCCGCAAACTGTCTTAAAACCTTCGTCTGCCGCCAACGTCTCGTATTCTGTCCATTCCGGCATGTTCATCTTCCCTTCAAATAAAAAAGAACGCCCCGATATCCCTGTGATAGGGCGTTCATACAACATTCATTTGCAAATTACATATCAGACCGACGGCCACTCGAGCGAAATTTTGCCAAGCCTTCCGGAGCGGTATTCGTCGAGCAGCATGTTGGCTGTTCGCTCGGTGTCCGTTTCTCCGCCCCTGACAAGCATCCCGCGCTTTTTGCCGATGGCCTCAAGCAGCTCAAACGGCTCGGTATATTCCGACGGCTCAACGCCGTAGCGCTCGAATATCCGCTTTTGATAGCTTTCCTTGAGCGCCTCTAAAAGCCGAACCGCCATCAGCTCGCTGTCTAAAATTTCATCCTTGACAGAGCCGATGAACGCCAATCTGTCGCCAACCCTCGGGTCGTCGAACTTTGGCCATAATACACCGGGTGTATCGAGCATCTCGACGCCGCCGCCGATGGGGAACCACTGGTTGCGCCGCGTGACGCCCGGCTTGTCGGCAACCTGCGCCTTATATTTGCCGGCCATTCGGTTGATGAACGACGACTTGCCTGTGTTGGGAATGCCGACAACCATTACGCGAAGCGGTCTGCCGGGCATTCCTTTGTCGATATTGCTTTGAATCCTGTCCCGGAGCACTTCTCTGACAACACCATTATATGCGTTAAGCCCCTTGCCCGTACGGCAGTCGACGGCCAGCGCGTACGCTCCCGAACGCTCAAAAAAGGCAATCCAGCGCACCGTTGCGTTGTCGTCCGCAAGGTCGCACTTATTTAGCAACACAATCCGCGGTTTTGAACCGATAAGCTCCGACAACTCGGGGTTGCGGCTCGATTCGGGAATCCGCGCGTCGAGCAACTCTGTCACCGCGTCCACCTGAGGCAAGCTCTCTTTAATCTGGCGGCGTGTTTTAGCCATATGACCGGGGAACCATTGTACCGTCTGTTCAAACATGATTATTCCTTAATAGTCGTATGTCATTCCGACCTTGAAGTTGCCGAACGGCATCAGCCTGAAAACAACCTTACCGATAATGTAGCTGTCGCGAATCAGCCCGATAAGCGACGAGCGGCTGTCGGTCGAGTGCGGTCTGTTGTCGCCGAGGACGAAGACATAGCCCTCGGGAACGGTGACGGGGTAATTGTCGAGGTTTTCACGCTCGGTTATAATTTCGGAGCTGATGTAGGTTTCTTTAATCTGTAATCCGTCGATGAAGACATGACCGTTTTCGATGTTGACCGTCTGCCCCGCCGTCGCGATGACGCGTTTTACAATCGGTTCGTCGAAGGCGTTGGGCTGGGTGATGATGACGATGTCACCCGATTCCGGACAGTTTGTGTGCGCCGATACGGCGAGCCAGTCGTTCTCCCACAGCGTCGGCTCCATTGACGGGCCGATGACGCCGACAAACCTGAATACAAAGGTGAAAACCACCATAATCGTTACAATAGCGCTTGCGAAAATCGAAACGGCGTCGTAAACCATCGCGGCAAACTTTTCCTTAGCCGTCGGTTGCCTGTTTTCCTCCGGCTCCGCTTCGGTTGTTTCAAAGCCGGTCTTAACGCCGGTCAATTCGTTGTCCATAATTGTTGATACCAGTCCAATCGTTTAGGTTAAATTAAAGCTGCCAAACGGGTATACCCTGTATTTGGCCTCGCCGAGTATGTACCGCTCGTCTATGAGGTCGATTTCGCTGAAGCGGCTGTCGAGTGAATTGTTGCGGTTGTCGCCCATGACAAAAACCATACCCTCGGGCACCGACCTCGGAAACGTAATGTCTCCCCTCTCGGCGGTCGGCTCATAGATGAAAGGCTCGTTGAGAAGCTGACCGTTGACATAGACATGATGCTCGCTAAAGTTGATGTCCACCGTTTCACCGCCGACGGCGATGACGCGCTTCACAAGCGGCTCGTCAAGGTCGTTCGGCTGGGTAATAATCACGATATCGTTGCGGTCGTAGTGCGCCTTGTAACTTGAGACTGCAAGCCAGTCGCCGTCGTTGAGGGTGGGCAGCATCGACTCCCCGACGACGCCCACGGCGCGGAAAACAAAGGTGAATATCAGAAAGATGATAATCACCGCGCTTTCGACGGAGTTGACGATGTCGTAGAAGGCACCCCACGCCTTACTGTACGGAGCGTCTTGGTGCCTGACATATCTGACCCAGTAGTCCTTAGTTTTTCTGTGCACTGCGCGACACGTCCTTTTGAACAACAGGCTTTTAGGTGAAATGCCCGGCACTTGGCAACACACCGACCGACTAAGACCTGCCCGCTAAGCAGCGGGGCGAGCCGACGACGGGTGCATTGCTCAATGCCGGGCATCTTGATTTTGTTGAGATAACCGCAAATATAACAAGCGGTTAACTTGAGTTGACGGCACAGAGAACGCCGACCGTTTAAACATGCGCCGGAAGCTTATTTGATGTGCTCCTTGATTTTGGCCGCCTTGCCGACTCTGTCGCGCAGATAATAAAGCTTGCTCCTGCGGACACGACCGTATCTGACATGCTCGACCTTGGCAACGTTGGGGGAATGAAGCGGGAAAACTCTCTCGATACCGACGCCGTAGGAGACCCTGCGTACAGTGAACGTTTCGGAAACGCCTGAACCTCTGCGGGCGATGACCGTTCCCTCGAAAACCTGAATTCTTTCTCTTTCGCCTTCACGTATTTTAACGTGAACCTTAACGGTGCTGCCGATTTCAATCTTCGGCGTTTCCGCTTTGACGCTTTCCTGCGCCATTAACTTGAGTGCGTCCATTTAATTTTCCTCCAAATTTATCGGATGTTCATAACATTTACAATGAAAGAGGAACATCGGCTTTAATGGTTTGCCCAAAATCAGGGCGCGCATTAAACCCCGTCGTGCAGACGGACACAAATGCTAAAATATGTTACCACATGTCAAAGTGTTTTGCAAGTGTTTTTTTAACTTTTCATAAAATTATATAAATCAACATTAAGCAAAATTATAATGCTTTCTTATAAAATGAGCTGCTTTTGTAAATTGCTTATTTCATTTGTTATTTTATCTTCTAAATTTTGAATACCGTATATTCTTAATAGTTTATATCCTGTCTTTTCATAGACTTCATTAATAAATATATCTCTTTTTACTCTATCTGGTACAGTATGGCTTGAGTCATCCACTTCTATTAGTAAAACAGGCTGCAACCAGTCAGGTTCGCACAATGCAAAATCAATATGTTTTGAACTTATTCTATATAAATTATCCTTAAAATACCTACTTTTTATATCATGGTTAACGTTTACTAAATCTGCCATCCTTATTTTTGCAAGAACTTTCAAATTTTTACTTTCTGCGATTCTGTTAAGTTCTCTATATATAGTTTTTTCGTTTTCTGTAAATAAATCTACTTTATGATAAGGGCAATAACTGTCATAATTGTTTGTTGTTTCAGAATATGGCATTAAATCCACTTCAAAATAAGGATAGTAGTTGTTATAAGGGCTTGTTGCTTGAGAATATTGTTTTGCTATATTTTTTGATATATCTTTTTTAGCCCTACTTCTACTAATAAGCTCTCCCAATATGATTATGGGGGAAAGAATTATAGCTAAAGTTATCGTTGCCAGAAAAATAGATATAATTTTATCCATCTTAACATCCCTCTACTCAATTAAATTCCGTCCCGTCCGCTCTTAAAAGCCGTAAACGTCTTATTAAAACATAATCCGCGTGAATCCCCGTCTCGTTTTCGAGCGCCGATATGAGCAGAGCGGGGTTCAGGCTTGAAATATTTCCGGCGGCAAGCACGGTGTTCATGCAAACGTTAACGCCGTCTGTGGTTGCTTCAAGCTTTTTAACGCTTTCGCAGAGGTTAATTTCCTTTGTCACCTTTCGCCCGCCCTTTTTGCCCTGCTTTTCGGCAGTCAGAACGCCGCCGGCTATAATTTGCCGAACACTTTCGGCAAAGTGCGCGGCTAAATTATCGTCGGCAAGCTCAAGGCTGATATCATATTCCGCCGCCGCGATTTCGGAAGAGTGAGAGACGGGCTCGCAGACCGCAGTCACTGTTATTCCCTCGGGCAGAACCGACGCGAACCGTTCAAGCAGTTCATCGTCTGTCATATCGCTCTCCACCCTTATGTCGAGCGGCTCGCCCTCACTCTCCTGCCCTAAGGACAACGGTGTTAGAAAGTTGAGATAAGGGTGGGGGTTGAAGCCCTCGGTGTACCACAGGTCAAGCCCCGCGCGGCGCACGGCACGCGCGAAGCAACGGTTAAGGTCGAGGTGGGAAATGTATTTAGCCCTACCCTCTTTTTTAATCCAGACCCTGACTGCGCGCATGACACTCACCTCCGTTGAGTTTATCTGCCCCGCAGTCGGCGCATTGAATGCGGCAATGCGGTGTGACGGCGCTCTCCTTTGCTTTTTTATTCTCGCGCTCAAGAAAGCTTTGGCTGATGCCGTAATCCATGTGCGCCCACGGCAGCGTCTCGTCGAAGGGACGGCGGCGGTTGGCGTAAAACGCCATCGAAAGCCCGCAGTCATCAAACGCCTGCCGCCAAAGGTCGAAGCGGAACAAGTCGTCCCAGCCGTCGAAGCGGCAGCCCTTTCGCCACGCGGCTTCAATAACGTCCGCCAGCCGCCTGTCGCCGCGCGCGAACACGGCCTCAAGAAAGCTTGTATGCGTCTTGTGGAAGCTTAACGATACCTTCCTGGTTCGAACGGATGAACGCAGCAGCGCCTGTTTTTGTTCAAGCGTTTCTATTGTATCCTGCGGCTCCCACTGAAAGGGCGTAAAGGGTTTGGGGACAAAGGATGCGACGCTGACGGAGACGTTGACACTCTTGCCCTTGGGCTTGTCAGGATTATTGTAATATTCGTCCACAATTTTTTGTGCGAGCGCGGCGATGCCCTCGACATCGTCTGTTGTTTCGGTCGGCAGACCTATCATAAAATACAGCTTGACCGCCGTCCAGCCGCCCGCGAACGCCTGACGCGCCGTGTGAAGCATCTCGTCCTCTGTTATGTTCTTGTTTATTGCGTCGCGCAGCCGCTGTGTACCGGCTTCGGGCGCGAAGGTCAGTGAGCTTCGCCGCACGCCTGTCAGCTTGTCCATCAATTCCTTCGAAAAATTGTCGGCGCGAAGGCTCGGCAGCGCCACGTTTATTTTATCGCGGTCTGTCCACGGGATAAGGAGGTCAAGCAGTTCTTCCATGCGAGTGTAGTCGCTTGAGCTTAAGGAGCTTAAGGATATCTCATCATAGCCGGTGGCGGCACAGACGCTTTTGCACTGGCTGTTGATGGTTTCGGGACTTTTTTCGCGAACGGGGCGGTAGGTGAAGCCCGCTTGGCAAAAACGGCAGCCGCGTATGCAGCCGCGGAAAATTTCGGCTGTCGTTCGGTCGTGGACAACCTCGACGGACGGAACGACAAAGCTGTCGGGGAAAAACATTTTGTCAAGGTCACGCACAACGCGCTTTTTAACCCGTTCAGGCGCACCGTCGTGAGGGACGACGGCGGCAACAGTGCCGTCTGAGTTGTAATTTACATCATATAGGGACGGCACGTAGACGCCCTCAATTTTTGAAGCGGCGCGCAGAAACTCCGCTTTTCCCGCGTTCTTTTCTTTATATTCAATGAGCAGGTCTATAAGCTCGTTTGTTACCTCCTCGCCGTCGCCTGGTAAAATAAGGTCGACAAATTCACACACAGGCTCAGCGTTACAGACGCACGGACCGCCCGCGATTACGAGCGGAGTGAGGCTTCCACGGTCACTGCTGCGTACAGGCAGACCTGCCAAATCAAGCATATTGAGCATGTTTGTGTAACACAGCTCGTATTGAAGCGTAAAGCCGATTAGGTCGAAATTCTTGATGGCGTCGCCGCTCTCCAAAGCGTACAGCGGCAGCCCCTCGGCACGCATCCTTTCCTCCATATCCACCCACGGTGCAAATACGCGCTCACACCACGCATCGGGGCGCGCGTTGACGAGCGAATATAAAATTTTTATGCCGAGGTGCGACATGCCGATTTCGTAGGTATCGGGGAAGCAGAACGCGTAACGTATTTTAATGCTGTCACGGTTCTTTATTGCGCTGTTAAGCTCACCGCCAGTATAACGCCCGGGTTTTTGAACCTTTTGAAGAATCTTTTCAAGTTGTTTCGAAAGCATGTTTCCTCCATATGGGTAAGCTGAAAATAATTGCTGATTGGTGTATAGTATAACACATAAAATATGTTCTTGCAAATGTTCGACAAATAAAGTATAATGATTAGCGATTAAGTTAGAGTGGAGATTTTTTGAATTCATGCATAACTGGGAGGGTTATTATTGAACCAGCGTGGCGTTTGGCAGCTTGTGCTCATGGCTCAGGAGGGCGACCGCAAGGCCGTCGACGAGCTTTTTTATATGACCTACCGTTCGGCGTATCTCGTCGCATATTCCGTTACAAAAAGTAAAAAGGCCTCACTCGACATCTTGCTCGAAAGCTATGTATCACTGCTGTCAGGCCTTTCCGAGCTTGACGAGGCAATTGATTTTTTTACAGCTCTCAATTTGCGCGTGCTTGAACGCGTCAAAACGCTCGCCGGTTCCGACAGGCTTGTACGGATTGATAAGCATGACGCCGTCATGGCCAACGATTGGCATCCGGAAATATTCACGGTCTATGATTTCGAGACGCTGCCTGGCATTGAGTCCGACAAACCGGCCAACGATGTGCTCGAATTGTTCATGAAGCTTGACCCAGGCAGAAGCCTTTGTTCGCTCCTTTTCCTTTACGCTGATTTAAGCACCGCCGATATCGGCCGCGCGGTCGGCGTGCCGGAGCTCGTCGTCAAGGGGGCGCTCTGCTCTTCCGTTCAAGAGACGATGCCGCTAATCGAGGACATTCAAGAAAAATATCCTCAGCTCGGCAGGTTAACGCCCGAGTCCGTAATCCCCTGGTCGCTGCGCCACAACACGGCTTATTCGCCCGACGAAGCGGAGCTTAAGGCCTTTTATGTGAGGCTGCTTGAAAGGCTTGTAGAAGCCAACGTGCTTGATACGGCCATGACTGAAGAGGATGTAGACGAGCTTATAGACATCGATATCAAGGATATGAAACCATTACCGGCGCCCGGTTTCCTCAAGTCAAAAGCGTTTTCCAGGCTTGTCATAGCCGCTGTTTTTTTGCTTGTCATCTTTGGTATATACCTCGGCATTGAGCGCGTTCGCGATTACAACAGTATGCGCGCCGAGATTGAGCAGCAAACAAGACGCACAACCATCAAATACTCCATGAGCGTTATCCCGACTGACAATTTGATTTTTTCCACCGAGTACGACCAGACGTCGGGCGAGACGCAGGATGAAACAACGCAGACCGAAGCATCAACCGAAACCACTACCAATGAAACAACCACGAAGCCGCCCGAGGACACCGGCGGTCTAAGTTACGCGGAAAGCGGCAGCGCCGTAACTATTATCGGCTTTGACAATTCGAGTACGGCCGTCTCAATTCCCGAAACAATTAACGACAAGCCGGTGACGGCCATAGCCGAAAACGCCTTTTTCAATTCCATTGTCGAAACGGTTTCAATGCCGAACACCATCACTTCAATCGGTCCCGGCGCTTTTTACAGCTGCACAAGCCTGCGCAGCATTTCCGTTTCGTCCGGCGTCACAAAGCTGATGGAAAACACCTTTCGCGGCTGCTCCAGCCTTACCTCCGTTACCCTGCCTAATAAGCTCAACTTTATCAGCTCACAGGCGTTTTATAAATGCTCCGCTCTGGCGCAACTCGTAATTCCGTCCTCGGTGACCTACCTGGGCGACTGGGCGTTCGCAAACTGTTCGAAGCTCAGGACGATATCTGTACCAGACGGCGTGACCTATGTCGGTCAGTCGCTGTTCTACGAATGTACGGCGCTTGAACGGGTGACTTTTTCGTCGGCATCCCAGCTCACCGGGTTAAACGAGTGGATGTTCTTTTCATGTTCCAGTCTTAAAGCATTTGCCATACCCGCGAAGGTGACCTATATCCCAGCCAACTGCTTTTACGGGTGCAGAGGGCTTGAACGTATGACACTTTCAAATAAAATTGCCGCGGTGGACGCCAACGCCTTTACGGACTGTACAAACCTCATATCTGTAGCTATTCCCGGTTCCGTTAAAAAAATCGACAGCGGAGCGTTTTCCGGCTGTATAAAGCTCTCACAACTAAACCTGCAAAGCGGAACGACAACGATAGGACCCAACGCGTTTTCCGGCTGCTCCGGTCTTATATCGGCTCTGATTCCCGCCTCCGTCACCAGTATCGGCGTCGGCGCGTTTTCGGAATGCGTCAGCCTGACCATCAAGTGCGCGCCCGGCTCCTACGCCGAGGGTTACGCGGTCAGCAACAGCATTAAGTGCATCACAACGTAACGCTGTCGGTGTTACCTTAGCGAGCATACAAAGGGGCGGTATCGCATAGATACCGCCCCAATCTGTCGAAGTTAATTTAATTTGTCGATGTTATTTTATTTCAGAAAAAATATCGTCTTTAGAAACCGAACCAAAAAATCGGTTATAAATTTCCCGAGCTTTTTCATGCTTGCCTTGGTTTTTTCACTGATTCTTGTTTTCCTGACGGTAACGGGTTCCGTTGTCGTTTCAGTTTCTGTTTCCGATGT
>CAZDWM010000050.1:0-12155 GCA_964509145.1 uncultured Eubacteriales bacterium | reverse complement strand
ACGGGCGTTCCGCCTGCCGCTTTCATCATCTCATCAAGGAGAAAATCTGCGGCGGGTGAACGGTAGCGCTTGACGGCTTTTGTCTTATCCATGATGTAGAAAACGCCGCCGTCCTTTTCGACTTCACGAACGGTCAGAGGATTTCCGTCGGCATCTTGTGCTGTGAACACCGCCGCCGTCCGCTCGCTCGAGCGGTAATACGCGCCGGTTTCCGTTTTGTTCGTCTCGTGCAGACGCAGGGTGTATTCAAAGGTTAGCGTCTCTGCGTTGCCGCACATCAGGTTTAAAAACTGATAAGCCGTGACGGTATCGCTGTCGCTTTTATCGTCGGTGACGCTTTCCGTGGCTTCGGTAGAGAAGGCTTCCTCTGTCACCGAAGCGCTTTCGCGCATGTCGGCGCGTGATGTGTCTGTTTCAATACCGCCGTCCTGTCGCCCCGCAATTCCGCAGCCGCCAAATGAGCAAAGTATAACAAGCGCAATTGAAACCGCAAGGATTTTTGTCAAAGAAATACCCCCATTTATTCGCCGACCTTCGCGCCGCAAGCACCGCAAAAGCGGGTACCCAGTTCCAGCTCAGTGCCACAGGCGGGGCAGAAGGCTTTTACTTCAAGCTTTGTGCCGCACGCGCTGCAGAATTTTGTGCCCGGCGGATTGGTCGTGCCGCAGGTGCGGCATTCGATTCCCGCCTCATCGGATGCCATGAGGTCTGATTGGCGTTTTTCCTGTGTCGCCGCGTCAAGACGAAGGCGAATTTCCGTGCGGCTTTCATCAAGCGCCTTGAACTGTGCCTCAAGATCCGGGTATCCGCTCACCCCCCCGTTTTCGCGAACCCTTTTCCCAAGGGACTGATAAAGCTGTGCCTCGCGCGTGTCGATGTCCTTAAGCTCGTTTTGAATTGTGAATACCTTGACGTTCGGATCGTCCTGAGGGGCAAGGCTTGATATCTCCTTGATTAAGCTGTCAAACAGACCCGCCATTTCACTCAACTCCTTTATTAAGCTCCGCGCCGCAGGAGCCGCAGAATTTTGTGCCCGTCTTGTTCTTTGCGCCGCACTGCCCACAGAATACAAAGCCCTCGGTAATTATTGAGGCTGACTTGAATGCCGAGGTTCCGGACGCTTCGGCATAGGCCGGACGCGCCGTCTCGGATTGCTCTGCCTGACCCTTTTCAAACAGCTGCTTGAATTTCGCCGAAACGCCGCAAAGCTTGCTGTAGAGATCAATCGTGATTTGTGTCGTGGGCGCGACCTCCATGTAAGAGACCATCATCCGAGAGAGAATATAGCTGTCGATAAAAGCAAACTTAATTGTCCACGCGATGATGCAAGCGATGATAAACGCCGCGACGCCGCTCAGGTTCAAAAGCCGGAATAAAAGACCGAGGACGATGAAAACGGCGAGCACGACGGCAATCATAGCCGCGATGACAAGCGCCGTTGTTTTCGCCGCGTCCTTCAAGAGCTTTTTCCAGTTCTGGGCGTAGATGACGACGCCGTCCGCCGCGCTCTTGAACGCGCCCTGTTCCTTTTTTAAGAAGGTGTAGCCGAGGCAGCACTCGTCAATATAGCCCAGCGAGATGCTGATAAAAAACTTCGCTACACCTGTAACGGCGTCCATACCCGGGATGAAGTCAAGCGCGCCGCCGAGCTTGTCAACCGCGCTCTGAATCTGCTTGACGGCGCCCGTCACAAGCTGATCGACGGCAAAGTAGATATTTGATTCGGCGAAGCGCTCCCTGACAAGCTGCTTGCCGTAGGCGACTTGATTTGCCGGAACCTCGCCCGCGTCGATTGTTTCGGTGATGACCGCCACATGCCCCGCCTTGACGAGATAGCCCATGTAATGCATCAGCACAAAGCGCACGACGCCCGTCGCCGCTATCCAGATGATGAGCATGATGCCCGTTACACCGCCGCTGTTAAACAGCCAGCCCAATCCCATTAATATGGCAAACAGCACCGCGGAAATGCCCACGGTGAGAAGCCCCAGCATCAGCTTTGCCCATACAAAGGGCATGGTTTTTCTGAAAATCTGACTTGCGTCCATATGTATGACCATCCTTTCGTAGAATACGGAAGTTTTAGCCGGTCGGCGAAGCCGATTCGCGCCATCCTCTATGGCGCGAAAGGATAAAACTTCCCGATTGAACGATTTATCGTTCAATCTTATGACCCATCCTTTCGCAGCAAGCCGGAAGTTTTGACCGGTCGGCGAAGCCGATTTGCGCCATCCTGTATGGCGCGAAAGGACAAAAGTTCCTGTTTGAAAGATTTATCTTTCAAACTTCGACCTTTGTTCCGCAGCCGCTGCAAAACTTAACGCCCGGTGCGACAACGGCACCGCAGACCGGACATTTCCTTTCGGCCGGCGCTTCGATTTTACTGCCGCAGTCGCTGCAAAACCTTGTGTCCGCCGGATTCTGCTTGCCGCAAGACGGACAGACGGCGGCGTTGGCAGACGGCGCGGCTGACGCGGCTTCCGGCGAGGTGGGTTCCTCTTTGAGTGTTTGAATTTGCGCTTCCGCCTCTCTGACGGCGGCGTTGTGCGCATCAATGGACGCGAGCAGCTCGGCGACGTCCTCGTCGACCGGCTGTCCGGCGGCGTACTTCGCGTAGTAATGCTCACCGATTTTTTTGTAGTCCTCGGCGGCGGCGTTGTGTTCTGCGCTGATTTTGCTGTTCAGCTTGGTGATTTCAATCGCTTCATTTGCCTTTTCGCCGACATTCTTCATCAGCGAGTTAAATTTGTCGTAAAGTGCCATAATAATCCTCCTTATTTGATCCGGTGCACAGAGCCGACGGCTCTGTTTACACCTATACAACTATATATTACACACACTGGGGTCATGACGTAAGTGCCGGCGGTCACGGCTTAAGTCACGGGTTTGAAAAACGGGGTCACAAAAAGTGACCCGACAGGTAAAAATCATGACCTGCCGGGCTGTTCTCACGGTTCCAATATAATAAAAATTATGTTATAATACAGACCAAAGCATCAGACGGGAGGGTTACAAAAATGGTTGTATCCGACAAGCTGGCGATCGAATTCAACACCATCATTTTGTCCCACGCCGTTTCTCTGCTGATTTTGTTCTCTTTCAGCGCGTATATCTATTTCCGTGCCAAAAAGACGCCGCTGCTTTACAGCTATCTGTCGCTTGTGATGATGATAGGTCTTTGGATGGTATCAAAAATTTTCAAAACCGTATCGCCGAACATCGGGCTTCGCTGGACGTTCATTGTCACCCAGTATTTCGCCGCTGATTTCCTCGGGGTCTGCCTGTTACTTTTCGCGTATATTTATTCAAAGAACAGGTTGCCGTCAAAAAAGCTGTTCATATGCTGGCTTGCGCTGCCCGTCGTCGCGTTTCTTGTGTTAGTGACAAACCCGCTCCACATGAAGTTTTATTCATACTTCGATATTTATCGTGACAGGTTCGGTACGCTGTTTTATTTCGTTCAGAGCGTACAGTACCTTTACATGATCATCGCCGTTGTGCTGTTGTCCAGGGGGTTTACAAAACAGCCCGGATTTTTCGGACGGAAAAGCTTCGGCAGGCTGTTTTCTGTATTCGTCCTCCTGCCGCTTGTCGCGAACATGTATTATATCCTGTTCAAAATGGAGCTTTTTCCGTGGATATTCCCGTTTTCAAAATTCGATTTTACGCCGATAGCGGGTTCAATATCACTCATTTTATTTATGATTCCTGCCCTGAAAATCCGATTTTTTGACATGTCGCCTGTTTCACTCGGCAGGCTGTACGGACTTGTGCCGCGCGGAATCGTTTTTGCCGATAAAAAACGCCGCCTCTACGGCGGCAACAGAACCTTTTTTTCACTGCTTCATCTCGATGAGAAACAGCCGCCGGAGGAGACACTCGACCGATCGGACGCGCTCGGCACGGATGGGGCGGCAATGCTGCGGTCGTTTACCGCCGATGCCGACAGATTCGAGACAGAAATACATCTGACAGACGGACGGCTTGTCCGCCTGATTAAAAGCCCGACGCGAAACGGACACCTTGTGCTTTGCCTGAGCGACATCACGGAGAACAACCGCAACAGCGCGCTGCTGACAGAGCAGAACAGGGAACTCGAACGCGTCAACGGCTTGCTTGACAGTATGGCGGAAAACGCGCGTGAGCTTGCCGCCGCGCGCACAAAGGCGCAGATGGCACAAAACGTACACGACATTTTAGGTCACAGCTTAACGGTTGTCATCGGCACCGCCGAGCTTGCCGCGGGAGACACAAGCGACGAAGCGAAGCGAAAATTCGCCCAGATCGAGACGCTTTTAACAGAAAGTCTCAGCGACCTGCGCGGTACATTCGACGGCGGGGGGTTGAAGTGGGGTCAGACTTCACTGACCAAGGCGGTTGAAAGCTTAAAAAACAACAGCGTGGACATCGACATCAATGTCCACGGCACGGTCTATGAACTGAGCGGTGCGCAGACCGAAGCGGTTTACCGCCTGTGTCAGGAGGCGGTTACGAACGCCATCAAGCACGGCGGGGCAAAAAACATCTATATCATTTTACGATACAACCCTGCGGAGGTCGAAATTTTTGCCGTTGATAACGGACGGGGCTGTATGAATATCGTTAAAAGCTACGGCTTGTCTGGCATTGAGCAGCGGCTCTCGGAGCTAAACGGCAGCGTCAGCTTTTCCTCCGACGGGGAATCGGGCTTCACTGTTTACGCAAAGATGCCGAGATGACAGTCAGACGATACCGTTGTTGATGGCGAAAACCGACAGTTCCGTACGGTCGGAAAAGCCTGTGACGGACAGAAGCCTTGAAATCCTATTTTTAACCGTGCCCTCGCTGTAGCTGAGCGCCGCTCCGATTTCCCTGTTCGACTTTCCCTTGACAATCAGCTGCATAATACTGATGTCAACGGCGTCAAACGACATACTTCCGATTTCGACCCTATTATTTTTTACGCCGGCGGCGGAGAGGGATGACCGGAGCAGCTTATACGCCCCGCGGTGGAACAGTACCATACCGTTATAAATACACTTGACTGACATAATCAGCGTTTCAGGTGCCATATCCTTGATAAGATAGCCGTCCGCTCCAAGCTTCACGGCTGTTTTTATGCTCTCATCGTCCTCAAAGGTGGTGAGCATAACGGTCTTTATCTCCGGCTGATGCTCTTTAAGCGTTCTGAGGACGTCAATGCCGCCCATGACAGGCATCCCGATGTCGAGCAGCACCAAGTCCGGCTTTAATCTGCCGCAGCCGTCGAGCGCCTCGGCGCCGTTTGAGCAGGAGGCGACAATTTCGATACCGCTGTCCCGCTTGAGCATTTCCTCAAGCATGGAACGGAACAAAAACTGATCGTCGGCTATCAGTATTTTAATCATGCCTTATGCTTCCTTTCCCGCGATTCGGCTTATGGTACCGCGTACCTCTTTGTAGACATCCCGCAGCTGCGCCGCCAGCGCTTTAGCCGCCGCGCGGTATGAGCCGTCGGTAAAGCGTTCCGCTTCTGTTCGGCGGATTTCGTTGAGCGCTTCCTCCACGTCGCGAATCAGTGTCGCCTGAACATGCTCAAGGATTTGCAGCCGTTCCTTTTCCGCCTCCAGCGCGCCCGCGACCTTGACATAGCTCGACAGCTTTTCGTTTGCCTGCCGGAGGTAGTCGTTTTGCTCACGCAGGATTGTTTCGCTTTGCCGGACGGCGGCGACGTCCTCAAGTACGGCGGTGTAACCCATAGGCTTGCCGTCCTTTGTGATAGGCGACAGCCTGTAAATGTATTGTGCGCCCGTGTCGATAAATATAAGCTCGCGGGCGGCATAGCCGTTGTCTGCGGAGCCTTGAAAAAGACAGCATTTCTGCGTCATAACGTTATCAAGCTCATTCATGGTGTTGATTTTACCAAAAAGGGCGCTGAAAGCCGCGGGGTGGTTGACCTGTGTGATAACGCCGTCCATGTCGGCGACAAAGACAATGTCCTCTATAATTGACAGCGCCTGAGCAATATCCTGCGAACGGTTGACGCGCCCCGTTCTGTTTTTACGTACCGCAAGGACGGAAACTCCGGCAAACAGACAAGTAAAAAACAGCAAAAACGAGAGACGGCTCAGACACAGATAAACGCCTGACAGCGGAAGCACAAAAACGGCGGTTCCCATCATGCAGCAAACCGCCCCCAAGACAGCCAGCAGGGATACGGCGTGTACAAAAAGGGTGAAGGGGCTCCGCTTGTGCCTTGACAGGAGATACATATTCACGAAGCAGACGGCAAGGCACGCGCTGACGACGGCGACCGCCGTAAAAAAAGGCACATAATCAAGCGTCCTGTCCACATTCTCACACCCTTTACCCTGTTATAGTATCACAATGAATATATAAAATCAACCGAGAAACACCCGGCAGCGCGGGCAGACCTGTATTGCGGAACAATTATATATATTTTTACTTTGGAATATTTATTTGAACTGTCGTTTATAAACCATCTGGGGTAATTACCAATTGTAAAATCAAATGATCCTTTGGTTTATAATGAGCCGCACGAGATCTTTGAATCCTTGTCAGATAATCAACGGACATAGGTATCTAAAGTTGCGGGTGCAGGAAAAAACCTTAAACGATGGAACAAGCCAGAAGGGACTCGAACCCCCGACCTTTTGGTTCGTAGGGATAAAAACGGAAACAGATATTTGAAAAGATAATCAGTACCTTGTATATTTGTCAGACTACAGACCGAATCTGACCTACGGAACCTCATCCTCCGCCGATTCCTATCAGGATAACAACAAATATAAAACAAACACGGTTTACTGGTTCAAATACGAGCCGCTAAAATGGGTCGTGCTGTCGCAGGACGATGACGGGCTTTTCGTAATGTCTGCAAAAGTGATTGACAGCATACACCGGCGCGGCATATCCCGAATTGTGGCAAACCGGATGTGTCGTGTCAAGCGGCGTAAATCCGACCGCTTCGTCGGACTGTTCGCGACAACTTATTCTAACGCTTTTGAGAATGGCGTTAAAGACGTGGAGTTATTGGGCGGTTACTGATAACCCCGTATCTTTAACACAAGGTGTGTTCCGAAAGGATGCAGGTTAACAGACCGTCATGAGAATATCAACAGCAACCCATGTGCTGATGCCGACGGTTGCTGATTTGAGCCTTTGCCGAGCAGAACTCAGAGATTGCCGCCTTTTATCACTGTCTTGCCGTCGTTCGCTGTCTGCCAAGAACAAGAAAAACACGACGAATAATTATATTAACAGGAAAATAATATAGCATTAATTGAATCTTAATAACTTGCATGGTAGAATATTCATGTAACAAAAGTGCGGTAGCTTTGCGCTTATTGTACTTTAATGCGTCAGCAGGTGCGCATAACCCAAGCTTACCGGACCGGTTCAATCGTCCATTTTTGCTTTACGTGAGTGCGGGCTCTCCGTCGTTTAATCTCCACCTTAAAGCAAAATAATAACCGATAATAAAATCCCGAGAAAGAAGGAGCAATATGAAAAAATTCATAAACGCGATTTCAATTTTACTTTGTATGGCGATGCTTGTTTCAATGTGTGCCATTGGTGCAAACGCCGAGGACTTCGTCACATGGGATAGTTACAGTATGAGTGTCGGTATGTTCGTAGGCAGCGGCGGCAACGTGCTAATCGCCGAGCTGTACGACCTGACGCTGTCAGACACAGATGACCTGACGATCACCATGTTTTCCGTTGGGGAGAATGACGCGCTAACTTACCACTGCAGTTTTGCGGCAGACGAAATCATTGTCGAACAACCGAACGAATATCATGACTGCATCGAACTGTATTTAAAAAATGATAAGGTTCCGGACAGATACAGTAATGGGTTCTATGTTCTACGCATTGAAAGCGGCTCGCTAATCAACAAAAGTGGCAATACTGAAAGCGTTATAGATTACAAGTTTTCACCAATCGACCACACATCCTTCGAATTCTATTATATAAATGACGGTGATATAATCAACGGTTTCGTTATAGGAAACCGGATTTTAATAGAGTATGAGTCATTTGAAGAGCGCACGGACAAAATCTCTGTTACAGTCGAAACATCTGATCTAATAGCAGTAAAAGACAAAAAGACGTTAGATATTACCAACGCGGGTGACGCGCGGTTTTCCGTTAAATACAATGACTTTATTTACGAAACATGGAAGGTCAAGACATATACGATATCCGGTTTTATCAAAGAGTATATAAAAGAGCAGACCGATGCATATTTCGTCCACAGCACAGACGAATATTTCGCAAACATTGGCAATGCCTTTGCCTTAATTGTAGAAATACCCGGCTTAATTATGGGATTTCTTGCTCTTTGCTTGATTCCTACACCGTTTGCGTTATTAGCTCCGCTTGTGCCGGTCATTGTGCCCATATTTGTTCTGTTCAATATATTTTGCTCGTTCTTCGGACTGTCGTTTATCAATTATTTGAATGCGGCGGAGTAGATTCAATTATTGATATATCAGTGCTTCCTGCACGGTGACGGTCAAATATGCCTGGTGGCAATAGCTGTTTGTCATATTCCTTTTCGATTGGATTTGGTATTGACACCCGTTACACTGTCGAAAAGGCTATGAACTTATAACCATATAAACAAAACAGGCTCGAACCCGGAAGAAATATATCTTCGCAGTTCCGAGCCTTGATTTATTTCATTATAACGTTATAAAACCTCACGCCTGCCTGAGCAGCGCGAGGCTCAGCGTTTCGGCGGCGGTCTCGTCGGCTTTTTGTATCGCGTGGGTGTAGATGTTCATCGTCGTCGACATGTCCGCGTGGCCGAGGCGCTTTGACACCGTTCGGATGTCCGCGCCGCCGGCTATCAGCAGCGAGGCGTTCGTGTGCCGAAGTCCGTGGACGGTGATATGCGGCAGGCCGTTTTTCTCCGTCAGTCGGTGCAGATATTTGCTTACCGTGTCCGGGTGAACCGGCAGGCCGTTCCTTTGCGTGAACACCTTGTCCGTATCAATCCACTCATCCGCCCTGAGCCGCTCGGCGTTCTGCTGTGCCCTGTACGCTTTCAGCGCGCCGGTTACCTCCTCCGGCACCTTGATGACTCGCCGCGATGACGCGTTCTTGGTCTCGTCCTCAAAAATGCCGTCCTTGGGCGTGTACTGCTCCGACTTGTTGATGTCAATCAGCCCGTTTTCGATGTCGACGTCTGCCCACGTTAGCCCGCACAACTCGCCACGCCGCATCCCCGTATACAGGAGCGTCGCAATCATCGCGCGGTATTTCAAGTCCTCGCCCTCCAGACACGCCATCAGCCGCCGCGCGTTCTCCGGCTCAAGGTGCGCCGCTTCCTTTCGCTCCTTTCGCGGTGGTTTTACCCTTGAGCAGGGGTTCGATTCAATGACCTGCCACTGCACCGCCGTCGTAAATATCGTCGAGAGGACGCGGTGATAGGTGAGCATTGTATTGCCGGACAGCGTCGCCTTGTCATCGTTCGCTGTGAAAACGGACTTCAGCTCAACGCCGAGCGCTTCGCAGAGCCTTTCGGCTGTGTTCTGATGGACACAGCCGCCGGCGCACAGGTTGCGTATACTTTCCCTTGAAATGCCGGACGCGTTGCTCAGTGCCAGCTGTGACAGCTTTCTGTCCTTAAGAAGCTGCGCGAAATCGGCGCGCGGGGCGAACTTCGCTGCGCTGCCGACAGGCTCGCGGCTTAAGGCGTTGTAGAAACTGACGATGTTGACGGGCTGGATTTCGCACAACTTTTTATTGCCGAACGCCTGATTGAGACGCGGCAGGCAGCCCTCATAGTTTCTGATGGTTCGTTTGCGCAGCTTCGGGACGCAGCAGTCGTCCATCCAGCGCTTCGCGAACTCCGAAAAGCGGACGCTTCTGTCAATCGAACTGCCGAGGTGCACTTCGCGCTCGAAGTCAACCTTCTGCCGTTCGAGCTCCTTTTCAATCTGATGCGGCGTCATGCCGGGCTCCGGGCGCCAGGTTTTCGACTTGATAATCTGCTTGCCGTTGACATCGTAGCCCGATGAAACGCGGATGCGGTAGGCGTCCCCGCTCTTGATAACCGAGGCCATATATTTGTTCCTTTCTATATATTATTCCTTTAATGCAGTACACATGTTACCTCTGAAAGCGGTATATATCAACTTGTATTAATGCATATACCTCACAAAGATCGAGCGCATATATCTGCTATTACTGACATAAACGCAGTATTAATTGACCGCCGCGAGTATGTCAACGGCGACCCATGTGGTGATGCCGGCGGTTGTTGCTTTTGAGCCCTTCCTAATTTTTTTGCCGAGCAGGACGCAAGCCTTGCCGCCTTTTATGACCGTTTTGCCGCCGGAGGTTGTCTGCGTAACGACATGGTAATAGTCGTTTTTGACCCATGAGGGGATTGAGGCACCGCCGGGGTAGTACCGCGAAGCGCCGGCGTTTATCACCACAATGTCGCCGACCTTGAACGATGCCGGCTTTACCTCCGAAGCGGAGGGCTTGTCCGCCGAGGTGTATGTAATCCACGGGCACTTGCCCCAGCGCGTCCATCCGCGCCCCGAAAGTTTGGTTTTGACGACGCCGAATGCGTGACCCCTGGCTTCGATAACATATCCGCCGCCGATGTATACACCCACATGCTGGGACATAAAAACAAGCACGCCCGGCAATTCCGGCAGCGTGCTTATGGGTCCCGATTCTGTGCACTTTTTGAGCATATCGTCCGCCGACACGTCCTGCGCGACGCTGAATTTCGGAACGGACGAGGGCGAGTCCGACCAGAGGTAGCCTTTAATCAGTCCCACGCAGTCGTGGACGCGTTTGCCGTACTGCGATTGGAAGTCATTTGCTGTGTAGTATTTCGGGTACTGCTTCTTTTTTGCACGGTAAAGACCCACCGAAGCCGTCTGACCGAACGTGCCGTACCAGTACGGTTTGCCGAGCTGTGCCGTAGCGTAAGACACAAGGTCGGTGTTTGTTTTAGGCATTTTTGTTGTCCTCCTTTTTGCCGACCTGTTTGAAATTGATGTTGAATTCCGCCACGCAGGATTCAATGAGCATGTCCAGTTCGATGTCCGCAATGTCGATGCCCTTAATCGCGAGCATGGAGACAATGTTCTCCTTTGCCTTTTTCAGCTTTTCGGAGCCTTTCAGCCCTTTGTAAAGTTGTTCGACCGCCTTGACGCAGGTTTCGGCGACCTGTCTTTTCGTGTCGTCCTCGGTATGCTTCTCATAGATTTTCTTGACCTGCGCGCCGAGAAAGCCCGCAATTGCCGTCAGTACGGCGTAGACAATAACCATACCGTACTGCGAGATGAAGTCTGTAAAAAATTCCACTCTGAAAACTCCTTCTTAATACTTTTTTCTTGCCATTCTGACAAATGGCGAGTATAATTGGATATATAAAAAACAGACCACCGGATGGCAGTCTGAACTATGAAAGGACGTTGACTGTTTTCATATCTATAGACAACAAATCAAAAATTGAACGGAGTAACCATAATGAGTATATTTGATAGATTAAAAAACAATAACAGTAAAATAACGATAGAGCAATTACTCTCTGAAAAATTCGAACAGCAATATTTTAATGAGTGCAAATTTATTTGGAAAAATTATGTACCGAAAAGCGGGCAATCAGAGGTATTGCAAGGCGAGTTGTTGAGGGAACTTGAAAAACTGCGTAACGAAGCGCAAGATAATGGAAACATAAACTGGGATGATGACTATTCTTACTTTTGCGAATTTATAATGGAAACATTGTGTGCACAGTCAATTTATACCGACCAAGAAAAAGAGAAAATCACTTTAGCATTGAATCATATCAAAAAATGCGGCAATTACGCAAGACAATACAGCGAAGGAAAGATTGCTGAAGATAAAGTCGAAATAAATAGAATAGCTTGTGTTGATGACAATTTATATGATGTTGTTGCAGATTCAATCGGTTTTATGCAAAAAGAGCTTCCAGCACCTATACCATTTATGGGTAATGAAAAAATTAAACGATAATTCACAGCTTATCGTTCTGCAATCTGCCGCCGACAACATAGCCGGCGGTGTTTTTATGCCCATCAATACAGATTCTTTATCCCTTGCTCCGTCAAAAAGTCCTTCTGCTCCTGCCGCACCTCGCGGGCAAAGGCGAGGGCTTTTTCCGTCTCGCCGTTGCATTTGCC
>CAZDWM010000049.1:11750-12349 GCA_964509145.1 uncultured Eubacteriales bacterium | reverse complement strand
CTGGCGGATGGTATCGGTATCGTTTGTATACCGGCTCATGATTTCACCGTGCGTGTGCTTATCAAAAAAACTGACGGGTAGATCCTGTAAATGCTCGAACAGGTCGCGGCGGATGCGGTTGAGCGTTGACTGCGATAGGGTGAGCATCATACGGGCGTAGATGTACTGTGAAACGGTGCCCAATGCGTAGACTACACCCATAAACACGAGCTTCGGGACAATTCGTGCGAGAACGCTGTCGCCCGAATTCGACTTGACGGCATCGGAAATGATGTTGACGACAGGCTTGAGCATGTAGGTTCCCGCGACGGACGCGCCGGAGCTTAGCAGAACCAGCACGCCGATGAGGACAAGGAGCATCTTGTTTTTAACCAGATAGCCTAACAGACGTGAAAACGTGGCGCGCGCGTTTTTAGGCTTTTCAAAACCGTGTCTCATTCCGCCGGGACCGCCGGGTCCGCGGGGGATTCTCGCTGAAGTCTGTGAACTGTTTTTTGTGTCGCTCATTGTCTGTCACCTCCTTCGAGTTGAGATGCGTAGACTTCCTTATAAATGCTGTTCGTTTCAAGCAACTCGGCGTGGGTGCCGACAGCGTCGAT
>CAZDWM010000049.1:0-11740 GCA_964509145.1 uncultured Eubacteriales bacterium | reverse complement strand
CCGTTGTCAATGACTACAATGCGGTCGGCTTTTTCCACGGAGTGTATCCGCTGGGCGATGATAATAGTCGTCGTGTCTGAAAGGCACGTTTTAAGTCCCTTGCGGATTTTTGCGTCCGTGGCCGTGTCGACGGCACTGGTGCTGTCGTCTAAAATCAATATCTTCGGCTTTTTTAGCAGGGCACGTGCGATGCACAACCTTTGCTTTTGACCGCCGGAAACATTAACGCCGCCTTGACCGAGCTCGGTATTATAACCCTGCGGGAAGCCGCTGACAAAGCCGTCGGCCTGCGCAACTCCGGAAATTTCTCGCATTATGTCAAGTGAGGCGTTTTCGTCGCCCCAACGCAGGTTTTCCTCAATGGTTCCCGAGAACAGAACATTTTTCTGGAGCACCATCGAAACAGCCCGACGCAGGTTTTCAACGGTATAGTCGCGCACGGGGCGACCGCCGACGAGCACCTCGCCGCCGGAAGCGTCGTAAAGCCTCGGTATAAGCTGTACAAGCGAGGTCTTTGAGGAACCCGTACCGCCGATAATGCCGACGGTCTCACCGGGTTTAATCGCTAAATTGATGTTTTCAAGCACGTTTTTGCCGTCGCCGTACTTAAAGGAGACATTTCTGAACTCAACGCTGCCGTCCGCTACCTCAAGGTCGGGGTCGGCGTCATTGTCGGAAATATCGGGTACCTCGTTGAGCACCTCGCAAAGCCTTGTGACAGAAGCCTTCGAAATGACTTTCATGACAAAGACGGACGACAGCATCATTAGCGACATAAGAATTTGCGTGATGTAGGCGATAAACGAGGAAAGCTCGCCGACCATCATGTTTCCGCCGAGGATGAGCTTACTGCCGAACCAAAGCACGGAGATGATGCAAGCGTACATTACCAGCATCATGACGGGCGAGTTGATTATCATCAGCTTCTCGGCGCAAATGGAGGCGTTTTTAAGGTCGTCGTTCGAAACGCTGTACTTTTCTTTTTCATACTTTGAGCGAACAAAGGATTTAACGACGCGTATGCCGACAAGGTTTTCCTGAACGGCACCGTTGAACCTGTCGTACTTCTCAAACATTGTTTTAAAGCGAGGGAAGGCCATTTTGCCAAAAAACGCGATGATGCCGCCCATTATAGGGACGGCGATTAGAAAGACAGACGCGAGCCGTACATTGATGCGCACCGCGTAAGCGATGGCCGAAATCAGCATCAGCGGCGAGCGGATGAACATGCGCAGCGCCATCATGAATGTATTCTGAACCATGTTTATGTCGGTAGTCAACCGTGTGATGAGCGACGGCGTGCTGAATTTGTCGATATTCGAGAACGAAAAATCCTGAATCCTGTTAAATACACCCTTGCGCACCTCGCTGCCGAAGCCGACGCCCGCTACGGAGGCAAACCGAGCCGCAAGCGCGCCGCAGATGAGAGAAATCAGCGCCATAAGAACCATTGCAAGCCCCTTGTCGCGGATGACTGTAAGGTTGCCCCGCATAATACCGTCGTCGACGATACCGGCCATGATGAACGGGATACGAACCTCCAACAGAACCTCGCATACGATGAAAATCGGGCTTAGAACGGCATAGAAAACATATTTTTTCGCAAATGGAAGCAGCTTTTTAAACATCAGCTTTGTCACTCCCTTTTTTGCCTCGTATAATGAAGTCCAAGACCTCCTCCGGGCTGACATCGCCGGAAAGATTGTCGATGAGCCGGTCGAGATAGCCGTTGAGCGCCTCAACCTCCGCGTCGGAAAACCCGGCGAACAGCCGCTCGTCAATCTTTTTAAACTCGTTGTGAAGCAGCACCCGGCGCTCTCGCCCAAGCTCCGTTATAAAAATTCTGTTGCAGCGCAGGTCGTTTTCATCGGTATGCCGGTCAATCAACCCCGCCTTTTGCATACGCTTGACGCTTACCGCCACGGAGGCGGGCGAAACGCGCAGGAAATCGGCCAGCTCCGCCTGAGTGCAGTTTTCATGCTCGCAGAGATAATCAAGCATGGGCGGCTGGCCGGGATAGGTCTTGACATCGGGAATTATGCTGAAAATGTGGTAACGGTGGAGCGCGTGAAGCTTGTTGACGCGCATAACGGTCGCCCTGTAATCCATGGTATTGCCACCTCAAAATCATTAAACAATTAACAGTTAACCGATTAACTAATAACGTTGTTATTTTATACCTTTGTCGGTAAATTGTCAAGCGAAGAATGATATTTTATGGATATTTTACATATAATTCTTTGTTAATATATAATAATATGTAACATATGTTATAATTCATCTAATTGTGACAGGCTGTCAATTCAATATAAGGAGTCGTATTTTGTATGGGCGAAAGGTTATCTGTCCTTACGGGTGCTACCGGTCATGTCGGTTATGCCTTATTAAAGGAGCTTGAGAAAAACGGCGAAAATGTGCGCATTCTTATTCGTAAGGATGTGCCTATGTTTGACGGGATAAAATGCGAAAAGGTTTACGGCGACGTCACGGAACCCGCTTCTCTTGAAAAGGCTTTTCAGGGTGCCGACATCGTCTACCATTTGGCAGGTATAATCGATATCAGCGCCGGCTGTGAGGACATGATCTGGAAGGTGAACGTTGACGGCACAAAAAACGTAGTGGAGGCTTGTAAAAGGTGCGGCGTGAAGCGGCTAGTTTACACCTCGTCGGTCGACGCGTTCCCGCCGCTGCCAAACAACGCCGTGATGACTGAAATTAACCGTTTTTCACCGGACAACCTCGACGGTACATACGCCAAGACAAAGGCTGCCGCTACGCAGTATGTGCTCGACAACCGCTGCAACGGCTTTGAGATTGTCGTCGGTCACCCAGGCGCGTGCATCGGTCCCTACGATTTTAAAACATCAAACATCGGCGAGATGGTACGCATGTTCATCAACGGTAAATTTCCCGTGTCCCTGGGCTTCGGCGAATATAACTTTGTCGATGTACGCGACGTGGCCAAGGGGCTTTACAACGCCTCCACAATGGGGCGCGACGGTGAGTGCTATATTATGACGGGCGAGCGCATGACGGTCGACGCGCTGATTCGTGTCCTCGCTGAAAAATGCGGCTCAAAAGCGCCGTCGTTAAAGCTGCCGCTCGGTTTTATCAAGGCAGTTCTGCCAGTGATGAATGTTTATTACAAGCATTCCACGGCAACCCCCTTCCTGACGGCTTATTCCATCCGTAAGCTGATGTCCAACTGCAATTTCAGCTATGCGAAGGCCGAGCGGGAGCTTGACTATCATCCGATGACGGCCAAGCAGTCGTTCAGCGATATGGTAGACTGGATAAACGGTTACGAAAAAGAGAAGCATACGGTTAAAAAGTAAAGGCAATTATTAAAAATGTGTGTGGAAGGAATGTTTTCATTGAGCAGCAATCATAAGCAGGAGACGGCGGTAAAAGCGCCGGAAAATAGGGGGCAGGGGTTGAAGCTTGATAAAAAAACTGTATTTTTTGTCACGAGTGCAATCCTTGCCATTATGATTCTTGTCGGCGCACTTACGCAGTTTATTCCGAGGGGTGAATATCAAACAGATGCAAGCGGTGCCATAATCGCCTCGGTTGTCGACCCGGCGACCGGTAAGCAGGTCAGTACTTATACGCAAATAGATTATAAAATGCCGTTTTGGAAAACTTTTGTCGCCCCCATTGAGGTTTTCACGTCAAGTAACGCGATAACGGGTGTCGCGGTTATCCTGTTCATCATCTTAATCGGCGGCACATTTCTGATTCTTGACAAGAGCGGTGTGCTTTCCTATATCATGTCGGTTATCGTTAAAAAGTATTCCAACAAGAAGTATAAGTTGCTGCCTGTCATGATTTTAGCTTTTATGGCTTTAAGCTCCATTGTCGGCATTTTAGAAGAGAGTATCACTCTTGTCCCTCTTTGCGTCGCCATCGCCTTGGCGCTCGGGTGGGACTCACTGGTCGGTATAAGCATCAGCCTCATTGCCATCGCATTCGGCTATTCGGCGGCCACCTTCAACCCATTCAACGTCGGTATTGTCCAGTCAATGGCAAAGCTGCCGATGTTCTCCGGTCTCGGTTACAGGCTTGTTGTTTTTGCCGGTGTTTATGCTATCCTTACCTTTTTTGTCATCCGTTACGCTAAAAAGATTGAGAAGAACCCAAAAAAGTCTATCGTCTATGAAAGCGACCTCGTATTGCGCGAGAAATACATCGCATCATTTGACGACGAGCTGTTAAAGGATAAGCGCCTCGGCAAGGCGACGCGTACATTCGTCGGTTGTATTGCCGGTGTGCTGGTCTGTGCCGCCGCCAGCTTTATCGTTCAACGCATCGAGGCTGTGCCCGCCGTTATCCGTGATAATGTTGACAATCTTCCAATGGTTGCTATGGCCATTCTATTTACCGTCGGGGGCCTTGCCGCGGGATACATTGCGGGCATCAGGGGCAAAAAACTCTTAAGCGGTTTTGTTGAAGGCGCGAAGTCCATTGCGCCGATAGCGCCGCTAATTATTTTTGTTATGGCTATTACATTCATCCTCCAAGAAGGCAAAATCATCGACACGATTCTACACTTTGTCTACGATAAAATCGTCGGTTTCGGTCCGTCGGCAGCAATACTGCTGCTGTTCCTGTTCATCGCGGTGCTTGAGTTTTTCATCGGCAGCGGTACAGCCAAGGCTTTTTTAATTATGCCGCTCGTCCTCCCGCTAGCCGACATGGTCAGCGTCACAAGGCAGTCGGTAGTGCTCGCGTTCAGTTTGTCGGACGGCTTTTGTAACATTCTCTACCCTACCAGCGGCGTAATGATTATCGCCATAGGTCTTGTCGGTGTGTCCTACGGTAAATATTTAAGATACGCGTGGAAGTTGCTATTAGCGGAATTCGTTTTTTCGGTTGCTGTACTTTTGGCCGCAGTCGGTATAGGGTACGGGGCGTAATTAAAAGTGAATAGTGAATAGTGAATGGAGGCACAAACATGGCTTTAGTAAGCAGTTATGAGCTGATGAAAAACGCGTCGGCGCGCGGCTATGCCGTTCCGGCGTTTAATATCGACAATCTTGAATCGGCGCTCGCCGTGTCCGAGGTGATGCATGAGCTTAAAACGCCGTTGATTGTCCAAACTATTCCACGCACTTTAAACTATGGCGGTAAGGCGGTTTACGCCGCCATGATAGCTGCTCTGATGGCCGACTGCGCCACCGATTACGCTTTACACCTCGACCACGGCAGCAGCGCGGAGCTGGCCGCCGAGTGCATTAAAAACGGCTACTCCTCCGTCATGTTCGACGGCAGCAATCTGCCGTTTGATGAAAATGTTCACAGGACAAAAGAGGTGACAGCGCTCGCGCTGCCCTTGGGCGTTTCGGTTGAGGGCGAACTGGGAACCATCGGAGGCAAGGAGGAGGGCGACACCGACCTTGAGTCGAGCTACACCAAGGTGTCCGAGGCAGTCGACTTTGTCGCCGCGACAAACGTCAGCACGCTGGCTATCGGGGTTGGCACCGCCCATGGCGTCTACAAGGGGACACCTAAAATCAACATCGAGCGTATAAAGGAAATCCACGCAGCCATCAATACGCCGCTTGTGCTGCATGGCGCGTCGGGTCTGTCCGACACGGTATTACGGGGTTGTATTGAGGCGGGTATCAGTAAAATAAACTTTGCCACCGAGCTTCGTCAGGCCTATACGGCGGGCATCAAGAGAGGCTTTGAGCTTAACCCCGACGTGTTCGACCCGAAAATATATATGCGCACGGCTGTCGACAGCATTAAGGAAGTGCTCGTCGCAAAAATCAAGGTTTGTATGGATTTGAATTAAGGAGAAAATCTGAAAGATAAATCTTCCGCGTTCTGCGAAAGGATGGTCATAATAATGCGGTACGCTTCAATTATCATGGGTCATATTTCTCTCGACTACAACACCGATCATCTCGGCAATGAGATGAAGGTCATTGGCGGAGCTGTCACCTTTTCGTCGGCATCGGCTTACGCGCTCGGTCACAGGGTCGCGGCGTTCACAAAGCTCGCACAGGAGGATATGGAGCGGGCACAGGCGCTTACCATTCCTAAGGAGGACATTTTTTGTCTTCCGGCCACATCATCAACGGTGATGCGCAACAAATACTACACCGCCGACAAGGAACGCCGTGAATGCCGCTGCGAGAGCGTCGGCACGCCGTTTTCCGTCGGTGATATCCCGTCGCTCAACGCAAAGATATTCCACTTCGCAGGGCTGATATACGGCGACTTCAACAACGAGATGATAAAAAAGGCAGCCGAAAGCTACGACGTCGCGGTGGATGTTCAGACGCTCCTGCGCCACAGGAGCGACGACGGCTCAATGTATTTTGAGGACTGGGCGGACAAAATGGAAATGCTACCCTACATACGCTATTTAAAAACCGACGCCGCCGAGGCGGAAATTATGACAGGTCTGACCGACCGGCGCGAGGCCGCGAAGCTGCTGTACGCGTGGGGCGCCCGTGAGGTACTGATTACCCACAACACCGAGGTTTTAGCCTACGACGGCGGCGAGTTTTATACCTGTCCCATTCGCGCGCGGAACTTGAGCGGCCGGACGGGCAGGGGAGACACCACTTTCGCGGCGTACTACTGCGAACGGCTACATTCCGATATTCCAACGGCGCTCCTTTGGGCGACGGCGACGGTATCGTTAAAGATGGAGACACCGGGCGCATTGAAATGTGAACGCGCCGACATCGAAGCCTATATAAAAGAAATGTATCCTGAATACTGATTTATAACATCAAAAAACAAACACCCCCTTGATGCGTGACACGCAAATCAAGAGGGTGTTTTCGCGTCTGATAAAAATATGTTCATAATGTGTCAAAAAAGCTTGTTTCCGATTGAAAATATGAAAGAGGTATGTTATTATCTTCCTGTATAATTCATGTTAAAGAGGGCTGACGATGAAAATCGATCGTGAAAAGTGCTTCTTTCTGAGAAGCGAGGATAAGCAGCTGACGAACCTGTTCGGTGCGCCGTCCGACACGCTTGTGAAAAAACGTGTACAGCTTATCAAGTATCTCGCGCTGTGCGCCTACTTACTTATGCTGGCGATGCAGATTTGGCAGGTTATTACCTTTAACGGCACTCCTGTGGGCGACGCGGCGAGATACATAAACGACGCGTTTTGGAGCGTCGAACAGGGTGTATGGTATCCGACCGCGCGGAATTTTATCGGCAGCGGTGCCGCCGGTACGGGCTATGTAAATTTTCTCTGTCTGCTTTTTAGGATAACCGCCAATGTTAAAATCGCTTACGCTGCCAATATCCTGCTGGTGCAGTTGATGCTGTTCTCGGCGGTTTATATCGTTTCAAAGATAACCGGCTCCGATACCGTCCGATATGTTTGTGCCGCTGTGTTTTGTCTATTAGGTACATACTGGAGCGAGGTGTGCATTGCCCGCACGGAAATATTTTTTACCGCGCTTGCCTTTCTCGCGCTCGCGCTGGCGATGCGTGGCGGAAAGCTTTGTCCGGTGCTTTCCGGCACCGTACTCGCGTACGCCAACTGGGCAAGGCCGATTGCTGTGTCATTCGTTATCGCAATAGCGTGGCTTTTCTTTTACAAGCGGGAAAAAATATTGACCTATGTTAAGTTTGCGGCGGGTTTTAGCTTGATAGTACTTTTTGCGATGTCCTTTACCTATTTAAGCAGCGGCGAATGGGTTTATCAGCCCAATGTGGCCGCAGGAAATATGCTCATCGGAGCAAATGCCGACGCCGACGGCAGCTACGATGATGTTGTGTTTAAAAAAGGAAACGCGGGTTATCTCGACCCCGAATTAAAAAAGACGCTGACCTATGAGGAAATCAACACGATATACTCAAAAGCGGCGACCGACTGGATTAAGGAAAATCCGCTTAAATACCTGTCGCTCATGCCTAAAAAGCTGCTTTACTTTTACGTGTCCGACACATATTCGGGCAGTGTTTACTTTAATAATAAAATCCAGACCGGCGGTGCTGAATATATACGGGAGGTACTCAATGTTTTACGCGGCAACGGCGACCGTGAGCTTCAGACCGGAGATATACTCGTTATTTACAACCAGGCTTACTACATGCTCGTTTTACTGCTGTTTGCGGTCGGAGTTATCTATTCAATGGTAAAGGGTTGCTGGCGCTCAATGTCGTTTTTATACGGCATCATCATAATCGGCACCGCCATGAGCATGGTAACCGTCGGCGGTTCGAGATATCATTTTCCTTATTTGCCCATCATCATAATAACGGCGTCAATGCTGATTGACGCGGTATTTATCAGGCGAAAATGTAAAAAGACAAAATAGACACACGAAGATAAATGAAACCCCGTGTACCGGAATAAAACGGTATACGGGGTCTTGTTTTTTGGTATACTATCTGTTTGAAGGCACTGTTTCACGTTTAATTTAAATCGCCGCGCGACCGCGGCGGGACGGAGGTAGAGATGAAGTGTCCGTACTGCGGTGCTAAAATTCACGGCGGTTTTTGCCCCCAATGCGGCGCACTTGTCGCCGGACAAAAAGCCTTAATTGGTTTCTTCAGTAAATCCTTTTTTAAAAGATGGTGGTTCTGGGTTTTAGCGGCGCTGGCCGCGGTTGTCACAGTGTTCTCGCTAGGAGGCGACAGTATGAAGCTCGGCGAACGGGAGACATCAATGACCGATAAAACAGCCGCTAACGCCTACAGTCTGACGACGGACTTGACGGCGACGACGACGGATGAATATTATGACAAGCCGGTTAAAATTTACGACCTGTCGGCGGGCATCTACACCGCCGGCATCGATATACCCGCGGGAATATGCAATGTCGCCGCGGTGTCGGGCAACGGTAACCTCTACTCCTCGAATGCCGAGGGCGGCATTAACGCGCTTTTCGGCATTGACCACGGCGACGGAACTTACCTTGAATCGTTTTACAGACTTAACTTGCCGAAATTCGCTTCGTTAACCGTTACAAGTAACCTAAAGGTCAGATTGCTTTTCACCTCAACCGTCAGCGGCTATGTGGGCAGACGTTACGACGAAACGGTAGCGGTGACGCTTGGCAGCGGCAGCTACACATCGGGTACGGATTTCCCATCCGGAACCTATCAGGTAAAAGCGACATCCGGCAGCGGCAGCGTCATTTCATCCAACCCCTACGGCAACGGTATAAACGAGATGCTTAGCGACGACGATGGAAGCGGTGCGTTTAACGACAGCTTTTTAAACGTTGAGCTGCCGGAAGGTGTTGTATTAACTGTCAGCGAGGGCTTGACGGTACAGCTTGTTCCGGCGGTATGAAATTAACGATAATTAACGAAACAAGTAATTATGTTGACAAACAATAACAAACGTGATAATATGTTAACAACAAGGAAGCATCAGCTTCTTTGAAATTCGTGAAACGAGGTATTATCATGTTTATTGAGGAAAGGCATCAGGCAATATTAAATTTACTCGAGGAAAAAGGCAGTGTTATAAACAGTGAAATACAGGAAATATTCGGAATTAGCTACGATTCGGCTAAACGCGACCTGAGGATCCTTGAGGAAAAAGGTTTACTTAAAAGAACTCACGGCGGTGCGATACCGAATAAAGCTGTAGGATTTGGCAGCGCGTGCCACGATTTGTCGTCAAAGGAACGTGTCACGGAGGTTAAGGACAATTATCTTGCGATTGCAAAAAAAGCGATTGCGACTATTGAGCATAACGATGTGATTTATCTCACGAGCGCGAGCATCGGCTTTATCATGGCGCGAAATCTGCCCGTAGATATTTGCTGCACTATCGTGACCGACTCAATTTCAATCGCCGAGGAGTTGCGGCGGTATGACGGCATAACCGTGATTGTAACCGGCGGGGAGATGAGTAAAAACGGGAACTTTTACGACGCGTTTACGCTTGAAATGGTCAACCGTCTCCGCTTTGACAAGTGCTTTATCACCTCGGCGTGTATATCGGCGAAATTCGGGTTGTCGATTCAAAAAACAAGAAACGTTGCGTTAATGAACGCTGTGCTGGACAATTCAAAGAAAAGATACGGATTGTACCCGACAGGTAAAATCGGTTTTGAGTCGATTGTAAGCATCTGCCCGGCGAATAAGCTTGATGTGCTGATAACTGACTGGGACGCGTCCGAGGAGGATTTAACGCTGTTTAACGAAATGGGAATCGAAGTCGTCATTACCGAGAAGCAGGAATAGCATCATTTCGCCTAACGTTTATGAGTATATTCCGACACTGTTAGCGATAATCAATTCCGTATTGACAAATTATTGTAAACCTGTTAACATTCAATTGTAAGGCGTTGCCAAGCGGTAGGCGGTTACACTTCTTGCCCTCTGAATGGGGGTGATGCTTATGCAGTATGTTACATATGAGAACCTATTCACGTTCTCAATAGTGATTGTCGGCATTATCGGGCTGTTTGTCGCAGCCCTTGAGCATAAAAAGAAATAACCGCCCAAGCCATCCAAAGCAGAGCGGTTTATTTCTGTTCGCTTTATGAGGGCGTAACCGTCTATCGGCAACGCCTTACATACTTATTATAGTCAATAAAAACAGATATGTCAACAGCTTAATTTAATGATAAATTTATTACAGTTCATCGAGGGCTTTCTTTTAGAATTTTATCTATTAAATAATGATTCATGTAAATAATAACGTTACATAATAATGAAAATACTTAGTCTAATATGTATTGAATAAGCAATAAGAATATGTTATAATAAAAAAACAACATACAGAAAATGTATGAAGATATTATTATGAAAACGAAAGGATTACACTAATATGGATAATTTAATAGAAATGACAGATCAAGAACTTGCTACTCGTATTGTTAATTATATTGAACGGATTCGTTTACTGGTCAAATATGTTTCGGAATATTTGGATGGCAAAGTTAATGTATGTGATGTAGAAAGAGTCCAAACAGAATACAGTGATATAAAACAAGCTGTCAGGAGTGACGCACAATACTTAAACTTAGAAAGAAATAAGAAAGGCAAAAGTGATCTATACACATTATACTTTAAGCCAAGCATTACAGAAGCCTCGGCTTCTGGTTTTACTTCACCTACCAACAGTAAGATCGACGAGAAACTTTTAAGATCGCTTTATGAAGCAGATTTACAATTGACTTATTATGATTATGAAAAATGGAGAGATATTTCATACGGAGATAATGAAAAGTAAAACACATTAACGAATAGGACAAGATACTTATTATTACTTATCAAGATGATAGTACACGAGTTGTCGAGTTTTAACGTTGACTGGACATATAAGACATGTATAATTGAATGCAAAAGCCTTGTATATTTTTTCAATATACAAGGCTTTAAAATTTGAGTATTCTTATCTCTTCGAAAACTGCGGGGCTCTGCGGGCGCCCTTGAGGCCGTACTTCTTTCTTTCCTTCATTCTGGGGTCTCTGGTGAGGAAGCCGGACTTCTTGAGGATGGGGCGGATTTCATCGCTGTATTGAAGCAACGCACGGGAAATGCCGTGGCGGATAGCACCGGCCTGGCCGGTTACACCGCCGCCGCCGACGTTGCACACGATGTCGAACTTATCCTCTGTGCCGGTGAGTACGAGGGGTTGACGAACGATGAGCTTAAGGGTTTCGAGACCGAAATAATCGTCGATGTCCCTGTTATTGATGGTGATGACGCCGGTGCCTGCGTAAATGCGGACTCTGGCGACTGATTTCTTTCTGCGGCCTGTACCGTAAAAATAAGGATTTGAATCGTACATTTATTT